>PMCF01000168.1 GCA_003154115.1 Anaerolineae bacterium
TGATAGTCGGCCAGAAAGAGCCACACCAAAGGCGCTTGCGCGATAAAGGGTTGATCGTCGCACGATTGGGCCAGCGCATCCTTCAGGCTTTGCTCGGTCACGTCGATGATGGAATACAGCATCATGTTACCGGCCGTGGGCGCACGCAACGTAGCCGCCAGAAGTTCGCGCTTCACTTCCGCGGGGACGGGCCGCTCTTCATATGCTCGGACTGATTTGCGATTCAACAAGGTCTGGATAACTTCATTCACGATCGATGACTCCTTAGAAGCCGTCAAAGAACAACTCNNAGTGCGGACTTATTTCTTGGCAAGCCTTAATGGGAAGTGACGTTGTTTTTACCTCACCCCGTTCGGCACCGTAATCAACAAAGATCACTCACCCCTCTCCTGAAATGCGTCTCAGGAAAGGGGTCGCTGTGGGTCGTACGCTGTCTGCAAAAATGGGTGAGATCTACAACGCGCTACAGCCGAAATCAAGGCGCAGATCACGAAGATTGATAATCGCACCGGCGCGGGTGAGGAAGTCCATACCAAGAATGCCGTCGATGTCAAATCCATAGCTCATGCCACCAACCTCGATCTCAAAATTATTGACCGCCTGTGCTTCAATCGCCACACAATCAATCCGGCGTGTAAACACGGCTTCAGTCCCGCCGATGCCGCGTACCGTGTAGACGTCGTCGGTCATCTCCGGTAAGATGCCAATCGGGGCGACAACCCGCGCCGCAAAAATCGTGGATGCCGATCCCGTATCGATGAGCACCTGCGCAATTGTGACGGTTGCGCCGCGATAGGTCAGCGCTAGACTCACGAACGGCAGATCATCGTAAAGCGCGAGTCGCATCATTCCTCCGAATGCCCAACCAGCGTCGTTCTCGAATGTCCAACTCTTCGCGCCCGGTGTGCGCAAAATAGAATTCGCGCTGCGGATAGGCTTGATGCCAGCGCTCGTAGGCCGACATGACCTCGGCGTTGTCAGGGCACACTTCCATCACAGCAATTTTGTCAAGGAAGCGTCGCTCGTCAAGTGTGCGTGCTTCCACCGCCTCGATAATGAGCCAGCGATTCGGGTAAGTCTGCCGAACTTCCGACCAGATCATAATGGCCTCCTGCTATCCGATCATATCACACGCCTGAACGATCAATAAAAACGTCCCGATCGCCTTGAACGATCGGGACGTCGTGTTCCTGATCC
Source organism: Anaerolineae bacterium (assembly GCA_003154115.1). GTDB lineage: Bacteria > Chloroflexota > Anaerolineae > Fen-1058 > Fen-1058 > Fen-1058. Next base: position 1,198 of record PMCF01000168.1, read on the forward strand.
TTGATCCCCGATTAACCGATCCCTGATCCCTAAATATCCAGATTCCGCACTTCCTTGGCATGCGTTTGAATAAAGCGCTTGCGCGGCGGCACCTCATCGCCCATCAGCATATCGAAGGTCTTGTCGGCGGCGGCCGCATCTTCGATGGTTACCTGCAACAACGTGCGATTCGCCGGATTCAACGTCGTTTCCCACAGCTGTTCCGGGTTCATTTCGCCCAGGCCCTTGTAGCGTTGCAGCGTGATCTTCTCGGTGCCCAGCTGCTTCACGGCGGTATCTTTGTCTGCGTCGTTATAGACGTACTGCACGCCGCTCTTCTTCGACTCGATGCGATACAGCGGCGGCTGCGCGATATAGAGGTGGCCGTTCTCTACCAGCGACGCCATATAGCGGAAGAAGAACGTCAACAGCAGCGTGCGGATGTGGCTGCCGTNNCACGTCGGCGTCGGTCATGATGATGGTGCGGTGATAGCGCAGCTTGCTCACGTCGAATTGATCGCCGATGCCGCAGCCCAGCGCGCTGATCAACGACTTCACTTCGTTGTTCGCCAGAATCTTGTCCATGCGCGCGCGCTCGGTATTGAGGATCTTGCCGCGCAGCGGCAGAATCGCCTGGAAATGTCGATCGCGGCCCTGCTTCGCCGAGCCACCGGCCGAGTCGCCTTCGACGATGTAGATTTCGCACTTGGCAGGATCGCGTTCGGAGCAATCGGCCAGCTTGCCGGGCAGCGTGAGCGACTCCAGCGCCGATTTGCGGATCACCAGATCGCGCGCCTGCCGCGCGGCTTCACGTGCGCGCGAAGCAGTGAGGCACTTGGTAATGATAGCCTTCGCCTCGCGCGGATTCTCTTCCATGAATGCCGACAACGCTTCGCCGACCACGCTTTCGACCTGCCCCTTCACTTCGGCGTTGCCCAACTTCGATTTGGTCTGCGACTCGAACTGCGGGTCTTGCAGCTTGATCGAGATGATGGCCGTCAGGCCCTCGCGCACGTCGTCGCCGCTGAAGTTCGGATCGGAATCTTTCAGCAGGCCTGCCTTGCGCGCGTAATCGTTCAGCGTGCGCGTCAACGCCGAGCGGAAACCCGTGACGTGCGTGCCGCCATCGATGGTGTTGATGTTGTTCGCAAAGGCGTACACCGACTCCGTGTACATATCCGTGTATTGAATCGCCGCTTCCACGCTGGTGCCGTTCATCTGTTTCTCGGTGTAAACCGGCGGATGCAGCACCGTGCGACTCTTGTTGAGATAGCGGACGAATGACTTGACGCCGCCTTCAAAGTGAAACGACATTTCGTGATCGTTGCGCTCATCCAGGAACGTGAGCGTCAGGGCGCGCGTGAGGAAGGCCATTTCACGGAAGCGCTGCACCAAGGCTTCGTACTTGTAGTCGATGCCTTCTTTGAAGATGGTGATGTCGGCCATGAAGCGCTGCTGCGTGCCGCGCTGCCACGCATCGTCCTTCGCCACTTTGCCGATCAGCTTGACCGGGCCGGTCGGCTTGCCGCGTTGATATTCCTGCTGCCACTCCTTGCCATCGCGGCGCACCGTGGTCAACATCGATTCGCTCAACGCGTTGACGGCGCTCACCCCCACGCCGTGCAGACCTGACGCCACTTTGTAACCGCCGCCGCCGAACTTGCCGCCCGCGTGCAAGATCGTCATCACCACTTCCAACGCGTCCATCGGCTTGCCGTGGGCGTCTTTCTGCGTGGGGTGCGGACCGACCGGGATGCTGCGCCCATTGTCACGCACCGACACGCTTAAGTCAGTGTGAATCGTCACCGTGATCCGATCGGCTTCACCGGCCAACGCCTCGTCGATCGCGTTATCGACCACTTCGAACACCAGATGATGCAAGCCGCGAATGTCCGTGCTGCCGATATACATGCCGGGGCGGCGACGTACGGCCTCCAGCCCTTCCAGCACTTGAATCTGACTGGCATCATAGTTGGTTGATTTAGTTTCTTCTGCCACAGGTAGGACTCCTTCTATTTTTCCGACGGCAGCGGCCAATGGTGACTTTCAAACAAGACGCTGACGCGATTTCGATAGAACAACAATGAGGCAGTGATCAAGCCGGCGGCGATGATGGCATTGCCGATCATGGCCACCAGCCGCAGCCATGAATCGGCGGCCAGGCCGTCCCAGATCAAGTTCATGCCCATCGAGATGGCAACCATCAGCGCGACCAGCCCGGCGGTGGGCATGAAGTTCGCCCGCACAATAAGGATGCTCGTGTTCACCGCGCGGCCCAGTGACATGTGCTGCAGGGCAATGCCGTGCGGTGTAAACACGCCCATGAACACCACCCACAGGCCAGCCGCTACCACCAGGGCCGGAACCAGCGAAGCCAGCCCCGGGCTAAGAGCGCTAATCATCAGCATGATCAGCGACACCGGGAAGATGGCCAGCAACACGGCCACAATCACCAGGAAGTACAATAACACCAGCCGTTTCCAGATCGTCAAACTGTCTTTGAACCAACGGGCTGTCTGGAATGGATCGCCGCGCACATAGCCACTCAACAACGCCCAGAACAAGGCCGAGATAAACAAACCCATCCCGGTAAAGAGAAACAGCAACACGACATAGCCGTCCAGATCGGTGATCTGCCACACCAGCGGCAAGCCGCCTGTGACCAACGGCAAGGTCGAATCGACGCCGGCATTCACCACCGGCACGCCCACTAGCCCGACACTCAACCATGAAAACAAGTTGTATTGAGTGAAGAAGGCGTTCAGCAATTTGCTCAGTTCTTGCACAGCCAGGCGGCCATCCGCCGACGGCGTGTCGGTCAGCATTTGGCCCAAAGTCGGCTCAAAGAAACGATACAGGGCGGGGGCCTGCACCCGCGGCCCAACCCACAAAAAAAGATCGAGCGCCAACGGGATAAGCAAGAGCCACGGATGCCGCAACACCGCATCCAAGCCGGCCGACACGGCGTCGATCACGCCTAAGACAGGTTGCTGTTGAGTGGTTGAAGGCAAGGCGGGTTTCCGTTCCACAAGATTACATTTTACCATACCCGCCAGCTTGAGGCGAGTTTTTCGCGCGATTTTTGCGGCGATTTTTGGTTACTATTCAGCCATAACGCCGCATACTGCGCCCGGTCATTCCCGCGAAGGCGGGAATCCAGCCGCCGACACTGGATTCCCGCCTTCGCGGGAATGACGGCTGAGTAGTAGCGATTTTTGCCTCAAAGACTGAAGTGCGATCAACCCGTACTCGACCGGTTTGCAGCGCCCCGCGGGCTTTGGTACAATGCGCTCATCTGCATACCCGGAGAAATGAACCCAACCCTATGGACCAATTTGTCATCCGCGGAGGCCGGCCCTTGATCGGGACCGTCACGCCGAGCGGAAACAAGAACGCCGCCCTCCCTCTGTTGGCGGCGACGCTCCTCACCGATCAGCCCGTCACCCTCCACAACGTTCCGTGCATCCGTGACGTACACACGATGATGAAATTGCTGGCCGATCTGGGAGTAGAGATCACCGAACTCGATCGGCACAGCTTCCGGCTTCAAGCCACCCATGTGCACAAAACGAAACTCGATCCTGATTTGTGCCGGGACATCCGCGCCTCGATCTTGCTGGCCGGCCCGATGCTGGCCCGCTTGAAGGAAGTGGAGCTGCCCCCGCCGGGGGGCGATGTCATCGGCCGTCGCAGAGTGGATACGCACTTTTTGGCGTTCAGCAAATTAGGCGTGAGTGTGCAGATTAACGGCGAGTTCACCCTGCGCGTGACGGAACTCGTCGGGCAGGATATTCTGCTGGATGAAGCGAGCGTGACCGGCACCGAGAATGCCATCATGGCCGCCGTCCTCGCCAAGGGCACCACCATTTATCGCAATGCCGCCTCGGAGCCGCATGTACAAGAGCTGTGTGAATTGCTTAACTTGATGGGCGCGCAGATCGAGGGCATCGGCTCGAACACGCTCTTCATCCATGGCGTTGAGTCGCTGCACGGCGCCGAGTTTACGATCGGGCCGGACTATCTTGAGATCGGATCATTCATCGGGTTGGCGGCCATCACCGCTGGGGAGATCACCATCCACCATGCCGCCCCGCAGCACCTGGGGATGATTCGCCTGATGTTCGAACGGCTGGGCGTGAAGTTTGAGACACGCGGTGAGGATGTATTCGTCGCGCGCGGCCAATCGCTGACTGTGGTACCTGATCTAGGTGGAGCGATCCCCAAGATCGACGACGCACCCTGGCCGGCCTTTCCGGCTGATATGATGAGCACGGCCATCGTCGTCGCCACGCAGACCGTCGGGTCGGTGCTGATTCACGAGAAGATGTTCGAGAGCCGCCTGTACTTCGTAGATAAGCTCATCGGCATGGGCGCGCGCATCGTGTTGTGCGATCCGCACCGCTGCATCGTGCAAGGGCCGAGCCGGCTGCACGGTGAACGCCTGGAAAGTCCGGATATTCGGGCCGGCATGGCGTTGCTCTCCGCCGCGCTGTGCGCGCAGGGCCAAAGTATTATCCGCAACATCGGCCAGATCGATCGCGGCTACGAAAGTATCGAGCAAAAACTGCAAGACTTGGGCGCGGACATTGTACGCGAACAGGACGACAAAAACTGAGCAGATCGCGGGGTTGATGGAATTCGATCGGGGGTATACCGCAAAACTGTTGGGCAGCCTTCGGGTTTCCGGTGGCGCTCCGCGATGGATGGGCCCATCCATCGCCGCTAATCGCCGGATGTACCCATCCGGCGGGAGCAACTGAAAAGTCACCAACACTTTTGCGTTACACTCTCGATCGGGGTTTCAGTTGACCGGATGAACTACATCAGTTATAATCAGCCCGCTTGCAATTGGCAGCAGAACGTATGTCCGGCGCAATTTAGGCCGGACATCCTTTTGTGAATTAACCTTTTCAGGAGTGAACGGATCATGACGAAGCGAACATTTCAACCTCGCAAGCGGCGCCGCCAGCGCACGTACGGGTTCCGCGCCCGCATGGCGACCAAGGGCGGCCGCAAGGTCCTGCAGGCCCGCCGCGCGAAGGGTCGTTATAAGTTGGCCACGCAGCCGCAGGGCGCCAAGCGCATCAATTGGAAAGAGCAGTAAATCGGCTGGACCATGGCGCGCGTGTGGCGATTGCGGCCTGGCGGTGAGTTCGGACGAGTTCGTCAGAACGGCCGCGCGTGGCCGCATCGCTTCTTTGTTCTCATCGTTCAACCCCGCGCCGATCAGCGGGATGCCCCTCCGCGGATTGGCATTGCGGCGGGTAAGCGGTTGGGCAACGCGGTCTTACGCAATCGTCTCAAGCGCCGCCTGCGTGAAGGTGTGCGGCAAGTCTATCCGAACCTGATCAACGGCATCGATGTGGTGATCATTGCACGAGCGCCACTTGAACAAGCTAATGTCGCCGAAGTGACTGCGGCTCTGACAAAGGCACTGGCGCAAGCCGGGGGGTGGCATAGCCAGCTACCGGGGGAGATGACGAAATAGTCCCCAGCTGTGCCTATTTCCCCGCCCGCCTGGCGCGCCGCCCGCTTCAGCGGGGACACGGCGTGTGGCGGGGTGGGTCGCTTGGCGTGGTGGGAGCAAAGCATGAAGTACCTCTTCATCTTTCTCATCAGAATCTATCAACTCACGCTCTCGCGGTTGATGCCGTCGTCTTGTCGGTTCTATCCGTCATGTTCACAGTACGGCTTGGAATCTTTCAAAAAATATGGGGTGTTTAAGGGCGGTTGGTTGACCCTTAAGCGCATCGGGCGCTGTCAGCCCTTTTATCCCGGTGGGTACGATCCTGTTCCCTGAATCTGGAGGATGTTTGTCTCGCATTTTTTCTCAAAGATGGTTGCTTATCGTTTCCCTGTCGGTAGTGATGGTGCTGCTGGCCGCGTGCAGCGGCGCATCCCCCGTCACCGGTTGGCCGGGTTACACGGTTCCCGGCAATACGGCCTATCTCGCCTCGGCCGATCAACTGGTGGCGATCGATGTGGCGGGCGATACGGCTGGCGCCCCGTTAATCGGCTGGCCGCAGAAATCGGCTAGCGCCGCCATCGGCTACTACGCCCAACCGGCCCTTTCACCCGACGGCAAGATGCTATACGTTGCTACCGAGCAAATGAATAGCAATAGCGGTCTGGTGCAGGCCTGGGCCAATGTTGAGCGCGGTACTCAAACTGCGCCCACCATTAAGTGGACTTATCCCCTCACTGAAACGGACTACCTTCCCGGCAACATTTATGGCGCAGTGGTGTTGGACAACGGCGTACTGTATTTCGGCGACGGCAAAGGCTCGATCTACGCACTCAACGCGGAGACCGGCCGCCCCAAGTGGCTACAGCCCGTTCACACCACTGCGCGCATCTGGTCGGCCGTAGTGGTTGACGATCAAAACGTCTATGCCGCCTCACAAGATCATTGCCTGTACGCGGTCAACAAGGTGAACGGAAATCAGGCGTGGAAATTCCCCGATGACTGCACGACGATCGACGCATTGGTCGGGTCGCCCACAGTATCCAATGGCACCATCTATGTAGGATCGTTTGGCAGCGTCTTGTACGCCGTGGATGCCCAGAATGGAAAGTTGAAATGGTCGTTCAAGGCCGACGGCGCATTGTGGGATGGTCCAGCAGTAGTTGATGGCACCGTCTATTTCGGTGATCGCGGCGGCAACATTTACGCCCTGGACGCGGCGGCTGGCCAAAACAAGAAATGGTCGGCAAAGGTTGACGGCGGCGTGAAGATGACGCCGCTGGTGTCCGGCGGTATTGTGTATGTCGGAACCGAAACAAATAAGCTGTATGCCTTCAAGGCCGATAATGGCCAATCGGTGTGGCCGCAGCCTTATCAAGCGCACGATGGCGAAAATTTCCTAGTCACCCCCGTGGTGGTCAGCCAGACCCTGCTCGCTATGCCCAATCTGGCCGGCGGCGATCCCGTCCGCTTGTATGGCCTGGATAAGAATACGGGCACGTTGTTGTGGCGCTATCCGGCGCAGAAGACTCAGTAATAGACGCTAGAGCGACCCGGTAGAGCCGAGGTCTGGAGGAAAAACGTAGTGGATATCCTCATTGTCCCGTTGGTCAATATGATGCTGTTGCTGTATGGCGTATTCGGCAACAGCTTCGTCATGGCGATCATCATCGCCACCATTTTGGTCCGCATGATCACTTTGCCGCTGACGCTGCCGCAACAGCGCAATACGCGCAAGATGGCCGAGTTGGCGCCCCAGCTGGAAGAGTTGAAAAAGAAGTACGGCAACGATCGCACCAAGATGTCGCAGGCCCAGATGGAGTTGTACAAGCAAAACAACGTCAATATGTTTGGCGGGTGTCTGCCCTTGATTTTGCAACTCGTCGTCATGATCGCGTTCTATCAATCCCTGACTCGCTCGCTGGCGACGAATCCGCTGCAACTGTTGCAACTCCAGGTGATGCCCGCCCTGGTGCCCTTAATCCCCATCAAATCCACTTTCTTGATTTACGATTTGGGCCTGCCAGGGATTTTGCCGGCCGTGCAGCAATCGATATCGCCCCTAGTCGCGCAGCTGCTCGTCTTCATTCTGCCGGTACTGGTGGTGGCGACCACCTATCTCTCGCAGAAGTTGATGGCCGCCCCCAGTGCCGATCCCAGCCAGGCGTCCATGACCAAGCAGATGAATCTCATCATGCCAATGATGTTTGGGTTGTTCGCGCTGCAATTCGCCTCCGGCCTGAGCATTTACTTCATCGTCTCTAATTTAGTGGGTGCAGTCCAATCGTACTTGATGAATCGCCGCTGGAAAAAGCAGCCGTTGCTACCCGCCGCGGACCCCGTGAAGATTAGCAAAGGCTCCAAGCCGGTCGCGATGCTGGAGCCGCCTGCTAAAAGCAAGAAATCTACGCCGCTGCCCAAACCCGTCGTGGACGATGATGACCAAGCAGTAGTAGCGCCTGTGTCATCCGCCAAAAGCAAGAAGTCTACGCCGTTGCCCAAATCCGACTCGGACAATGGCAACAAGCCGAAGTAATTCAGTCTACCGATTTCGTTCTTGAAGGAGCTAGGCCGTGGAAGCGCCTCAAACGATTGAAGCTGCCGGCACAACTGTTGAAGATGCCATCGCGCGCGGCCTGGAAGCACTCAATGTCACGCGCGGCGAAGTAGACATTATCGTCTTGACGACCGAGCCAGGCCGCACCGCACGCGTGCGCTTGACGCGCACCGCGCGCAAGTCGCAACCTGCGACAGCAGCGCCGACGATTAACGCTCAACCCGTCAGCACCGCAGATTCCGCCATTGCCCAAGAAGTGCTGCGCAATCTGCTGGCGAAGATGAAATTCAAGACGCAGATTGTCGAACGTGAACCCGCCGACCTCAACGGCTATGATGAACAAGATGAGCCGACGGTGGTGCTGGACATTCGCGGCGATGATCTCAGTCCGCTCATCGGGCGGCGCGGCGAAACGCTGGACGGATTGCAATATCTCACCCGCCTGCTGGTTGCCAAAGAACTCGAGCATTACCTGCACATCGTACTCGACGTGGAAGGGTACAAGGCTCATCGCGCGCAGACATTGACGCAATTGGCGCAGCGCATGGCCGAGCGTGTGGCCTCCACGCATAAGCCGGCGGCCCTTGAGCCGATGCCCGCCAATGAACGCCGACTGGTTCACATCGCTTTGCGCGACAATCCACAAGTGCGCACGGAAAGCGTCGGCGTTGGCGAAAATCGCAAAGTGACGATCATTCCGAAATCTTATAAGCGCTAATCTCTAACACGTCTATGGAATGGCCAATGACAGAGTCTACCTGCACTTTTGTCATTGGTCATTTTTGATTGGTCGGCGCATGCGCTACTTGGCGATTGGTCATATCTCCAAAGACATCATCCCCACTGGCTGGACCTTCGGCGGCACGGTCACGTATGCTTCGCGCATGGCCCACGCCCTGGGCTGTGACGTGCACATCCTCACCAGCACTGAACTCGATCTCGACGTGAGTCCGGTGCTGCATGGCATTGACGTGGTGTGCTTCACTTCCGATCGTACGACGACCTTTGAGAACATCTACACCGATCAGGGCCGCAAGCAAACGCTGCATGCCGTAGCGGAACGCCTCACACCCGATCGGTTTCCGGCGGCGATCCAGACTGACATCGTACATCTTGCTCCGATCGCTCAGGAAGTCGATCCCGGTTGGCTCGCTTGTTTCCCTGGCGCATTGATCGGTGTGACACCACAGGGCTGGCTGCGCCAATGGGATACGGCAGGCCACGTCAGCCCAATCGAGTGGGCACAAGCCGCCGAGGTACTTCCCCGGGCCGATGCGACGATCCTCAGCATTGAAGACGTCGGGAATGATGAGGCCATCGTGCAGCAGTGGGCGACCCTGGCCAAGTTGCTCATCGTTACCCGGGGCCCGCTCGGTTGTACGATCTATCGGCGCGGCCTGGCGATCGAGGCGCCCACCCATCCCCGCGAGCCGGTCGATGCGACCGGGGCCGGCGATATCTTTGCCGCCTCGTTCTTGGTCCGGCTGCGCCAAACCGGCGACCCGCTTGCGGCGGCGCATTTCGCCAATGCCCTGGCCGGCTATTCGATCTTGCGGCGCGGACTCGCTAGCATTCCAACAATCACTGAAATTGACGAGTGTTTAACGGTATAACCAACCATGCCTTACATTTATGCCTTAGTCAATCAAAAGGGCGGCGTGGGCAAGACCACGACCGCCGTCAATTTAAGTGCTTTCCTGGCGGCGCGCGGACAACGCACGTTGTTGATCGATGTCGATCCGCAGGCCAATGCCACCTCGTCGCTGGGCTTCGACAAGCACCACATCAAAGCGTCGACGTATGATGTGCTGGTCAACGATCTGCCGCTGCGCCAGATCGTGCAGCTGACCAAACGGCTGCGGCTGGATGTCGGGCCATCGGCCGTGCAATTGGCCGGCGCGGAAATCGAGCTCGTCGAGATGCCCGATCGCGAGAAGCGCTTGAAGCACGCGCTGACCGATGTGCGGCACAACTACGATTACATTCTGATCGATTGCCCGCCTTCGCTGGGGCTGCTCACGGTGAACGCACTGACCGCCGCGCAAGGCGTGTTGATTCCGGTGCAATGCGAGTACCTGGCGCTGGAAGGTCTGTCGCAATTGATGAATACGATTCAACTGGTGCGCAAGGGCTTGAATCCCGGCTTGGTGGTGCGCGGCCTGCTGATGACGATGTACGACAGTCGCATGCGCCTGGCGCAGCAAGTCGTGAATGAAGTGCAAACGCATTTTGGCGACAAAGTGTTTGGCACGTTGATTCCGCGCAGTGTGCGGCTGGGTGAAGCGCCGTCGTATGGTGAACCAATTTTGTCGTATGCGCCTACGTCATCAGGCGGCCTGGCTTACGCCCAACTGGCCGATGAGCTATTGGAAAGCGATCGGGCTTTGAGTGAGAAACTCAACGCCGTCATACAGAAACCGGCGTAGAGTTGGCAACGCCGTCAAAATAGGCTAAACTGAGGCAGACGTTTCAATATCCAACCTCTCATTTCAAACAGCATTCTGGAGTGGAGCCTTGCCCGTCCCCGCCGCATTGCGGCGGCGGGCCGCTGGGCGTAGGCGGATTCCGGCTGAAGCCTCGAGTCCGGATCGTAAATTGACTTTGAATCTGCTCTAACATCAAACTTATGAACAAGAAGATCGGATTGGGAAAAGGACTCGGCGCACTCTTACCCGGCTCGGAGGCGGCTCCGCTCAGCGGCTTGACCGAAGTGCCGGTGCGTGCCATTACGCCCAATCCACATCAACCCCGCATGCAGTTTGACGAGCAGGCGCTGCAAGAACTGGCCGACTCGATTCGCGAACATGGCCTGATTCAGCCGCTCATCGTCGTGCGCACCAGCGAAGATCAATTCACGCTCATCGCCGGGGAACGCCGCTGGCGAGCCGCACAGCTAGCCGGGTTGGAAGCACTGCCCGTCGTCATCAAAGACGTCGCGCCACAGCAGATGCTGGAAATAGCGTTAGTCGAAAATGTGCAGCGGGCCGACCTCAACGCATTGGAAGAAGCGCTGGCCTACAAGCAACTGATCGAAGAATTCGGCCTCACGCAAGATCAGGTTGCCCAGCGCGTGGGCAAGAGCCGGGTGGCGGTCGCGAACACACTGCGCCTCTTGAAATTGCCCGAGCCGATCAAAGCCCGGCTGGCCGATGGGCTGATCACCGAGGGCCACGCCCGCGCCCTGTTGACCATCGGCGACGCGGCCGTCCAGCAGCACCTGCTCAGTCAGATCGTCAAGAGTGGCCTGAACGTGCGCCAGACCGAAGAGCTGGTGCGGCGCTTGATGGAAGATCACCCCAAGGCCAAGAAAGCGCAGAGCAGCAGCACCCCGCATCGCAGCAGCGGCGCCGATACCCGCGCGTTGGAAGAACGCATGCGGCGATCGTTGGGCACCAAGGTCACGCTGTCCCGCTCTAAGAAGGGCGGCACCATCGTGATTCATTTCTATTCCGAAGAAGAACTCGACGCCATTTACCGTCGCATCACCAGCTAGCCGCGCATCTCACACGCAGGGTGACAGCGAGGCTAACAACAGGCATAGCAAGAGGAACGCTTCACAATGACTGAGCAACAAGAGCAGCGACTGAAGCAGTTGCGCGCAATCTGGGAACAAAAGAGTACCGAGGAATTGCTAGCTGTTTGGAAGAAAAATGACAGAACAGATTGGACCGACGATACTTTTGAAGTGATCCGCCAAATACTGATCGCAAGATTAGGCGACTTACCCCCTCAAGGGGAACGCATCATTAGTGACACCGGTACAGCAAGCCCAAATCACATGGCTCGCATTGCTGCATACATTGGAGCGCGGAAAAGGAAGGTAATTATTCCCGTTGCAATTATCGGCATTTTACTTTTGTGCGGTTACGTGCTGACTCGCACGGCCTGGAGCAATTCTGACTGTGGACTATCTCCCGGCAACCTTGGGAGAAAAGTGAGCGTTGAAGAAGCCGAAGCTAAACACACGAGCAATGGCGTGCCCTTCGGATACATCAATGACGCATGGCAAGCATTGAAAGCGAAGATGATTTTCATCGATGAACTCTGGACGTATGTTAATCACGGTGTTCTGAGCGGCAATGATGGATATGTTGTTATACGTCTTGGAGTGCCCGTCGGCTGCATCGCAACGGTGTGGTATTGAGAAGAATCCTTGTCAACCGTGAGCGCGGCTAACCAGCGTTTGCAGCCAACCGTCGAAGCTGCGAAAATCAGAGGTGGTTTTTGACGGTTGGTGTGCGGGTCGGTGGCAGCGGCTGAAACGCAGTCCGTTAGACCGTTTGAAGTTCAACACACCCAGCGCAGAGACCCGTGCGCCCAGCGTGTCTCGTACTCCGAACTCCACATTCCACCTTCAGGAGTCCACCCCATGTCCGATCGCAAACTCATTCTCGAAAAAGTCGAGCAAGCCGGCGCGATTCTGCGCGAGAAGGACGTCGATCTGTGGTTGACGTTCGTGCGCGAAACCAGCCACCTGCACGATCCCAGTTTGTCGCTCATCGTCAGCCCGACTTTGCAGATGACGTGGCACTCCGCCTTCATTCTTACCAAACACGGCCAGCGCATCGCCATTGTCGGCCGCTATGACAAAGAGACCATCGTGCAGACCGGCGCATATCCTGAAGTGATCGGCTACGATCAGAGCATTCGCCCCGCGTTGGTCGAAGTGTTGAATCGCCTCAATCCGCAGTGCATCGCCATCAACTTCAGCGAAAACGACTCGGCGGCGGACGGTTTGACGCACGGCATGTGGACGCAGCTCTTCCGTTTGCTGGAAGGCACACCATATGCAGCCCGGTTCATCTCGGCCGAAAACGTCATCGCCGCTTTGCGTGGTCGCAAATCGAAGGCCGAAGTCGAACGCGTGAAAGCGGCGATCAAAACGACGCTGGATATCTTCGGCGAAGTGAACCGTTTCCTGCGGCCCGGTCTGCGCGAGATCGACATCCGTGACTTCATGTACGATCGCCTGGCGGATCGCGAGTTGACGACAGCCTGGGAGATGGATTTCTGCCCAATCGTGAATGCGCACCCCGACACGCCGCCCGGTCATGGCGCGCCCGGCGAACGCCGGACGGAACGCGGTCACACTTTGCAGATCGACTTCGGCGTAAACAAAGACGGCTTCGTGTCCGACTTGCAGCGCATGTGGTATTTCCTCGAACAAGGCGAAACCAAACCGCCCGCCGATGTGCAAAAAGCTTTCATCATAGTGCGTGAGGCAATTCTGGCGGCAGCGAAAATCTTGAAGCCCGGTGCGCTAGGTTGGGAAGTCGATCAGGCGGCACGTTCCGTTGTAGTAAAAGCCGGCTATCCTGAATATCAACACGCCACCGGCCATCATGTGGGCCGCACGGTACATGATGGCGCATCGCTGCTGGGGCCTCGCTGGGAACGCTATGGGGATACGCCCAACATGGAAGTGGAAGCAGGCAACATCTTCACGTTGGAACTTGGCGTGCAGGTTCCCCAACGCGGCTACGTGAGTCTGGAAGAAGATGTGCTCGTCATGTCCAATGGCATTGAGTGGCTCAGCACGCCGCAGACGGAGTTGTGGTGCATATGAAAGTTTGGGCTTACATTTTCATTACAACCAATCGACCTCACAAGGTGGTGCAAGCCGTCCGTCAGATTCCGGGCGTGCTGAAAGCCGATGCACTTTTCGGCACGCCAGACGCCATTGCCATTGTCGAAGGCGCTGACCTCGCCGCGATGGATGCCATCATCGATCGAATCGTCGAAATCCCCGACATTCTCGGCACCGACTCTAAGGTGGCACGCTGGATTGAGTAACCAGTTATCCACATGTCTATTCCAGCCAACGCCGCTTTGATCATCATCGACGTGCAACTCGCCATCGATCATCCGCAATGGACACGTTGGGGGCCGCGCAACAATCCGCAGGCCGAAGATCACATCGCGCAGCTGCTGGCGGCCTGGCGCGCCACGCAACGCCCCATCATCCATGTGCGTCACCTGTCGCGCGAAGTGAATTCGCCGTATCGACCCGGACAGCCGGGCAACGATTTCAAGCCGCAAGTGATGCCCCTGCCCCACGAACGCATCATCGAGAAAAGCACGAACAGCGCTTTCATCGGCACGACGCTGGAAGCCGAGCTGCGCGCCGCCGGGATTGAGATGTTAATCATAACCGGCGTCATCACCAACAATTCAGTCGAAGCGACGGCACGCATGGCAGGCAATCTGGGCTTCGCCACCATCGTCGTCGCCGATGCCACCGCCACGTTTGCGCGCCCCGACTTCAATGGCCTGCTGCGATCAGCCGAAGACGTGCACGCCATGTCGCTGGCCAACCTGCAAGATGAGTACGCGGCCATCATGACGACGCAAGAAGTCCTGTTGGCTTTATAAGGACGTGAAATGCGCTGGGGAGTCCATTCCAAAATTCATAACGCCACTGTGACCGAAGCGAATGTGGCCTACATCGGCAGTATGCCGATTGACGAAGACTTGCTTGAGCGGACCGAAGTGAAAAGGCTGGCCGAATGATCCGTCCCGTGCAACTGAGCGATGCGGCGGCCATCGCGCGCATCTACCAGCCCTACGTCACCACAACGGCCATCTCGTTCGAGACCGAACCGCCGTCAGCCGACGACATCGCCGCGCGGATTCAGAAGATCGTGGCAAAGCACAGTTGGCTGGTGGTTGAAAGCGAGGGCGCGCTGCTGGGCTATGCGTACACCAGCACCTTCCGCGAACGGCGCGCATATCAGTCCACCGTCGAATCGACCATCTATCTCGATCAAGCTGCGATCGGGCGCGGCCTGGGTCGGGGGTTGTATCAGGCATTACTGGACGACGCGGCGACGAAAGGTTATCGCGAAGCCCTCGGCGTGATCGCCCTGCCCAACGAGCTCAGCATCAAGTTGCACGAAAAGTTGGGCTTCGTCAAAGTGGCGCACCTGGAAAAGATCGGCCAAAAATTCGCCCGCTGGATTGACGTGAGCATATGGCAAAAACATCTGACGACCTCGTAATCACACTCGCTACATTGGCGGATGCGGCGGCAATTCTCGACTTGCAGCGCCTGGCCTATCAGAGCGAAGCGGCGCTCAACAACGATTACACGATTCCCCCGTTGACGCAGACCCTGGCCGAACTGGAAGCCGACTTTCAGCGGCAGGTCTACTTGAAAGCCACGCTCGATGGTACAATCGTCGGCGCGGTGCGGGGTTATGAGCAAGACGGCACGTGCTACATCGGGCGACTCATCGTACACCCCGCCTGCCAGAATCGAGGCATCGGCACGGAATTGTTGCGCGCCATTGAAGCGCACTTCAACACCGTCCGACGTTACGAACTCTTCACCGGCGAACGCAGCACTCGCAACCTGTACCTATATCAAAAGTTGGGCTATCATATCTTTGATGCCGAGCCGCTGACCGCTAAAGTAACGATCGTCTATCTAGAAAAACCGAATTCACTTGCCAGCGTTGCATGATCAAAGACATCACCGCCAAGACTTTGCTCTCGTCGGCCAAACGGCCCGATCCGTGGTTCGGGATCAAGTACACCATGAACCTCTATCGTGGCTGTTCGCACCAATGCATCTATTGCGATTCGCGCAGCGAATGTTACCAGATCGAGAACTTCACGGACGTGCTGGTGAAGGTGAACGCGATCGATCTATTGCGCAAGGAATTGCCGCGCAAGCGCGTGAAGGGCACCATCGGCACCGGCTCGATGAGCGATCCTTATCTGCCGCTGGAGGCGACGCGCAATTTGACGGGTCAGGCGTTGGAAGTCATCGCGCAGCAGAAATTTCCAGTGCACGCGCTCACCAAAAGCGATCTGATCCTGCGCGATCTGGATACGCTGCGCGAGATCAATCGCGTGTACGCGGCGGTCAGTTTCACGATTACGACGGCCGACGACGATCTCGGCAAGCAACTGGAGCCCGGCGCGCCGATCGTTTCGCGGCGCTTCACGGCGATGGCACAGTTGGCCGCGGCCGGCATCTTGACGGGCGTGTTGCTGATGCCGGTGCTGCCCTTCATCGAAGATAACGCGGAGAACATCACGGCGATTGTGGCCCGCGCTCACGAGTGCGGCGCGTCGTATATTCTGGCATCATTCGGCATGACGCTGCGCGATCGGCAGCGGGCGTATTACTACACCCAACTCGATCGATTGTTCCCGGGCCTGCGGAAGCAGTACGAACAACGGTTTGGCGCGCGCTATTCCGCGGCCGCCAACAACGCGCAGCGGCTGGAACAAATCTTTCACGAACAATGTGCCCGCTATGAAATCGCCACGCGGCTGCGCGTGTACGAGGCGGACGCTCCTTTTCAACCGGCATTGCTGTAACAGTCCATCTTAAAACGCTCTCAAACCGCGTGCCGGAAAAAGCGTTCGGCATCTTCGAGGACGCGGTCGGGGAGCGAGGTTTGAGGTGGTCACGAACAGGGAGGTCGCATGAATCCGCAACAGATGGCCGAGCAAGCGCTGCGCAGTGAACGCGCCCTGCAGGATCTGCTCAACGGCATTTCGCCCAAAACGCAGAAGTCCGTCATCCGTGAGAGCAGTTCCAAAGCCGTGTTGTATCTCAGCGAGCAGCATCCGGAAATCCTGCTGCCCCACTGGGCGCACTTCACCAAATTGCTCAGAAGCGACAACGGCTTTTCCAAGTACGTCGCGATTCACGTCATCGCCAATCTGGTGACGGCGGGCGACGACGGTCATTTTGAAAAGACCTTCAACACGTTCTACAAGCTGCTCGACGACGAAAGCATCATGGTGGCCTCGCATGTCGCCGGAGTGTCGGGGCAGATCGCCAAAGCCAAGCCGGCGCTGCAAAGCAAGATCACGCGCCGCCTGCTGGACATTGACAAGACCCACTTCGCCGCCGACCGCCAGGCGTTGATCATCAGCTACGCCCTGCCCTCTTTCGCTCAATACTTTGCCGACGCTGACGCGCGCGATCAAGATCGCATCCTGGCTTTCGCCCACCAGCAGCTCGAGTGCGGCAGCCCCAAGACGCGCAAGTTGGCCAAAGACTTTGTCACGACTTGGGAACAGGCCGCGTGATGGCGCGAGCCTTATCCATCGTAGCGCTGGCCGTGCTGCTGATCGGCTGCGCGGCCGCTGGGCCTACACCCGATCGGCCTGCCGCCGCCCCGACAATCGCTACGACCTCTGAAACGAAGCCCGAGTTAGAAAAATACTTCGACGGCCAGCCGGGCACTTTCGTGCTATACGATTTGAAGCGCGATCACTTCCTGCGCTACAATCCTGACCGCGCAGCCCAACGCTTCTTGCCGGCCTCCACGTTCAAGATTCTCAACTCGTTGATCAGCCTGGAAACGGGCGTCATCCCCGATGAGAACACGGTGATCAAATGGGACGGCACACCCTATGACATTCCGGAATGGAACCAGGACCACACGATGCGGACCGCCATTGCCAATTCGGTCGTGTGGTATTACCAGGAACTCGCACGGCGGGTGGGTAAAGAGCGCATGCAAAAATACGTCGACGCAGCCGGCTATGGCAACCATGATATCTCTGGCAACATCGACTCCTTCTGGCTCGACGGTGCGCTGCGCATCTCGGCCAATGAACAAGTCGAGTTTCTGAAACGGCTGTATCAAGACAATCTGCCCTTCTCGCAACGCAACCTGCACATCGTCAAGGATATTCTGGTGTTGGAGAAAACGCCCGTCTCGCAGTTGAGCGGCAAGACCGGCACGCAGCTGCGTGTGAAGCCCAGCATCAACTGGTTCGGGGGCTACGTGGAAAAGGATGGCAACGTCTACATCTTTGCCACAAATCTGGAGCTATCGGAAGGTGACACAAGTTCCACCCGCGCCAAAGAAACGACCCAGCGTATATTGCTCGATATGGGGTTGATTCAATCCCACCAGTAGAGGGGGATTATTTCATCCCACCAGTAGAGGGGGATTGTTCCATGTATTCACCCTCATCCGGCCGGCCGGTCGGCAAGCTCACCGTCACGGTGGTCCCCACCTCGACTTGACTGACCACCTCAATCGTCCCGCCGTGCAAATCCACCGACCGCTTGACGATTGTCAACCCCAGCCCGGTCCCGGCGATATTGCGCACGTTGCGCGCCCGATGAAACGTCTCAAACAAGCGCGCCTGGTCTTCCAACGGTATGCCCAGGCCGTGATCCTGAATGCGGAACACCGCTTGGCCGGCCTGGCACGTCACTTCAAATTCGACGGCGCTCCCCGGAGGCGAGTACTTGAACGCGTTCGACAGCAAGTTGCTAAAGATGTGCCGCAACAGCTGCTCGTCCAGGCGCACCTCGGAACACGCCCCGCTGCTCTCAAACCGCAGCGGATGCTGGCCTGTGTCCATCAACTCGAACTCTTCCACCAGTCCCCGGCAGAACTTCAGCAGATCGAGCGGCTCCGGCGCAAATTCCAGCCGGTCCGCTTCGGCTTTGCCCACCACCAGGATGTCATCCAGCAAACCCGTCATGTATTTGACCGACGTCTGAATGCGCTGCAGGTGCTCGTGTGTTCGTTCCACGCCCCAGCGGGCCCCATAGTGCTCGATCATCTCGGCGGAAGACAGGATGGTGGTCAGCGGGGTCCGAAACTCGTGCGACGTCAAAGACACAAAACGGGATTTGAGCGTGTTCAGTTCCCGTTCTTTCTCCAAGGCCCGCTGCATCTCTTCCTCAGCCTGTTTGCGCTCGGTAATGTCCCGCTGGATGCTGACCACACCCGCGAGCTCCGCGGTGCCGCCGTCCGTGGTCTGGATGGGCGCGGTGGTCAGTGACGCAAAGTAGTATTCACCATCCTTACGCCGGTTGACGACTTCGCCCGCCCACGTCCGGCCGGCCCGCACTGTGGCCCACATCTCCCGATACATGTCCGCCGGCGTCTGGTCACTGCGCCACAGGTACGCCTCCTGCCCCAGCGCCTCGGGAGCGCTAAACCCCGTCGTCTGCTCCATGGCCGGGTTCATATATTGGATCACCCCTTGCGGATCCGTCACCACCACGCCTTCGCCCAGGGCGTCGAGGATCGCCTGCGTCCGCGCCTGCTGGCGGTGGATTTCGGCCGTGCGCTCCAGCACGCGCTGCTCCAGCAGCACGGTATGTTCGTGCAACGCCGCATCCAGACGCGCCTTCTCAAAGATCACCGCCAATTGTCCAGCTAAGGTCGTGAGTAGCCGCAGATCGTCGCCCGAGAAGGCATCCGGCGACGGGGTCTCCACATTGACCACGCCAATCACTTGCTTTCCCACCACCAGGGGCGCCACCATTTCCGATCGGGTGTTTGCGGTTCGCGCCACGCGCCCGGCGTGCCGCCCCGCTTCCAGCGGGGACATGACATAGCGCGGGTCCGTCGTGACATCCCCCACCCGGAGCGGCTGCTGCTGACGCGCCGCCCAGCCCGTCAACCCCTGATCGAGACCGATACTGACCAGCGGGTCCAGCTCGGGCGAGGGGTGAAGGTAGGACGCGTGCATGCGCAGGGCCTGGCCGCCCTCGTCGACAAACAGGAAGCCCAGCGCGGCCTCAGGCCACAGCCGGCTCAGCGCGTCGGTCGCACGCGCCACCGTCTCGTCAAACGGCCGCCCGGCCGCCCCCACCAGCGCCACTTGCGACACGATGGTCAATTCATCCATCTGGCGCAGCGTCTCGGCGAACAGGCGCGCATTTTCCAACGCAATCGCCACCTGGTCGGTCAACGCCTGCAAGAACGGCAGATCGATGGCATGAAAGGCATTCACGTTGGGACTCTGCAGGTCCAGGTTGCCAATCACCTGGCCCCCACGCACAATGGGCACGGCTAATTCCGAACGCGTCGTCGGGATCAGCGGATGATAATCCGGATCGGCCGTCACATCGTCGATATACACGGGATGGCGCAAGTGATAGGCCCGCCCGTTCACTCCGCGCTCTAGCGGCAGCGCATCGGTGCGCGCTCTGTCCGCTTCCTCCGGCGAATAGCCGCGCAGCGAGCGCCGCTCAAAACATCCTCGCTCGGGGCGCGCGACTAGCGCCGAGCCATGTGTCGCCTGCGTCGCCTGCACTGCTTCGTCGGTCAAGCGATCCAGAATCACGTCGGCCTCCAGCGTGGAGTTGATCGCTTTCCCAATGCGATAGAGGGTTTCCAGCCGCTCCCGCGCGGTGTGCTCGGTCTCGAACAGCCGCACATTCTCGATGACGATGGCCGCCTGCGCCGCCACCGATTCGAGCAGCTGCACATCATCCTGGCCAAACTTGCCCCGCTGACTGTTGACCAGTTCCAGCACCCCCGTCACCGTATCGCGCACAATCAACGGCACACACACCAGGTTATGGGTCACGAAGTGCGTGCCGCCAGGCCTGGTCGTGTTTTGTAGCGCGTGCACCCACGCGTCAGACGCGACATCATCCACCCGCACCGACTGCCGATGTTGCGCCACCCAGCCGGCGACCCCCTCACCCAATGACAGCCGTAGGCCAATCACCTCATGCGTGGCTCCGCCGACGGCCTGGCGAAACACCAAGTCGCCGGACTCCTTGTCGACCAGCGCGACTGAGCAAGCTTCGGCAGTGCTGGCTCGCCGCACCTTATCCAACAAAGTGACCAGCACCCGATCGAGATCAAGCGACGAGGTGATAGATTGGGCAATCTCGTTAAGCATCGCCAACTGAGCAGCCCGTGTACGATCGGCCTGAAACAGCCGCAGTTTTTCGAGCGCCAGAGCGGCCTGCGCCGCCAGCATATTCAGTACCTGGAGATCGGCGGCCCGCCACTGACGGGTCGTTGTATCAAGTACGATCAATGCGCCCAGGGATCCTTCGCCAGTCACCAGCGGAACGATCGCGAGCGCACGCGCGCCCTCACGGCTGACCGTTTCAGACATGAACGGGGCATCGGCGGGGATTTCATTTTGCACAATGGACCCGCGCACTTTCAAGGCATCGAAGTTCATCAAGCCCGTCTGCTGGGTGCGGGCGAACTCGGCCTTGAGGCGGGCTGCATCACGCAAACCGTAACTGGCGGTCAGGTCCAATTCAGCAGCGACGGTCTTGACGATGAGTACCGACTTGGGAGCATGCACCAATTCTGCCGCGCGACGGCACACCAATTCGAGTATGCCCTTGGGTTCCATCGCCGCGGTGATCTCGCGATCGATCTCGGCCACCGCTTGCAACGTAGCGACTTGTTCACGCAGATGTTCTTCCATGCGCTTGCGTTCAGTGATGTCCTGAGCCGTCCCGCGCAGTCCTACAATCCGACCATTTTTATCGCGCCTGGTTTCACTACGAGACGTGATCCATCGGCTTGGCCCATCCGGGCGGGCTAACTCCAAATCGAGTTTGTACGGTTCGCCGGTTTGCAGGTTCATTTTTACGGCCACATCCAAGCGAGCCGCACTCTCGGGGGTATAGGCTTTCAGATGCTCCACATATCCCGGCGGGTGTTGCTGCGGATCGAAACCATAGATGCGGTAATACTCTTCAGACCAAGTGATGGTGTCGGTCTGTACGTCCCAGTCCCAACTGCCGAGTCGGCCAACGCGTTGGGCCTCTTTGAGTATCGCTTCGCTCTCACGCAGATCACGATACGCCAACAGACTGGTTAGGCCGTCGGTCAGCCGTCGGCCGATCTCCTGGAACAACTTCTTCTCTTCCTGCGTCCAGACGCGCGGGTACGAACACTGGTGCATACCAAATGCCCAAGGCTTACCCAACTTGGGATAAACAGGAACAAACATCTGGGACTGAACGCCAAATTGCTCGGCAGTTGATATGGGTCTGTCCGTCCCGGCGGTGTAAGTCACCGGGCCATCAGACTCCAGAGCTTCCCGCATATTCTGGGTTTCGCCGGGGGACATCGGTACGTCGACATTTAAGATCTTGGCGCCTGGATATTCAGGCCTGGTGACTTCCATGGGGACGCGAAACGACGGCGCATCCGGGTCGCACGGATAAAGGAGCCATGACCGATCGCAATCAAAGATCGAGAGCAGTGTTTCTAGAACATCGCTCATCATCTGCTCAAGATCGGGTGTTCCCTGGATAGCCCGGTTGACCTTATCCATATTTTCAAAGAACCGAAGGTGCGTCAGATGTTCTTCTTCCGCCTGCTTGCGATCGGTAATGTTGTGGCCAATCCCCACTAGGCCGACAATCTGGCCCGCCGCATCCTTGAGCGGCAGTTTGGAGGTGCGCTGCCAGATTTGTTTTCCTTGCTCATTGATCAATAATTCTTCGCGATTGAGCACCGGTTGCCCGCTGTGCAAGACACTTTGATCGTCGGCTTCAAACTGAGCGGCAATTTGCTGCGGGAAAAGCTCTGCGTCGGTCTTGCCCAACACTTCGGCTTCCGACTTGCCAATATTATCCAGATCGGCACGGTTGACCAGTATTTTACGCCCCTGCCGGTCCTTGGCGTATACGGCGTCGGGCAGGTTGTCAATCACCGTGCGCAGGAGCAAACGCTCCTGCGCCAGAGCGGCTTCCGCGTGTTTGCGCTCGGTGATGTCGACAAACGCGCCGACCGCGCCGCGCGGCCGGCCTTCTTCGTCGAAGAGCGGCATGACGTTGCCCAATTCGTAAACGATCGTGCCATCGTCAAAGACTAGCTCTTGTTCAAAGTCGCGGATTTCGACCCCGGTCGCTGCGCTGATTTGGAGGGGAAGATCGTTGGGCGGCAGATCGACGCCGTTTTGGTAGATCTTGGTGCGAGTGAGCGGCTGACCTTCCGGTGCTGTGCGCGACGCGTTGCTCCCCGGTGGCATGTGCAGCAGATCATACGCAGCACGGTTGCCGGTAATGACCTGGCTCATTTGATCGTGCGCAATCCAAATGGCCGCCGGCACGGCGTCCATGATGGTCTGCAACTCGGCCACCCGCTCCCGCTCGCGTCGCGCGCTTTCACGGATCGCCTCTTCTGCCTGCTTACGCGCGGTGATGTCGCGGAAGGACCAGACCCGGCCGTGCAGCTCCGCCCCTTGCCGCAGCGGATGGGATACGCGCTCAAATACCCTGCCATCTTTGAAATTCAAAATATCGAAACTGTCTTCGCGCGACGCGTAAAGTGCCTGAACCTTTTTGAGGAAAGCTGGCGGCTCGATCAGCTGATCAAGGACATATTGAAGCAGGACGGCGTCGTCCTTGGCAGCCATGACTTCCGGTGGGATCCTCCACAGTTCGCTAAAACGTTCATTGGCAAACAGCAGCCGGTTTTCTCGGTTGACGGCCAGAATGCCATCCGCAGTAGATTGTAGAATCCCTTGTAAGGATGATTCACTGTCCTGCAAGGCGAGTTCTGCCCGCTTGCGCTCGGTGATGTCCTGACAATAAGCCATGAACCGGTCTTCACCTAGCTTCACCGCGTTGACCGTTGCCCAGAACAACGTGCCATCCTTGCGGTGGAGCAGAAACTCCGCAGTTGCAGCGCCGTCTTGTCCCACGGTCTGAAAATGCTGCAAGCCTGCTTCCAGCGATTGCGGCGCTAATATATCCGGAATCGACAGAGGCAAGAGATCGGCCTCAGTGAAGCCGAGCATCTCGGTCGCAGCAGCATTCACTTCGACGCAGCGGCCCGATCGATCGACGACGAACACACCTAAGGGCGCGTATTCGATGTACGACCGAAACTTGGCTTCACTTTCTTGCAGCGCTTCCTCGGCACGCTTGCGCGCGGTGATGTCGCGCACAATCGAAACGAACAGATCTCCCTGGACGCTGTCCATGCGCGCGACACTGATTTCGACGGGGATAGGCCGCCCGCTGTGGTGGAGATTCACGCCTTCGAACGTCGTGCGGCCGAAACGCGCCAGTTCGTTTGCGATCACGCTGCCGGCTGAGCTCCGCACTTCCGGCGCTTGCAGATCGGCCACGTGCATCTTCAACAGTTCCGCACGGCTGTAACCCATCAACTCGCACAGGCGCGGATTCACTTCGAGGATTTCATCGGCGGCGTTGCTCACGTGGATGGCATCGTTGGCATGCTCAAAGATGACGCGGAAGCGGGCTTCACTTTCTCGCAGCGCCTCCGCGGCCCGCTGATGCTCAGCACGCAAACGCTTCTGTTCGAGGGCATGCGTCACCGCCTGGCCCAAACGTGTCATCCGGTCTTTCAGCAGATAATCGGCGGCGCCCTGCTTCATGCACTCGACGGCAACCTCTTCGCTGATGCTGCCGGTGACGATAATGAACGGGATATCGAGACCGCGCTGCTGCAACAACTGCAAGGCGCGCAGCGCGCTAAACTGTGGCAGGCTGTAATCGGCCAGAATCAAGTCGAGGGCCGGATCAAGCGCCGCAACGTAGTCGGCTTCCGTCTCGACGCGCCGCCCGTCGGCGGCGAGGCCGGCTCGCCGCAGCTCATGCAGTATGAGCTCGGCATCAGCGGAGCGATCTTCCAGAATCAATAAGTGAAGGGGCGAAGGCATGGCACCTCCCGCTGGGCGGGCAGACGGTCGATTTTAGATCACTGATCGAGAATTGTAGCACGGTGATTCAATCCCAACATCGCGCCCTGGCAGCCGATTACGCAGCAGCCATTACAGGCCAGATTGACGTACGCCTCGATGCGCTGTGGATTCGCCCGGATAGCTGACCCGGGGTTGGCACACTCGCGACGGCTCTGCTAAAATTGATTGTACCTCAGCACCTGTATAGAGGCACATCGTTTCGCAGCACTGGGCCGCAGCCCCCGTACTGCGCGCCATCCATCAGTGCGCCCGCCGGACGGGTTGATTTCATTGACGTTCTTCCATTTCAGGAGTACACTTATTTTGGGCATATGCCCAAAACACATCTGACCAGGAGTCTCACATGGCTAAGATTTTTGTACGGGAGCGTAATCGGGTAGGCAAAGGCGAGGGTCTGCCGCGCTTCGCCATCGTCGGCGTGCATGGCAGCGATCTCAAGTTCTTTCAGTTGCACGTACGCAAGTCAGAACTCGACGCGATTGCGCAGGCGGTGGGCGCGGAAGTGGTCATGCTGCCGCGCGGCACAGGCGAAAACGCGGGAGATGATTCAGGCGGCGGCCAACGCCACGCCCAGCGGGCGCGCGGCGGGCGGCGGCGCAAGACCGAAGATGCCTAGGCCGCGCAAACATCGCCGCGTCTGGCATGAGCCGCTGCCCGCGATCTTCAAACCGGTGGGCGTGCCGCTGCGCCACCTGCAGACGATCACGCTGTTACACGAAGAACTGGAAGCGCTGCGCCTGACCGATCTGGAAGAGCGCTATCAAGAGGACGCTGCTGAGCAAATGGGCGTCTCACGCTCGACACTGCAGCGCATCCTGACCGAGGCGCGGCGCAAAGTCACGCAGGCCCTCGTCGAAGAGGCGGCGCTGCACATCGAAGGCGGCACGTTCCGCGTGCCCACGGTGCGGTGGCAGTGCGACGAGTGCGGGCATCGCTGGGAGATCGAGCATGGCAGCGGACAAGGCACACCGGCCCGTTGTCCCACCTGCGGCAGTGCCACGATTCGCTTGCGGCGGATGCGGCGAAAGAAAGACCTCCGAGGTTTCTAAAACCTCGGAGGTCTAGCCTTTACCCCTTCACGTAGATGCGCGTGCCCACGTTTTCACCGGCTAGCGCACGCGGAATATTGCCGCGCACCAGGCCGTTGACGAGGAACACCTCGCGCACACTCCGCGCCGTCTGCAAGCTTTCCAGCATACTGCGCTCGACGGCGAGATCATTCAGATCGAGCGCGAGTAATTCATTCACGTCGATCTCCGGGATGAGTGTGGCAGTCGGATCTTTCTTTGGATCGGCAGTGTAGAGTCCGTGTTCGTCTTTGATCAACACGCACCGTTCTGCGCCCATCACTTCGGCCAACAGGAACGCGCCCACATCAGTGCGATGGGGTGGAATGCGCCCCAGCGCGGGTGGTCGTTCGAACAGGCCGTACGGCGGCATAGCGTGCGTCACTGGCAGGATGCCGGGCATCATGTAATTGGGCAGTTTCACCAGATCATCATGACCGATCTGGATGCCACCGCGCTGACTGAGCAGAATCGAAACCATTAGCGCGTTCTGCTTGCTGATGCTGCCGCCGAGTTCGGCCAGCACACCGGTCGGCATGCCTAAATCGGTGGCAATGGCATACGCATGCCGGGCGCGCGTGCCGCCGCCCGTGGCAATCAGGATTTTGTGCGATCGCCGCGCTTCGACGAGTTCATCGAGAATGGGCATAAGCGCGGTGCGTCCCCGATCGATGATGCTCTGCCCCCCAATTTTGACGACGATGAGATCGGGCATGAGCCGATAGATAGGCTCCGTGTCAGTGCTGGCGAGCAGCGATTTATCCATCATCGATTCGCCCATGAAGGGCGAGTCGATCTGCAAGCGGCCACTGGTATCACGTTGAATAGTCATCAATCACCTTTCCTCAGCCAGCCAGCGAACGGCTGACGATGCGTTGTGCTTCGTCGACAATCGCTTGCAGATGCGCTTCGCTCTTGAAACTCTCGGCGTACAACTTGTAAATATTCTCGGTGCCCGAGGGGCGTGCGGCGAACCAGCCGAAGTCCGTCACGACCTTCAACCCGCCGATCGGCGCGTCGTTGCCCGGCGCGCGCGTCAACTTGGCGACGATGCGATCGCCGGCCAGTTCCGTCGCACTCACGGCGGCCGGCGACAACTTTTCCAGCGCGCGTTTTTCTTCGGGCGTGGCCGGCGCGTCGATGCGCGTGTAATACGGCGTGCCAAATTTCGCCGTGAGCGCTTGATAATGTTCGCCCGGATCACGACCGGTGCGCGCGGTGATCTCGGCCGCCAACAAGCCCATGATCGGCCCGTCTTTGTCCGTCGTCCACACGGTGCCATCCAGCCGCAGGAAACTCGCGCCCGCGCTCTCTTCGCCGCCAAAGCCGAACGAACTGTCGAACAGGCCCGGCGCGAGCCACTTGAACCCCACCGGCACTTCGACGAGTTTGCGCTGCAAATCGGCCACCACCCGATCGATCAAGCTGCTGCTCACGAGCGTTTTACCGATACCCGCGGATGTCGGCCAGTGCGATCGATGCTGCAGCAGATACTGGATCGCCACGGCGAGATAGTGATTGGGATTCAGCAAGCCCTGTGAACGCGTGACGATGCCATGCCGATCCGCATCGGGATCGTTGCCCCACGCGATGTCGAATTGATCTTTCAATTTCACCAAACTCGCCATGGCATACGGGCTGGAACAATCCATGCGAATCTTGCCATCGTGATCGAGCGTCATGAAACTAAACGTCGGATCGATCTTGGGATTGACGACGGTAATGTCGAGATGGTACAACTGCGCGATCGGTTCCCAGTAAGCCACCGCCGCCCCGCCCAAGGGATCGACGCCGATCTTGACCTGCGCGGCGCGAATCACCTCCAGATCGATCACGTTGGCGAGGTCTTGCACGTAGGGCTGCACAAAATCGATCGAGTGGGTGGTGGCCGCTTTCAGCGCGGTTTCATAGGACGTGCGTTTCACCTCCCGATTGTTTTGCCGCAGCAAATCATTCGCGCGATCTTGAATCCACTGAGTAATGGATGTATCAGCAGGGCCGCCCTCGGGCGGATTGTATTTGAAGCCGCCGTCGGTGGGCGGGTTGTGCGAGGGCGTGATGACCACGCCATCGGCCAGCCCCTCGGTACGACCGCGATTGTAGACCAGAATCGCACGCGAGATCACGGGCGTGGGTGTGAAACCGCCATCGCTTTGAATGAACGCTTCAGCGCCGTTGACGGCCAGCACTTCCAACGCCGTGCGCTGCGCCGCCGCCGACAAGGCATGCGTGTCCTGACCCACATACAGCGGGCCGGTGATGCGCTGCGCGCGACGATAGTCGCAGATCGCTTGCGTGATGGCGAGGATGTGCGCCTCAGTGAAGCTGCCCCCCAACGACGTGCCACGATGCCCGCTGGTACCGAAGGCCACGAGCTGGGTGGGATCGTCGAGATTGGGCCGCTTGGCGTAGTACGCTTCCTCAAGTTGGTGAACATCGATCAGCATTTCGGCGGGAGCCGGTTTCCCGGCGAGTGGATGGAGTGGCATTGGTCTTGACCTCGCAAAGGTGAATTGATTTGGGTGTGGCTAAACTCAGTTGATCGCCAATGTAAGGGCAGGGCCTTGCGCCTGTCCAAATGCGGGCGACCGCGAGGGTCGCCCCTACGACTCAACCAGATTTAGCCACACCCAATTGATTTAGTGTGCCCCTATTATCCGATATTCGATTAGGATGTCAAAGTTGCCCTCGACTCGTTCGGCCTGATCTCGTCTGCCCAATTTGGAACGCTAAGTCAAGCCGGGCATGGGAGCCCGGCGTGCTAAGAAGCCGTCAAAGAACAACTCCGCAGATNNGCTCCAGGCTGGATGGTCACATCCAGGCCCCCATCGCCGGATTTGCAATCCGGCGGGAGCGTCGAAAGTGCGGACTTATTTCTTGGCAAGCCCTAAGTATGCGCTCCTTTCTTACCCCACTTTCTTTGACACACCCCATGAGACAAGGTACAATGCCGCCGCTATGCGACTTAAGCATCTCGAACTGCAAGGCTTTAAGACCTTCGCCAGCAAAACGGAATTTGTCTTTCCCACCGGCGTGACGGCCATCGTCGGCCCGAACGGTTCCGGCAAGTCCAACGTGGCCGATGCGCTGCGCTGGGCGCTGGGCGAACAAGTCTTCTCGGCTTTGCGTGCCAAGCGAACCGAAGACCTCATCTTTGCCGGCGGCGAGGGTCGCCCGCGCGCGGGCATGGCCGAAGTCTACCTCACGCTCGATAACTCCGACGGCTTTTTCCCGGTTGAATTCAACGAAGTGGTCGTCGGTCGCCGCGCCTATCGCGACGGTGAAAACGAATATTTGCTCAACGGCAGCAAAGTCCGCTTGCGTGATGTGAGCGAACTCTTAGCCAAGACCGGTTTGGCGCGCCGCACGTATACTGTCATCGGTCAGGGCATGGTCGATCAGGCGTTGGCCCTGAACTCCGATGAGCGCCGCGCCTTGTTCGAAGAAGCCGCGGGCATTTCGTTGTATCGCCACAAGCGTGAAGACGCGCTGAAGAAGATGGATGAAACGCGCCGCAACCTCGAACGCGTGCGCGATATCGTGGCGGAGATCGGGCCGCGCGTGCGTCAACTTGAACGACAGGCGCAGCGCGCGCGCGATTACACACGCCTCTCCACTGAACTGCACGACATGGAGCGCACGTGGTATGGCTATCACTGGGGCAAAGGTCAAGCCGCGCTCAGTGAGGCCAAAGAAGCGGTGGAAGCGCAGCTGGCGTTGCTCACCTCGCGCCGGGCCGAGACGGGCAGTTACAACGATCGGATTGAGACGATCCGCCAGCGGCAGTTCGAGCTGCGCACGCAAGTCAGCGAATGGCAGCGTGCCTCCAGCGGCCTGCACACGCAAGCCGAAGCGCTGCAGCGTCAACTGGCCGTGTTGGAAGAGCGCGCCCGTTCGTTGCAACAACAGATCGATCAAACACAGAACGACCAAACCTCCATCGAGGCCGAGATCGCCGCGCAAGCCGATCGGGTGACGGCGGCCGAAGCGGAGCTCAATGCCATCGTGTCGCGTTACGAAACGCAGGCGTCCGCCATCGCCGCGGCGCAGGCGGAGTTGGCCCAGCGGCAGGCGCAGCGCAGGTCCGTTCAACAAGCGCGCGCCGAAGCGCAGACCGCCATTCAAAAAGCCGAACTCGCGCTGGAAGATCGTCGTAATCGACGCGCTCAAGTCGCGCGGCGTCGCACGGCGCACGAACAGGATGCCGCCACGCACAACGCGGAGATCGACACGCAGCGCCAGAAGCAGATCGAGATTGAAGCGCAGCGCACCGCCCTCGATGCGACGTTATCTACCTTGCAAGAGCAGCGTACTTCATGGCAGCAACACAGCGCCGCGTTGAACACGGAGCTCGATGCCGCGCGACGGCAAGCCACACAGCGCGAAGCCGAGCTCGACGAAGCCCGCACGATCGAGAATCGCTGGCGCGAGCGTTACGCGGTGTTGTCCGATGTGCGCGCCTCGCTCAGCGGATTTGACGCGGGCACGCGCGCGGTGTTGAACGCGCAGCTGCCCGGCGTGCGCGGCGCACTCGCCACCTTGATTCGCGTTGACCCCGAGTGGGAACGCGCCATCGAAGCAGCGCTGGGCCCGGAGATTCAGGCCATCGTCGTCGCGTCGTCGTCCAGCATCACCGCCGTGCGTGATTTGTTGGGCGAGAGCAATGGGCGCGTTTCGTTGTTGCCGCTCGACACACCCACGCCACCGCCGGTCGTCGACGCGCCGATCGATCTTCCGGCGAACGCGCCGGGGTGTTTGCCCCCCGTGGCGATGTCGGCCTTCGGGGCGTGGCTGCATCGCAAAGAAGCGAATGGTGAATCACCTCATCCGATCGCTCCCCGGCTGCCCGACGATCTCAAATTCGCCAGTGCGTGCTTAACGTGCGATGACGAATTGCGTCCAGCCATTGAGGCTCTCCTCAAGCAAGTGGTCGTCGTCGAGACGGTGCGCGAGGCGGAAACCCTTCGTCCTCAACTACCCGACGGTTATCGCAGCGCCACCCGCGGCGGCGAAGTGCTGCATGCCAGCGGGTTGATCACGTTGGGCCGTGCAGCCGGGTCCGGTGAATTTCTGGCGCGCGAACGCGAATGGCGGGAACTGCCGGCCCGCATCGACGAAGCCGAACGAAACACGCAACAGGCCGCAGCGCAGTGCACTGCCGCGTCGAACAACATCGGCGATCTGACGCAGCGCCTCACATCTGTTACCGATCAGATTCGTGCCACCGAGAAAACGATCGGCGACACGACCGAGGAGCGCCGCGCTTTCGATCGGCAATTAGAGGATGCGCAGCGCGCCATCGATTGGCGGCAGGGTTTGATCGCGCAGGTGCAAGCTGAGCTGGCGACCTTGACCGATCAAGACGCGCAGTTGCAGGCCGAAGAAGATCAGCTGCAAGCTGATATGACACAACGCACGGCGATCCTGCAGCAATCAGAAACTCAATTGAGCGAACTGCCGCTTGACGCGTTGACGGCCCAGCTCACAGCGCTGCAAGCCGAAGCCGCCGTGTCCGATCAGCTGCGGCGCAGTCAGACGAATGTGGTGCAATCCTATCGAGCAGGCTTGACTCAAATGCGGTCGCAATTGCAAAGCCGGCGCGATCGGGTAGGCCACATCACGCAGGAACAGGGCTCGATCGGCACACAGCTGGAAGAATTGCGCCAGCGCGAAGCAACGCGGCACGACGAGATCGCCGCCTTCACCGCCAAGATCGATCCGGCCGAAGCGCAGCTGCACGAATTGGAAATCGCACAGAATCGTTTGGAGAGCGAAGAACGATCGGCCCGCAACCGGCTGAGTGATATGGAGACGCTCTACAATCAGGCCATGCTGGACATGGCGCGACGCGAAGAAGAATTGAATCACCTGCGGGCGCGCATCGAAGAAGAGCTGGGGCTGGTGCGCCTGGAAATGGCCGATTTGACCGGGCCGCAGCCGTTGCCGCTCACGCCGATCGTTTCCGAACTGCCGACCGTGGAAGCGCTGCCGGAAGGCCTGGAGCAAGAGCTGCAGCGCCTGAAAGCGCAGCTGCGCCGCCTGGGGCCGATCAACCCTGAGGCGCAAGCCGAATACGAAGAGTCGAAACAGCGCTTCGAATTCTTGACACAGCAATCAGGGGACCTGGAGCAAGCCATCGAGCAACTGCACCAAGTCATCGCCGAACTCGATCAATTGATGGAAACGTCGTTCCGCGACACCTTCCACCAGATCGCAGAAGAATTCAAGGGCATGTTCCAGAAATTGTTCGGCGGCGGATCGGCGAAGCTTGTGCTGACCGATCCAGAAAACATGAGCGTGACCGGCGTGGAAGTAGTCGCGCGTCCGCCGGGCAAGAAACAGCAGGGCTTGGCGCTGCTCTCAGGCGGAGAACGATCGCTGACGGCCGCGGCGTTGATGTTTGCGATCCTGAAAGTAAAACCGCCGCCGTTCTGCATCCTGGACGAAACGGATGCAGCTTTAGACGAAGCGAACGTGGGCCGCTTCCGCGACGCGATCAAAGAATTAGGGCAAGGCACGCAGTTCGTCATCATCACGCACAATCGCGGCACCATCGAAGCCGCCGATACCATTTACGGCATCAGTATGGGCACCGACTCGGCTTCGCGCGCTATTTCGCTCGAGTTGGAAGCCATTCAAAGACAAGAGTAACCGTGTCTGGTGAAACCATTCTCGTCGTCGATGATTCGCATCACACCCGCGAATTCATCGTCGACTACGTCCTCAAGCCCAAAGGCTATCTCGCCATTCTGGCCGTCGATGGCGCGGAAGGCGTGCAGCTGGCGCTGGAACAAAAACCCGATCTGATCATCCTCGACATGGAATTGCCCAAGCTGGATGGCACGGGGGTGCTGCACGCGCTGAAAGACAACGGGCTTAACATCCCCGTCATCATGTCCACCGCGCACGGCTCCGAACAGATCGCGGTCGAAGCGTTTCGGTTGGGCGTGCGCGATTACGTCCCCAAGCCTTTTGAAGTCAGCAACATGATCAAGGCCATCGAGCACGCCTTGGTCGAAACGCGCATCCGCAAAGAACGCGATGAGCTCTTTGCGCGGCTGGTACAGACCAATCGGGCGTTGGAAGCGCGCCTGCGTGAACTCAACACGCTGTACGGCATCGGCAAGAGCGTGACGATGCTGCTGGATCACGACAGCTTGCTGCGCCGCATCGTGGAAGCGGCGCAGTTTGTGACCGGCGCGCAGATGTGCCTCTTGCGTCTGTACGACTGGCAGCTCGGCCAACTGCGCATTCAAGCCGTCAACGGCACCCGCAGCAGCACACTGCCGCCCGAAAATGATCAGGTCGCTCAGCAAGTCTTGCGCAGCGGGCAGCCGGTGACAACCCCCATCGCCGTCGCCGTACCGATGAAAGTGGGCGGCAAATTGATCGGTACCCTGGATGCCATCAACGATGCGAGCACGCGGCCCTTTCTGGAACACGACATGCATTTGCTGCAGGCGCTGGCCGATTATGCTGCGATCGCGATCGAGAATTCGCGCCTGTTCCGCGAGCTGGAAGAATCGAAGGAACGCGAGAAGCAGATCATCCGCAACGTCTTTGAGCGCTACGTGACCCCGACGGTAGTCGAGCAATTACTGAGCAGTCCCAATACCGTGGCCCTGGGCGGGGCGCGTCAGTCCCTGGCGGTGTTGTTTGCCGACATCCGCGGCTTCACGACGCTGGCCGAACAACTGCCACCCGAGCTGTTGTTTGATGCGCTGAACTATCATCTCTCTTTAGGCGCGCAAGCGGTGTTGAGTCACGAAGGCACGCTAGATAAATTCATGGGCGATGCCATCATGGCCTTCTTCAACGCCCCGCTCCCGCAACCCGATTACGTCCTGCGCGCGGTGGCAGCCGCCATCGATATGCAGATCAGTCTGGCAGCTAAAGTGACTTCGGTTCCGTTGCACTTGCGGCTGAAATTTGGCATTGGCATCGCGTGTGGCGAAGCGGTGGTGGGCAATATCGGCACCGCCCAGTTAATGAACTACACAGCCATCGGCAACAGCGTCAATCTGGCGCGGCGCTTACAGGAAGCAGCCAAAGGCGGACAGATCCTCATCGACGACAACACGTATCAAGCTGTCCAGCAGCACATCAAAGTGAAATCGCTGGGCGAACTTGAGGTCAAAGGGTTCAGTGCGCCAGTGCCGGTATATGAGATCATCGGCTGGCGCGAAGGGCGCGGCACCGGACAGGCTTAGAGACCGGAGATTGAAATACACCGCCGGTCTTTTTGTTAGCACCACCCCGCGTTTCATCCATTGACTTTCTCCCCCCTGCTATCACCGGCGCAACTGATTTGATCGATCGTCAACCACCTTTACACCACGACTACCTCTCAGCGATCACACATTTCACTTATCTCTGCACCCAGGAGAATTACTATGAAACGCCACCTGAGTATCTTGCTCAGCTTGACTGGAGTCTTGCTGCTGATTGCTTGGGTCAGCGCCTGCAAGCCGGAAGCCAGAAACAGTCCGTCACAACAAGCGGGCACGGCCATAGCGCAACCAGCGCCAACGGCAACTGCTGCCAGTGCTGCTTCTACAGTTGCTGTGACTTCGACGGTGAGCAAGCCACCCGCCTGTCAATTCAAGAACACAACAGCGCCTGTAGCTTCATCTCCCGCAGCGTCTTATATTTTTTCAGAACCGCGAGTAGTGTTTACCTCCACCACTAACGGGGTTCACTCGATCTAGGGGTGGCTGCCGGATAATATGCACTTGATGACTAACGGTTATGACAGGGATACTGATTTATTCACCATCGAGGTCCTGAATACTCAGACCGGGGAACTTCACCGATATGCTGAACGGCAGGCCGACTACTGGACAGGCTGGTTGCCGCAACAACAAGCTTTGGCCTACGTCGACTCTGAGTCCATCAACTCTACAACGGGAGTCGTTCGACGCGACCTATGGATCAGCCGAGGCGATCCTAAACAGGTTGAGCGCGCAGCCAGCAGAGTAAATGATGAGTCACGGCCTTCACGCTGACTGTTTCAATCAAACGGGTTGATGCGATCCAGCTCTTTTGAAAAGGCGGCTTCGGCGTCAAGCAGCTGAAGTTGCTGCTCGATGTCCGGCCCAATCAACGAATTGCCGTACTTGATATTATCGCGCAGCGGTGGCAGAATGCCGCGCCCCATAATCGCGCCGCGCTCACCTTCCAGCCTTTTGATATACAGGCTCATCATGGTGTGCTGTCCGTCAGCCCCGGCCCGGCCCATGTCGAAGGCAGCACCTCCACAAACTGCCCGACAGTCTCAGTCCATCACGAAAACGTATCAGCATTCTGAGCGGAAGCCCGTGCTGTTCCGGGCCGTAGTCGAAGAAAGCGGATCATACAGAAAATCCCGTTATCTTGTGCCGGTCGCATCCTTCGACTTCGCAGCGAAAAGGCGCGCTGCTTCGCTCACGCCGTATCCGCAAAGCGGCGGCGCGCTGGACGGGATGCTTTTGTGATGTACTGAGTCTAGCAAAAGCCGCAGCACCTGTCCTGTGCCGATCGGCCTATTCGACGGCACAGGCCGTCATGCTTCGTAAACGCGCGCGGGGCGCAGACTCGATGGCTAAATCGAGTCTGCGCCCCGCGCCTTTTAGAAACAGGGGCCTGATGCGGCGCACCGCTATTTGAATTTGTTCTGGTACAACTCCACGCCGTGCAAGATGGCCTTGCGCGCCTGCGCGGCCCCTTCCCACCCGATCGTTTTGACGCTAACCCCTTCCAGGTCTTTGTAGACCGCAAAGAAGTGCGCCACTTCATGCAGGAAGTGCTGCGGAATATCGGTGATGTCGTGATAGTCGCGCGAAATCGGATCGTTGGCCGGCACCGCCAGAATCTTTTCGTCGGGCTGGCCGCGATCGGTCATGCGGAACAAGCCGATCGGGCGCGCTTCGATCACGCAGCCGGGGAAGGACGGCTCGGTCACCATCACCAGCACATCGAGCGGATCGCCGTCTTCGTAGAAGGTCTGCGGAATAAAGCCATAATCGCCGGGATAGTGAATGGACGAATACAGCACGCGATCCAGCTTGATCAGGCCCAGTTCCTTGTCCAGTTCGTACTTGTTGCGCGAACCCTTGGGAATCTCGACCACCATATTGATCATGTTGGGGATGTCCGCCCCGGCGGGCACCTCTCTCCAGAGGTTAATCATGAAGACTCCTTCACGTTGGTTGGATGCCTCGATTTTAGCAGCTTTTCAGCGATTGAGAAAACTGCGTGATATGAAGACCTGGCAGGTTTTCGTTGATTATACTGCGAACGGTCACAGATTGCGGAAAAAAATCTGATCCGCGAATCTTCGCGAATTTTCACGAATAATTC
>PMCF01000383.1 GCA_003154115.1 Anaerolineae bacterium
AGACAATAAATTCACAACCTCTGAGAGTTTAGCCACACCCAATTGGTTTGATGGCGACGAAGGAAAAGCCCTGCATTTCTTGCGGCACGCTTCGCGTCACTCAACCTTGTGGTCGAACGGCATTCCCGACATGTCACGCTTCAATGTCCGTCGCCGCGCACTGGTGTGGGTCGTCGAAGCGCTCCGCTGTTGACCTGCCTTGACGCTCAACCCCTTTCTGTTAGAATCACACACGTGATAGCGCGCCTTGTTTGTCAATGGCATGCACACAACTCGATTAATATCTGGCAGCACCGGGAAATAGAACGATGAAACGTCTCCTCTTGATTTTGAGTCTGGCACTCGGCGCAGGGCTTATCGCGTTGGGTATCGTGCAGGGTAGTACCGGCGCGTCAACCGCTGGGTCATCTTATAACAGCAGCGAGTTCTTCTTCCCGCCTTATCCCTCGGGCGCCGATCGCATGGGTGTGGCCGGAAAGATGATTTACTATACGACGACGCTCCGCGCCGGATGGTACGCGGATTGGACCGTGAATAGCAATCCATCCCATCCGGGCGGTGTGGAATTCGCTCAGACGCTTTTGTTCAACGTCAATACCCCGCTCACCACCTGTGGTGGATATCGGAATCCTGCGTCGGATCGCGCGCAGATCACGCCGGTCGTGGAAGGCGCCGCCTTGATCGCCCTCCTACAGGCGAATCCCGGCGCCCTCTGGTTGATCGGCAATGAGCCGGATTCGATCTACTTTGGCGATCCGATCATGCCCGAAGTATACGCCCAGCTGTATCATGAGTTCTACACCTTCATTAAGACCAACGACCCGACGGCGAAAGTTGCGATGGGCGCCATTGTCCAACCTTCACCCCTGCGTTTGGAATATCTCGACAAGGTGCTGAATCGATATCAAGCGCTCTACGGCGAAAAACTACCGACGGATTTGTGGAACATCCATCTGTACGCGCTGCCTGAAGTGGCGTGCAATGCCGGGGCAGGCGTCCCGCCTGGCGCGAGCAGTCAGCATGGCTGGTATCCCGATCCTCAAGCGTGGGCGCAGACGATAAACCCCGATGTTGCCGTGCAGAGCCTGCGTGCGATGCGGCAGTGGATGGCCGAGCGTGGTGAACGCGACAAGCCGCTCATCATTACGGAGTTCGGGCAACTCATCCCGGATGAGCCAGGCGATCCGGGTTATCCCTACCTGCTGAACGGCATTCTCTTCACGTTGGAGGTCAGCCGCGACTATCTGCAGGGCAGCCTCGCCCGTTTCTTGACGGCGACCGATCCGCAGATTGGCTATCCCGCCGATGGCGATCGGCTGGTGCAGTTGTGGGCGTGGTATTCGCTCTACGACAGTTTCTATGGCGGCGACTTGATGAACACCGCCGGATCGTTCACGGTGGTTGGCGCGGCTTTCGCGCAGATCGCCGCGTCGGTTTACACACCGACGATCGATCTATACGCTGTGCCGCTGGCGACGCCCGCCATTCCGATCGGCCAGGCCGATCCGATCACCGTCGCCCTGCGCGCGCAGGTGGACAATCACGGCAATGCGCCGGCCTTGTCCGTACCGGTGCGCCTCGCGCAGATCGACGTCGCCTCGGGTGCAGTGCTCTCCGAGCAAAACATCACGCTGAGTCAAGTGGTCGCGCGCTATGCCGGCGTGCAGCCGCAGGCCGGCGGGGAGTGGCTCTTGTCGCCGCCAGGGCTGTATACGCTGACATTTGAGATCGATCCGGCGCACACTATCAGCCAGAACGCGCGCCGGTCCAGCCAGTCGCTGACCTACACAGTGGGTTGGGCTGCTGATCTGGCTCTCGATCCACTCAGCGCCGATCAGCCATCGCCGTTCAAGTGGATCGAGCCGATCACCGCGACAATCACTGCGACGATCCGCAATATCGGGAACTATTCTTCGACGGCCGGTGTGCTGCGCTTCAGCATGCCGTGTGTGGGACTGGTGTGCTTGAACGAGGCCACCGATGTGCCGGGACTTGCGCCGGGTGCGTCGATCGAGATATCCACGGCGCTCGTGCTCGCAACCCCTGGCTACTATGCGATCGCGGCAAATGTCGAGTTTCCCGGTCTCGACGCTCATCCTGAAAACAACTCTTCGTCTCGCGCGATCGTCGCTACACAAGCACAGGTTTATCTGCCGCTTGTGTCTCGCGCCAGTCCTTGATGATTGCTTGTTGTGAGAGCCTGGGTTGACATTGCATTTAAGTGGTGTCACTAGAATTTGACGAAGACTCAATAAGGTTGTATATTGACAGTGCGCGATAAGTTGTGGCACAATTCAACTGCATGCTATTTTCTGTGTCTGCCTCAGTATTACCAAGGGATGGAGTAATAGTGACGAGTCTATATTTCGTCGCCTAATTCTCTGCGCATCTTCAGTTTGCCATCCGATTTCTATATCCTTTGATCAGGGCCTTTCTCATATTTAAGGAAGAGCTTTCTATTTGCACTGGCATTACCTGTTGCACACGACCCCACAAAGAGGAGGTGGTTGATAGCCCGACAACAACCGTGACCATGTGCCAAGTTGTACCAGCCGCGTCTATTCAATCTCTAGTTTGCTAATTCAAAGGAGGAGCTTTCATGCAACACAAAAAGCAGGTTGTGCTGAACGTACTGACCATCGTAGCTCTATTGCTGGCGACGATCGGTCTGGTGCCGGTCGCCGCTTCAAACGCGGGAATAAAGTCGGCTCCCGCTGCTCAATCGACGAGTGTGCAGGCTGCGCCAACCGGTGAAGAACCTACTGAGGGGTTTTCGACGATTCGCCCCAAAAACGGCGTGACCAGTGGCGGTGAAGAGGGCGTAGTCGAAGGTAACCCACTTGACCGAGATGATGCCTTCTATTCGCGTCGCACCGCACACGATCCGAGTGTGAACTTTACGCTAGGTGATGCTGCTGTGCTGCGCGCTCAAGCCGCCACACAATTATCGGGGCAGCTGCAAAACCAACCGGCTAAGCCCGCTAGCCCGCTGGTGTACGGCGGCGCATGGACGAGCGTTGGTCCCAATCCGATGGTACTGACTGATCGCGGCGATGGCAGTTTCGATGCCATGGCTGGCCGCATCGGCGCACTGGCGATCCGTTCCAGCGCTCCTTACACGATGTACCTGGGTGGTGCGCAAGGCGGCGTATGGACCATGGCGTCGCCTTACACGGGCACATGGACGCCGCGCACCGACTTCATCGGTTCGTTGGCAATCGGCGCTATCGCGCTGGCCCCGTCCAATGAAGACATCGTCTACGTTGGCACGGGTGAAGGCGCGTTGTCGGGCGACAGTTACTTTGGCAACGGCGTGTTGAAATCGGTTGATGGCGGCACCAACTTCAGCCATATCAGCGCTGCCGGCTATTTCACCAAAGTTTCGATTTCAAAGATTGTGGTCGATCCGACCGATCCGAACACGTTGTATGCCGGTACCCTGCGCGGTCGCGGCGGCAATCGGCGCACTTCACCGCCGGACGCTTCGTCCTTCGGCGTATGGAAATCGATCGACGGCGGTGTGAATTGGACCGAGGTCCTGACGGCGA
Organism: Anaerolineae bacterium; assembly: GCA_003154115.1. GTDB lineage: Bacteria > Chloroflexota > Anaerolineae > Fen-1058 > Fen-1058 > Fen-1058. Next base: position 3,549 of record PMCF01000383.1, read on the forward strand.
CGACTAATCCGCTGGACTTTGCGGGCGTCACCGACATGGTGCTGGATCCGCAGAACCCCCAAGTGATCTACGCCTCGATGTTGGGCGTTGGCATTTCCAAGACCGTCGATGGCGGTGTCACCTGGACGAGCGCCATGAATGGTCTGCCCGCGGGCAATTTCGCTACGGCCCCCACCCGGTTCTCACTGGGGCTGTCGCGGCCAACCGTGGGAGTGTCGGCCACGCTCTACACCGGCTTTGAATACTATACCGGCGCGACGCGAGTTGCCTCGTCAGTCTGGAAGTCAACCAACGACGCCAACAGCTGGAGCGCGACGAGCACGGCCGTCATTGGCGACTACTGCGGCTCGCAGTGCTTTTACGATAACTTGATCGGCGTCGATCCGATCTCGCCGACCATTGTCTATGCGCTCGGTCTGTACAACTACAATACGGGCTCAGGCGGTATCTACCGCTCGATGGACAGCGGCGCGACCTGGGTCGATTTAGGCTTCAACTTGCACCCCGACTATCACGCGATCGCCATCCGCAACGATGACCCGTCCATCGTGGTGATGGGCAATGACGGTGGCGCGTGGTGGTCGTCGTCTCGCGGCGGCCGGTTGACCGCCGGTGATCCGATTACGGCCACGACGTGGAACAACCTCAACGGCCTGGTAAACCCGGCCACTTCAGCCACCATTTTCCGCTCTGGCCTGGCCTTGGGTCAGTTCGGGAGTGTGGTCGCCAATCCGGCAGTAGCTAATCGCTTCTATGGTGGCCTGCAAGACAATGGCACGCAGCGCAAGACGACGGGCAGCAGCACCTGGTCCGATGTGGCCAGCGGTGACGGCGGACAGGTGCTCCTCGATCCGACCGATGCCAACTACTTCTATGGCACGTATTATGGTATCAGCCCGTATCGCTTCGTTGATGGCGGCACCCTGTACGTGGGCGGCACCAGCAATGAGTATATCGACGGCGGCATTAACCTCCACGACCGATCGGAGTTCTACATCCCGTGGATGATGGATCCCGCCAACCCGGAGCGATTGTACCTGGGTACCTATCGCGTCTATCGCACCGATAACGCAAAAGCCGCCAAGTCGGCGGATGTGTTCTGGAATACCATCAGCCCCGACCTGACGTCTGGCTGCACGGGCGCAGCTCCCAACGGCGGACGAGGCTGCGTGATCACGGCCTTCGGTAAGTCAGCCGGTTCACCCGCCTTGTACGTCGGCAACATGGAAGGCTGGATCTGGACCACCGCCGATTCGACGGTCGCCACGCCG
>PMCF01000121.1 GCA_003154115.1 Anaerolineae bacterium
GGTCTGGTCCCGCACCACGAAATCTCCGGCGGCAAGATTCTGCGCAATCACACGCTGAAGACGGACAACCGCGCGGGCCAAGCCTTTCGCCAAGCCGCCGCCTGCGTCATCCGCAGCGACAGCGCCTTTGGGGCCTTCTACCGGCGCAAGAAAGCCCAACTCGGTCCGATGCAAGCCTTGGTGGCGACCGCCCACAAGATCGCCCGTGCCGTCTATCACTTGCTCAAGTACAAAACCGCGTATCACGATCTGGGGGCGGAGGCCTACGAGCACAAGGCCAAAGACCGCGACCTGGCTCACCTGCGCCACAAAGCGGCGAAACTCGGCTACACCCTGACGGCGACGGAAGCGTAAGTCCGGCACCGCACCCTGCACTTCATTCAGCCTGGCCCCCGCCGGGTTTTTGAGGTTGAATGGTTCATCAACCAAACAGTCCTCAACTCCGCACCCACACCTATCACTTCGGCTACTCGCTGGCTCCGCCAGGTCGGAGGCCGACCCACACACCCTTTTTCAGACCAACGCCGTGATCAGTTTCTTAGGACGCCGTGTTGGGCGGCTCTCCTGTGGACTTTTTAGCGTTGTTCGAATGCGTAAAGTAAGTTAGTTCCAAAACTGGCTAGCAAAACATCATTTGATGTTACTAGCGCTGGCGATGGAACATTCGCTATGGAATTCCCTCTTAGAGTATTACTGCTTGTCGGCCCGGACCATCGTGCAATCTCGTTACCGTCGCTTAGCGAGACGGCTCTCATGGAGTCATCTTCCATGACGAGATAAGCATGCTCACCGAGTGTAGCAATGTTTGAAACCGCTTGGCGGAGTGGACTGGCGGAATACATCCAGTTTCGGCCCCACCTACCCAATTGCAACGATACTACATCTCCTGAAAGAGTAAAGTAATACAAGGTTTCATCTAGTGCCATAGGTGCCTTATAGGTACCATCATCCAAAGCGCGAATCTCTGTGCCCAACGAAGCATCGAAGATCGTGTCGCCATAAATTAGATAACCTCGATAGACGATGGCATCTAAAGCCGATTGTGGAAACTCCTTTTCACCTTTATTGACTAGTCGCCCAGACATAGCATCTAAAACGTAGAAGTGGTCTGCGGGAATAACGATTGTGGAGTGAACGTCATCATAGTATGCACGAAAAGTGAAATGGGATGGCAAGCCCTGATATTCCCAAATTGTCTTGCCAGATTGAACATCAATCGCTTCAGCGAATCCTGACATGACCAAGTAAAGTTTTCGGCCATCAGTAGTTAAAGCCTGAAACGTCTGGTAACGCATTTGTCTTTGCCAAGCAAGTTGTCCTGTTACGCTGTCCAGTGTATCAATTTCTTCACCGCCGATTAAAACCACAAAGTTACCGATGATATCCCATAGATAAGGCTCACTGCCCATTGTATTATAGGTTTCGTATTGCCACAGGATATTTGCAGTTGACAGGTCAATGGCATAGAAGGTCGCTCCTGACAATTCGCCTTCAGTGCGCACATACGCGATACCATGGCGAATCTTAGGGGGAGTACGAACAGGTTGGGCTAATGCTAAGCACCACTTCACTCTTAGGGGGAAGCCTGATGACGAACTGCCTTGCACGCAGGGCATGTCTGACAAATGTGGTAGCGAACTGGTATTGGCTGAACAGGCAGTAATTAAGCATGCAACTAAAACCAGCCTCAAGATACTTTTAGTGCGCATCATTTAATGAGCCATCGATTAGACTAATGGACTGTCACGGAGCGCCGCCCAACGAATTAAGGATTGATGCGGCGCGGATCAAACCACAGGCCCGAAAGGGAGCAGCTGAAAGCCGCCGCATAATCCAGAGTTGAACTAAGCCGAGCAACACGCCCGTCTATGGAATTTAAGGTAACTGGTTTAACAGGACTCGGTTGCTAATCGACTGTCACGCAGTCCCATTGTACCCTCAGGAGGCCAGACAAGGCAAATACGAATGAGGCGCCGCGAGTGGAGAGGAGCTAAGCACAGGCCGAAAGGACGGGCGGCAGTCAAGACGCAGGGCGAGCGCTTCTGCGTCCACGATTTGACACGCTGCGCATCTGGGTCAAGCCGCGGGAGGCGGAGCACGGTCAGCGCTTGGCGAGCCACGGTGTGACGGGTAGGGCTGGGGACGCGGCAGCGTACGAGAGCGCATGAGGCGGCCACAGACCGGGCAACGCCGTCCCGCCTCGGGTGCGGGATCAGCCCGTTGGGGATCAGGAGTTGGTGCAGCGGTGTGAGCCGCCGCCACGGGAGCGGGTGCGTTGGTGTTCAGGGCGGGCTGGTCGTGAGAGGCCTTCGACGGTGAGGCTGAGTGGTGAGAGGGCGTCTCGGCATTCGAGACCTCCGCGAGAGAGACTGGGAGCGCGGTGGTCGGCGCGAGCGGGTCCGCTGTCTCCAGGGATGAAGTGGGGCTGGCGAGCGCGGCGCCGAGTTGTTGGCGGATTGTGGTCAGTTGTGAGCGATGGCCGGCACTCAAGAACCCATAGTAGCGCACCTTGACCAAGCCTTTGGGCAGGACATGTTGCAAGAAACGATGGATAAACTCTTCGACGGCCAGCGTGCAGAGTTTGGCTTGACCGCTGTCTGAGGCGCGGTAGCGAAAGGTGACCTGATCGTTCTCGACCTTGAGCAGGCGGCTGTTGCTGATCACCACGCGAAAGATGTAGGGGGCCAGATATTTGAAGGCGGTCTCGCCATTGCCCACGCTCTTGCAGTGGACCACCCAATCGTGTTCCCAGACCGAAGCGGGAACGAGGTCGAAGAGATCAGTCTGGCGCAGGGCGTCACGAACGCGCGCGCGAAAGATGCCGGACAAGGCTTTGACGGGAACCAAGAAGTCGTCGCGCGCGGGTCGCCACGTCTGACCCGCATCCGCTAATCCGCCGGCGGGGATCAAGTAGTGGACATGGGGATGATAAGTCAGCGCGGGGCACCCCCAGGCGTGTCGGGGCCGGAAAGAGCCACACCGGATGGCGGTGGGTGCTCCAATACTGGCGGAGGAGAGTCAGGGTGTGATCCGGCATGGGCACGTAGCGATCTTGACCGCCTTTGCCCAGCCGCACATGCAGCATATGGCGCGCGCCATCAATCTCATTGACTTGCAGTTGAACGCCTTCTTGGAGGCGCAAGCCACACGAGTAAATGGTCGTCAAGCAGACCCGATAGTGGGGGCGCTGGAGACGCCCCAGAATCTGGTGCACTTCGCTGATACTCAAGACAACCGGTAATTTCTGCTCTCGAGCTGG
>PMCF01000264.1 GCA_003154115.1 Anaerolineae bacterium
TGAGCCAAAATGGTCGAAAGGTGAGCAGTCTGGGTAGTTTACATGCATAAAGGCTGCTTTTTGGGCGAGGACGACTGTCTTACCAGTACCAGCGAGTCCACGTATACGTTGAGGGCCCGCTGGCGTCTGAACGGCTACTTTGTGTTGCTGTAAATCGAAGGCGCGCATCATTTCTTCAACTTGCCGTAGCATGGACGCTTTGTTATTATCACGTTTGCTAGGGCGTCGGGGGATTGTTTGTAGGGCTTCTGAACCCATTAGCACTGCAATTGCAGCATTCCACTCATCTTCGGTGATAGCACCTTGTTTCCTAATTGGAACGTTACTCAGGCGATTCTTCAGTTCGCCCGGCTCTAAATTTGTCGAGAAAATCGATTGCCACTTGGGTTCCGCTAGATTCGAGCCAAATTTTTCTCGCCATTCTTGTTCTGTAATAAATGGAAGAGCAACAAAAGAGCGGTGTGTTAGTTTGCAATAGCCATTGTCGTCTCGAAGTATGCCATATCGAAATTCCTTAAGCCTATCTACGATGGCCCACATGTGTTTGTCGGCTTGCTGCAATGGAGCCATCTGGTCCTCGTACCAATTACGCATATACCAAATCGGTCCGGCTATAGCCTCTACGTTATTTATGAAACAACCTTTAACTTCAATTACATTTAATCCCCAGACTGGGTGAAGAATCAATATGTCTGGCACCAATCGGGGCCCAGACATGCTTGTAATTGGATAATTGTGCCAACAATATCCCGGCTCACTCTCGAAAGCCATCTTGATCGCATCCCACATTACTTTTTCGGCGTCGCTATCGAAGTTTTCGGTAGATACGAATTCCATTTTTGACTCCTCACGCTGATATAGCGATATTAAGTATATACAGTCCTGCGTAATTTGAAATCTGGCCTTGTTGGTAGTTCGCTAGTCCGCCTAATAGCGCGGCAATTCAGCCGCGTCAATATCTAGATTTGAGTATAGCCACAATCCAACTCAAGTCAAGACAGGCTTGCGGAGGTTGTCGTTATGAAGCCAAACCCAAGTACAACACACCTCACTATTCTAAAACAAAAACCGCCAGCGAGGAATGAACTCGCTGGCGACTGCTAACCAACTAGCAACTACCATCTACCAACCACTAACTACCGAATCATCTCAACCGTTTCGTGTACGTGCACAATCCATCGCCGTCGTGATAAAAGTCCTTCAACAGCATCGCCAACGTGTACCCGCAGCGCTCATACAACCGGCGGGCGGGCGCGTAATGATCGGTGTCTGAAGTCTCGATCACCACCCACGCGCCGTTCCGCTGTCGGATTTCATCTTCCACGCGATTCATCAACGCGCGGCCCACGCCCTTGCTGTGCACGGCGGGATCGGCACAAATCCAGTACAGGTCGTACCCGTTGCCCGATAGCTGACGCGGCCCCCAGCAGGCATAGCCAATTACCTGTCCGGGTCGCACTTCCTTCGACTCCTCTGCGTTCCGCTCAGGATGCGCGACCGCGCGGCAGCTCAAGAAATAGTAGCCGCTCTCCTCCGGGCCTTCTTCGTAACCTTCCAGCAGTTCGGTAACGGTGTAGACTTCCTTCTCATTGAACACCGCCGCGCGCTTCGTAATCTCCATGATGACTTTAAACTCGTCGCGGCGCGTTTCACTAATTTCATACTTCGTATCAGGCATGACCCACCCGCCTGCTCCACGCCCATTCGACAATCTGGGCCGTCATCTTGTGATACGCGTAACCCGCCGCGCGCGCCGCGTTAGGGAAGCCCGCGTCCGGTGCCAGGCACGGATTGGGATTCACCTCCAGCACATACGGCACGCCGTCGCGCACGCGCATATCCACACGCGCATAATCGCGGCAGCCCAGCGCCCCATACGATCGATGCGCTACGTCACGGATGCGTTCGGCCGTCGCCGCGTCGATGTTGGCCGGACAGATCACGGGCATCGTCTGATATTCCGGCGAGGCGGGATTCCACTTAGCGTCGAAGTGGCAGAACTGCTGATACGGATTTTCCCACTGCGTGAAGCTCAACTCGGCCATGGGCAGAAGGTGCGTCGTGCCATTGCCCCACAGGCCCACGTTGAACTCGCGCCCGATAATGTACTCTTCCACCAGCGCCGGTTGATGATACACATCCAGAACATACTGCACCCGATCGCGCAGCTGCGCCTCGGCGAACACTACCGACTCGCGCGTGATGCCCATGCTGGCATCCTCGGCCACCGGCTTCACGATGGCGGGCAGTGGCACCGTGATCGCTTCATCCGCGCGGGCGAACACCTGATACGGCGCGGTGGGAATGTTCTGCTTTTGCAGCACCTGCTTGGCGCGGCCTTTATCGAGTGTGCGGCGCAGCGTCGCCGTCGGCGCGCCGGTGTACGTGAAGCCCAGCTTGTCGAGGCGCGTCGTGATCTTCACGTCGTCGGTGGCGCGGCCTTGCAGATGCTCACACAGATTGAAGAACAGCAGATTGTCCGGATCGTATTTCTCGATCAGGCGATCGATATCGCGCAGTGTGTAAACGATGTATGTCTCCGCATCGAACCCGGCCTTGCGCAGATTCTTGGCGATGGTCTCGGCCGTCTCGATCGTTTCCAGATCGGTTTCCAGATCGCGCGCTTCACCACGATCGAGTTTTTCCACGGCGCTGTAGCCCACCAGCACTTTGGCGGGGCGTTTCCGGGTTGCCGCGCGCACGCGCTGGCGCGTGCGGGGTTCGGCATAGGCGTTTAGGGCTAACATGATCTCCCCTTGGGCGCGTCATCGTCATTGCGAGGAAGCCACGTCGTTTGTGGCTGACGAAGCAATCTCATCTTTTCTTCGGCGGGAGATTGCTTCGCACACTGCGCTCGCAGTGACGCCGTCCGGTATTAGCGAACGCGCACCTCTTCATAGTCCTGCAACGGCACTTCGATCTGCAAGCCGTGGCGCTTCAACGCCGCCTCAAAGACCGAATACACCAGGCGGGCGTGCGACCAACCTTCGGCCTCCGCCATCAACGTCAAATCGCTAATCGGCGTGATGCCGGGCAGCGAATTGATCTCCAAAATATACGGCCGGTTGTGGTCGTTCCGATCGAGCCGGAAGTCCACCCGCGCAAAATCGACCGTGCCCGTAACGCGTATCGTTTCGATCGTCAGGCGGCGCAGTTCAGCCGCCAACTCGTCGGGCAACCGCGCCGGGCATTGATACTGGTAGGCGTCCCCCAGATCGATCTTCAACTCTGCGCCATAAACGTGCAGGCCGGTCGTCTCGTACAACGAATTGTCGATCATCGAGATCGGGAAGAGATGCAGGTCGGGATAGTTACCCACCAACCCCACCGTCACATCGTTGCCCTCAACGTATTTCTCCACCAACACCGGCTCGTGATAAGCCTCCCGCAAATAGGCCACGCGCTCGCGCAGTTCGACCTCGTCGCGCACGATCGAACGATCGTCGATGCCCATGCCGGTGCCTTCGCTATTCGGTTTGGCAAACAAGGGGAAGTGAGCGGCCAGCCGCGGATCGACCGGATCGTCCGCACTGAGGAATTCCTGAAACGGCGGGGTGGGGAGACCGTGGTACAGCAACACCCGCTTGGTCATCGCCTTGTCCAGGGTCAGAGCCAGGGCCAGCACCTTGGAGCCGGTGTACGGAATGCCGAGCATTTCCAACAGCGCCGGCACCTGCGCCTCGCGTGAATCGCCGCGATAACCTTCGCATTGGTTGAAGCAAATATCGATGGACAGATCCTTCAAACGCTGCGCCAGATACGCGTTGCCTTCCATGGCGAAGACTTCGTGACCGCCCGCTTCAAGCGCTTTTTTATACGCTTCAATATTCTTCGGGTGATCGAGTTCGTAGAGAATGTCATGCGGCGCATCCAGATTCGGCTGCGGCGCATTTTCAGCCAGGTTGTGCAGCAGGGCTACGCGCATGGCGTCACCTCCTGCACACCGGCGTTCGCCCTCTCACTGCGGCGAGAGGGCCATTGTTTGCTTGACGGATCTGACTCGCTACTCACACTTGTGCTCCTTGTTTTTCTCTCGTCATTGCGAGCCGCGTAGCGGCAAAGCAATCTCCTGCACATTTGAGGAAGATTGCTTCGTCGCACGCCTTGTCCGCAAAGCGGAGGCGCGCCTGGCGACAACGCTCCTCGCCATGACGGCTATTCCACTTCGTGATTGATCTTTTCAACCACTTGCACGTCCTTCAACACGGGCCGATCGGGTGTGCCGATGCCCAACGGCTGCCACTTGCTGGCATCGACGTTGAGGCGGTGCGGCTCGGCTCCGCGCAAATGCGTCTCGCTGAAGCCCGCCGGCTCGATCGTCAGGCGATCACCTTCCAGCAAGCCCAACACGCCGCTCTGCCCCGGTTCCAGCCGTTTGCGGGCTTGCGCATCAAGCGCATCGATCGCATGCGGATCGTAATCGTGCGGCTCGGTGTAGGTGGTGAGAAAGCCTTCATAGTTGCGCAGCACAATCTTGCCCGGCGCTTGCGAGATGACGTAGTTGGGCATCACCGGAATCTTGCCGCCGCCGCCGGGTCCATCGACGCAGAACGTGGGCACGGCGAAACCGCTGGTGTGGCCGCGCAGTCCTTCGATAATCTCGATCCCCCTCGATACCGTGGTGCGTAGATGGCCGGAGCCTTCCACCAGATCGCACTGATACAGATAATACGGGCGCACGCGCATCTTCACCAGTTCGTGCACCAACTCACGCTGGATGTTGACCGAGTCGTTGACGCCGGCCAGCAGCACACTTTGATTGCCCAGCGGCACGCCCGCGCGCGACAGTCGATCGCAAGCCTGGCGCAGTTCAGGCGTAATCTCACGCGCATGATTCACGTGGATGTTCAGCCAGAACGGATGATACTTCTGCACCATGTCGCAGAAGTCCTGATCGATGCGCATGGGCATGAAGACGGGCACGCGGCTGCCGATGCGCACGATCTCGATGTGCGGAATCTCGCGCAGGCGGGCCAGCAGCTCTTCCAGCAGTTTCGGCGCCAGCGTCAGTGGATCGCCGCCGGAAAGCAGCACATCGCGCACTTGCGGCGTGCGCTTCAGGTAATCGATGGCCGCATCCCATTCGGAACGCTTGAACGTCGCGCCGGGATCGCCCACGATGCGGCTGCGCGTGCAGTAACGGCAGTACGATGCGCACTGCGTCGTCACCAGAAATAGCACGCGATCGGGATAACGGTGCACCAGGCCGGGCACCGGGCTATGGCGATCTTCCGCCAGCGAGTCTTCCATCTGCGATTCGAACTTCTCCAGTTCGCGCGCGGTGGGAATGACCTGCTTGCGCACCGGGCAGTTCGGGTCATCGGGATCGATCAGACTGGCAAAGTAAGGCGTGATATCGACGCGAAACAGGCCCGGCGCGCCTAACGCTTGCTTCTCGCTGTCGGTCAAACGGATGACTTCGCCGAGCTCTTCAACGCTGTTCAGCCGGTTCGCCAGCTGCCAGCGCCAATCAAACCACTTTTCATCAGGGACGTCATACCACTTGGGTGCACAGGTCCGGGTAGGTTTGGGTTGGGTGTCCATGCTTTACCTCACTGAATGACCTATCACTGTATGCGCTTCCCATTATCGCAGGGTATTCTACCGTACTTCGATCAAATGATCGGTAAAATCACGGTGAAACTTAATCAAGAATTTGTTTGGTGAAAAAACGGTGAAGTGGTTCAGCGCTTGAACAACGAGGCTGAAGCATGTGCCGGTCAAGCGGTTTGCCGATCGTTGGCTGAGCTGGAGCACTCACCTCGCCAGCCAAGTGAGGTTGAATGACCCCGTAAAACAAAAACCGCCGACTTCTTGGCAGTTTTGTCAGTGCTATTACTCACGGCGGACGATCATCCGCCGTTTTGTCTGGCTTCAGCGGTCTAACTACCCGGCGCGGCGAGCATATAGCCATGTCCGCGCACCGATTGGATGTATTCCCCCGTCTGGGGATTCAGTCCCAGCTTGCGCCGCAGCAAGCGCACATGCGCTTTGAGCAGTTCCTGCGCCTCGCTAGGACTGCCATCGTAGCCCCACACCTCGCGCAACAGCTGTTGATAACCGATGACTTTGCCGGAATGCTGCGCCAGGACGAACAGCAGTTGATACTGCACGGGCGGTAGGCTGACCCAATGCTTGTTCTTGATGCGGGCCCGCTTCCGCTCCGGGTCGATGACCATTTCGCCAATCTTAAGGCGATGATCGACTATACGCTTGGGACGAATAAGGGCCAGCGCCGCGGTGACCCGCTTCCGATCGGCCACGGTGGGCCGCACGGAAGACGTCTTTACCGGCACGATGACAGGCCAGTGCCCGGTGCTGCTCAGCACGTTGAGCAAAGCGCGCGGCTGTTGATTCAGCAGCACCCGATCGATGATGAGTAATTCCACTTGGGTCTCTTCTGCCAGCAGGCGTGCGGCCACGGTCAAATCGCTGGCCACCAGGCACATCACCCGTTCGGCGGCCAGGGCCTGCGCCCAGCGTGCCGCCACACGCTCTGCGGCGATGACGATGACATGCGGACGACGGCGTTTGGAACCAGCGGCAAGGTCAACCATAGCGTTTTTTCCTTGATTCAGTATACAATGAATGGCCTTAGAAAGAGAAATCGACGGCCAGGCGCGCCAAGGCGCAATTGGCCTGTCGTTTCAATCGGTGTACAATCTCATTGTCCATTGATCATTGATCATTGTTAATTGCTCATTGCTCATTGTTCTCATGCCGACTCCCGTACAACATCTCGTCATCGCTCAACACCTGCTCGACGATTCGACCTTGCCCGGTTCGATTCGTCAACGCTTGCTGGCTCAACGCAGTGCCTTTCTTTTTGGCAACACCGCACCCGATGTGCAAACGGTGTCCGGCCAATTGCGCGAGGAGACTCACTTCTTCGTCATCCCCTGGGCGCGCGTGCCCGTTCCACACAACGCCCTGTTCAGTCTGCACCCGGCCCTGAGCCGCGTTCGATCGCTGCCGGCGGATCACGCGGCGTTTCTCGCCGGTTACATTTGCCACCTGTGGCTCGATGTGCTGTGGGTACGCGACATCTATTTGAACAGCTTCGGCCCGCACGCGCACTGGGGCACAAATCTGCGTGAACGGCACATTTATCACAACATCCTGCGGACGTGGTGCGATCTCAACGATCAGCAGCAGCTCGATGGCTCGATCGGGGCCGCGTTGGCCACCGCCAGGCCGATCGACTGGTTGCCCTTCACGGCCGATCGCTACCTCATACAGTGGCGCGATATTCTGGCGGAGCAGTTTCACCCCGGCGCTAACATCCGCACCGTGGAAGTCTTTGCCCGGCGCGGCGGCGTGGCCCAGGAAGAGTTTCACCGCGTGCTGGACTCGCCCGCAGAAATGGACCGGCACATCTTTGCTCACGCGCCGCACGACAAGATCGACAAATTCTATCGCGATGGTTATGAGCAAATGGCGCAGTTGATCGTCGAGTATTTTTACGCAACCGACAATACATAGGAGGCGACCATGGCTGAACAGACAACCCCTAATCGCGCGCTGGTGCTATCGGGTGGAGGCGGACGCGGCGCCTTTCAAGTCGGCGTCTTCGAGTATCTCGAATCGATCGGTTGGAAACCGGACATCATCGTCGGCACCTCGATCGGCTCGATGAACGCCGCAGCGTATGCCGTGGGCGGCGTCACGAATTTGCAAAAGATGTGGGAGTCGATCCGCACCCGGGACATGCACCGCTTTTTCCGCTGGAAGCCGTGGAACAGCGTGTTCGATCGGACCCCGTGGAAACGCACGCTGGAAAAATACGTGCCGGAAGATCAACTGGCGCAAATCAAAATGCCGCTGTATATGGTCGCTACCGACATCACCACCGGTCATCCTACTGTGTATACCAACGGCGAGAAACCCTCGCAGAACAAAGGGCTGTATCAAAAAGTTCCGGCACTGACGCACGCGCATTTGCTGGCCAGTTCGAGCATCCCTTACGTGTATGCCTCCATCGAAGTTGAGGATAACGAGCACTGGGATGGCGCGGTCATGTATAATTCGCCACTGCGCCCGGCGATCGATGCGGAGGCGCACGAGGTGCTGATGGTGCTGCTGTCGCCTTATCACAAACTCGAGGACAACGATCCGCGTCCGATGGTGCAGCGCGCGCTGGCACAGCGCAGCGCCCTGCCGCCCGCGCCACGCGGTCTCATCGGCGGCATCGGGTATGTGCTGGACCTCGCCTTGATCGGCACTTTCGAAAATGACTTCGAGGCATTGCGCAAGGTCAATCGGCGGGTGCGCCAGGGCACTTCCGGAGTGCCGGATCATCGCGAAGTGAAAAGCGCCGTCATCGCGCCCGACGAGTGGATTTCGCCGCTCGACATCATCCGTTACGGGCCGAGGCGCGCCAACGAACTGCGCGCGCTGGGCATCAAGGCGGCGCGCCAAACGTTTCAACGGATCGATCGACAGGGGTGGGATTCGTTGTACAACATCGACGGCGAGGGGCCAGGCACTCTCGGCTTGGCATCACAATCTTCCTAAAGGAGCGTCAAGTGAATATTCTGGTTACCGGCGGGGCCGGTTATATTGGCAGTCATGTGGTGGAAGAACTCGTGGAGGCAGGTGAATCGGTCGTGGTGTTTGACAACCTCTACACCGGCCACCGCGAAGCGGTCGATCCGCGCGCGAAGTTTGTGTTGGGCGATCTCAATGATGCCGGCGCAGTCAAGCGTTTGTTTGACGAACACCCGTTTGACGGCGTGCTGCACTTCGCGTCGCACACCCTGGTGGGCGAAAGTATGCAGCAGCCGTTTCTGTATCTGGGCGATAACGTGACCAACGCGCTGAACCTGCTGCGCGCTATGGTCGATCACAACGTGAAGCGCTTCATCTTGTCGTCGACGGCCAATCTCTTCGATGCGCCGGAGCGGATGCCCATTGACGAGAAGGAACGCATCGTGCCCGGTAGTCCGTACGGGGAGTCGAAGTTCATCATCGAGCGGCTGCTGTACTGGATGGATCGCGTTCACGGGCTGCGGTATGCGGCGCTGCGTTACTTCAATGCGGCCGGCGCGTCGCCGCGCGGCAATCGCGGCGAAGACCACCTGCACGAAACGCATTTGATTCCGCTGATTCTGCAAACGGCGCTGGGGCTGCGCGAGAAGATCACGATCTTCGGCGACGATTATCCCACGCGTGACGGCACGTGCATCCGTGATTACATCCACGTCACCGATCTGGCGCAGGCGCACATCCTGGCCCTGCACGCGCTGGACAAAGGCAGCCGCACCTACAATCTGGGCAACGGGTTGGGCTATTCCGTGAAAGAAATGATCGATGCGGCACGTCAGATTACGGGCCAGCCCATCAAGGCCGAAATCGGTGCGCGCCGCCCTGGCGATCCGGCGACGTTGATCGCGGGCAGTGAGACCATCAAGCGCGAGCTGGGCTGGGCGCCGGAATTTGCTTCACTGGAGGCCATCATCGGCACCGCGTGGGATTGGCATCGCACGCATCCCAAAGGCTACGAGGTGTGACGATCGTTTATCGCGACACGCACGAGGTCGATCTCGATCAATTGACGGTACTCTTCAACTCCGTCGGTTGGGAACGCCGCACCGCCGATCGAGATCGACTGGCCCAACTGGTGCGCGGATCGCTGTTCGTCGTTTCGGCGTGGGACGGCGACCGGCTGGTGGGGTTTGCGCGCGCCATCTCCGATGGCGCAACCAATGCCTACATCAGCACGGTCGCCGTTTTGCCCGAGTATCAAAAGCGCGGCATCGGGCGCGGGTTGATTCAACGGTTGCTGGCCGATCACGATGGCATTCAATTCGTGCTGCACGCCAACGAAAACGCCTATCCGTTCTATCTGCATCTCGATTTGGGCTTTGAACCATTTGAAAATGTGTTAGCGCGTCCCCGCAAACTTTGAGCCTTTTCATGAACGCCAGTCATAGACCTGTTAGACCCATCCGCAAGGTCAAACGCGCTTCACTTTCACCTGAGAAACATGGACAGAAGAGGCCGTGGGCGATTGTAATTCTAGGAGGTGTTTGCTTGCTGGCTTGCTGGATTGGATATTCCTATTTCCGGTTTGAAGCTGACAAGTGGGCAAAGGAGAATTGGTCTCATCCTGTCACCTACACCATGCCGGCTTCTGCGCAGATTATCAATCAGTATGCAAGCGAAGCAGATTTTTTTGGCGATTTCGATTACTGTGCCGCGTTCCGGGTCTCAGATGTGGAATATGACGGTCTGCTCCAAAACGGATTCAATTGGATCTACATGGGACAGGGTAGTGCAACTCCCACACTTGAACTCCCCAAATGGCAGAATGGCGATCTGCCGGAACCGAAACTCTTAAGTGCATGCTTCGATCACCTAACCATTAAGCCGGATGATTCCACGGCCTATCGATATCTGTTTGAGGAAGGAAAAGATTGGAAGAAATTGTTGGTGATTAATGAAAAGGAAAAGATCATCTTTTATTATCGCACCAGTTGGTAATTCAACCTCTACATCATGCGCATCGTCCTCAACGGCTGGTTCATTGATCAACTTCATACGGGCAGTGGGCAGTATACGCGGCAACTGCTGAAACAACTGCCGCGCGTCGCGCCCCAGCACGAATATGCTCTGGTGGTCCCGCACAAGAATTCTTTTAAGATCATCGACATCACAGCGGACACCGACTTCCAACTTCTAACTTCCAACACCCACGCTTCGCGTCCACATTCTAATTTCCGCAAGCTGCTCTTTGAGCAATCGATCATGCCGCGGGCGGCGCAGGCCTACGAAGCCGACGTGCTGCACGTACCCTATTGGGCGCCGCCGATCCGATCGAGTGTGCCCATCGTCGTGACTATTCACGACATCATTCCCTTGATTCTTCCGCAGTATCGCGGCGGCGCGCTGGTGCGCGCTTATACACAGTTGGTCAGCGCCGCGGCGCGCGGCGCGACATTGATTCTGACCGACTCTGACGCCAGCCGCAGCGACATCATGCAGCATTTGCGCATTCCAGCGGATCGCGTCCGCACGATCTATCTGGCCGCCGATCCAGAGTTTACGGATCACCTCGATCCGATCGACGCGAAGCGTGCGGCCCTCCCGCTACGCGAGAACTACGATCTACCCGAAGACTACGTGCTCTATCTCGGCGGCTGTGATGCGCGCAAGAACGTCGAGACGCTGCTGCAGGTCTACACCTGGGCGCAGGACGTGCTGGGCGAGAATTATCCATTGGTTTTCGCGGGCAGCCTGCCCGAACGACACGATGAGTTCTTCCACGATCCACGCATCATCGCCAAACAAATTGAGGTTGAGGATGTGGTACGCTTCATCGGGCGCGTGGCCGAAGAGGACAAGGTGGCTTTGTATCAGCAGGCTCGCGCCTTTCTGTATCCCACGCTCTATGAAGGCTTCGGCTTGCCGGCGCTGGAAGCATTAGCATGCGGCGTGCCTGTCGTCGGATCGAACGCCTCATCGGTGCCCGAAATCGTCGGGGAGGCGGGTATCCTTGTCGATCCGCAAGATGCGCGCGCCATGGCCGGGGCGCTCATCGCCGTGTGCACGGACGATGCGCTGCACGACGCACTGAGCGAGCGAGCGTTGAAGCAAGCGGAGAAATTCTCGTGGGAGAAGTGTGCGCGAGAGACGGTAGAAGCCTACGAAAACGTAAAACAACTCCACTGAAAAAACTGCTCACGTCGTACCCGGCGCGACGCGCTGGGCGAAGCCCCGTCCTCGGGGCGGATTTGAACGTGGAACACGCCGCCGGGACGGCGGCTAGAGCCAATACTGTTAAGATAAGGCTCCAAGCCCGCGTCCTCGCGGGCGGGTCAACCGCGAGGACGCAGTTGACGAGCGCTAACAAAACAGTATTGCGGCTAGAGCCTTTTTGCAGTGGTGTCGTAAAACGTAAAGCGTAAAACGTGCGTTCCTTACAATCAGCAACGCCTGCACTGCATCCGCAGCGCGGTGCAAGTGTCAGAAATCATCAATCAGCAATTGATCTTGTGTTGGGCCTGGTCTTCTTCGCCCTCTACTTCGTCACGCTCATCCCCTCTGTCCTGACGGCCGACAACGGCGAATTTCAACTGGTGGTGTGGAAACTCGGCATCGCGCATCCGCCGGGCTATCCGCTCTACACGCTGATCGGCTGGGTGTTCTCACGCTTCTTCACGTCCCCGGCATTCGCCTTGAATTTGATCAGCGCCATCCTCGCGGCGATCACGCTCGTCATCATCAGCCGCACGGTGCGGGCGCTCACCGGATCGATCGCCGCCGGAGTGTTGGCTGCCTCCCTGCTCGGCGTCTCGACGACGTTCTGGGCACAGGCCACCACCGCCAACATCCGCATGCCGACGGCATTCTTCACGGCGCTCAGTGTTAGTTTGTTAGTCACGTGGTCGCGTTCTGGCAGCAAGCTCAAGGCCCCTGCGGGTGAAAATCCGCCGCTTCAGCCGCTGGATTTTCATCCAGCGGGAGCAAAACGCCTCAAGATTGATCTACTGAACGCCTTTGCCTTCGTCTTCGCGCTCGGCCTCGGCCATCACGTCTCTCTGATCTTTCCCGGCGTCTTCTTCATTCTCTACATCCTCTTAGTGGATCCAAAATTGATCAAGCAGCCGCGCAGGTGGCTCAAGCCGATCGGCTTCTTCGCGCTCGGCCTGCTGCCGCTGTTGTATCTGCCCCTGCGCGGCGCGACGGGCGGCACGTTTGCCAATGGTGAATCAGCCGCGTTTCTGGCCCAGCCCGATCAATTCTTGTCTTATGCCTCCGGGCGCGGCTTCGAGGGCGACTTCTTCTACTTCATCAACACGCGGCCCGACCTGTTTCTCGATCGGGTCAAGCTGCTGCCGACGTTGTTCGATTTTCAGTTCAACGGGCTGGTCTTCGTGCTATTTGCGGTTGGCGCGGCGCGAATGATCCGTCGTGATTGGAAACTCGCCGTGGTGTTGTTGGGCGGCATCGGACTGCACACGTTTGTGACACTGGCCTATCGTGCCCCGCAGACCGTGGAATACCTGATACCGGCCTACGCACTGATGGCGATCGCGATTGGTTATGGACTTGGAAAATTCGGAATGCGGAACTCGGAACGTGGACGCTTGGCGTCACGCACCACGCACCACGCACCACGTATCGCGTATTACGTACTGCGTATTGCGTGTTGTGTGGCGATTAGCCTGCTCTTCATCAACCACTTTCCTTCTTTTCAATGGTTGCACGCCAACGACGACACGCGCGCCTACAACGAATCGATGCTAAACGCCGCACCGCCGAACGCGATCCTTCTATCCAACTGGCACTGGGCCACTCCGTTGTGGTATTTGCAACAGGTCGAAGGGCAGCGCACAGACGTCGAGGTGCAGTACGTCTTTCCGCGCGGCGAAACGCTGGCGCAGTCGTGGCTCAACGGCATCGAGGCGGGCTTGCAGTCCGGGCGGCCCGTGGTGGTGGATATGTACTTCCGCGATCAGTTCAACGCCAGTCCATATTTCTTCAAGCCGCTTTCAACCGAGGCGTGGCAAGTCTGCCTCACCGCTTGCCCTATTTCAGAGTCTTATAGTTCGCTCGACATCAATCTCGGCGGAAAATTTCTGGTACTTGGCCCCCGGCCTCTGACGCCAACTGCGCCGGCCGGCGAATCAATGACGCTGTATCTGGAATATCAAATGATCGGCGAGCCGTCCCCCTTCACTACATTCTTCGTCCATCTGGTGGATCGAGATGGTAGTGTGATCGGGCAAGCCGATCAAACCGTGCCAACCGGACACTACGCCGACGGGGATGAATTTGTCGTGCGTTTTGCGGTGACGCCGTTAGTCCAGGTCAAACCTGGCGAATATCAACTGCTGACGGGCGCTTATACGGTGGGAGCCGCTGGGGCGATCGAGTTGCTGCCTGAGCTGGATCGTAACTTCAAGCCGTTAACCCTCACCCGTCTGCCCGTGACGTCCGCCACAGTGACATCTGCGCAACGGTTGACCGATCCCGCTGGCATCAACTTAGCGAATGGCGTGGTCTATCTCAAAGCCGCTGCGCCAACTCAAGAAGTGAAACCCGGCGCTGAAGTGAAGGTCAACTTGAACTTCACGGCCGCGCGACCACTGTTGCGCGATACAGGTGTATCCGTACAGCTAACGGGCAACGGCTGGCGCGTGACGGATGACTCGGTACCCGCCCTCGGTGCGATTCCGACCTTGAAGTGGATCGCCGGATCGCCGGTGCTCGATCCCCATACGTTGAAAGTGCCGGAGAATGCTGTACCCGGTCCGGCACAATTGAGCGTGATTCTCTACGATGAATTCACGCAAGAGCCGCTGGCCTTGCTTGATGCAGAGTTGATCAAGCAGGGGCAGGCGATTCCGATTGGGACGTGGAATGTTGTGGCACGGTGACGGAAGGATAGAGGGACAGGGAGATGGAGTGAACGAGGGACAAAAACAACGCGGCCTCAGATCAATTCGATCTGAGGCCGCGCCGTTTCACTGCTTAAGTGGGCTGATGAAAAAAGGCTCAGAGGCCCTCGCGTAATTGATCCTATTTTAGTTCCGCTTGCTCCAGCAACGCGAAAAGCTCCCGCCGCTTGGCCTGAACCGACCGCCCGAACGTCTCGCGACACCCAGCCAGCACCGTCTTGGTCGGAACAGTCTCCAGGGCTCGTTGAATGATGTCCTGAGTGGTGGTGGCGACCATCGCTCCCAGTCTCAAGATCAAACCGGTGAAGCCGCTTGTGGCCTGATCCTGTTCCAGCCGCTTCATACTTTCCCCAGGGCTGTTCAGTTCTACCTGA
>PMCF01000442.1 GCA_003154115.1 Anaerolineae bacterium
TTTGCTACTGGTATTTATGAAAGACACAAGGACTTCAGATATGTGCCGGAGAAAGTCTCTGTAGCCAATGTTGTAGTGGATACAGTGGGAACTGTAGGTTGTGTTGTGGGATCCAACGAAGTAGCAGCGAGTTATAAAGCGTCGAAATACGCTACCACCATTCAGAGGGTAGCTGACGTGAGTAGTAAGGGAATCAGCACAAAAGGAGCTTTGACAGCATTATCGAAAGGTGATGGCGTTGGTATCACCTTCAATGCTGGTAGTTTTGCGCCTTTCCCNNATAAGGAAAGTCATATGGCAAACTATCTTTACTATATCCTCGTTACTCTCGGGGTGGGAGTTTTATGCTCAATTCCGGCGATTATTATTAGTCGCTTGTTAGCAAAGAGAGGTTGGATTCGTGAAACGGGAGTTTGGCCAGTTCTGGGGGCCATTGGTATTTTGTTTTTCTTGCGGTTGACCTTGCCCGAGATGTCCATCGTTTATCTGGCTGTCGTTGTCACTATTGTTATACCCATAACAATATGTCGTAATGATGTATGGACATCTCTTCAAAAAGGAAAAAGGTGGTGGGAGCACGAAGATAAAAAACAGTAAGTTAAGGTGAGCCAAGTTATTGGCCTACCCGCACAGTCAACGCTCTACTGAAGGCAGAACTGAGTTTATCGCTTGGGGGACAGTGCAACGGGGCAGAACAAAACGGGGCGGGTCACTGTGACCCACCCCGTTCACCGTCGCCGTGCGGTGCTCGGGTCGCTGTGTGTTAAGGGCGACAGCGAATGGAGAATGGGACGAAGGCAAACGCAGGTCTTCAGCGGACTTTGAATCGGACACGCTTCGCGGGACAAAAACGGATGACGATCGCGCGCCGGGAGTGTCCGTTTCGTTCGGCCTGCTGACCGCTGGCGCGAAACAGCGGAGTGTGGGAATATCTCCTACCAGATGCGTTAGGCTCCGTCCGCCAGATCGTCGATGCCAACGGCAACGTGACCTTAGCCAAGTCCTACGAACCCTACGGCACCGTGTTGACGAGCACCAGTGACAACAGCGGATTGAGGAAACAACCGATGGCGGCACGCTTCACTCAATCGGGCGTTGTTTTCTGGGTGCACCACAGCGAATGGAGAATGGAACGAATGCAAGCGCGCCGTTCGCTGCTTTCTCCATTCGCTGTGGTCTGTTGGAGTGATTGACGGCAGCAGCGCCTTAGCATAGGCAACAGGCACACCGTCCCGCGCTCACCTTGAGGCGGGATGGTGTTGTCTGCTTACGCCTCGCTTTGCCGGAAGGGATGCCAGACCTTCACGAAAAAACGTGGACATGCTATACTGATCGGGGAGGTCGTCATGGAAACGCAAAACATCACGCTGGCGCTGCCGCGCCGAGTATTGCGCCAGATCAAAACTATCGCCGCCCGGCGGCATACTTCTGTCTCGCGGTTGTTGACGGAGCAATTAGAGGTCATGGTCGCCAACGAACAGGGCTATGCGCAGGCCCGCACGCGCCACCTGACGCTGCTGGACCATGCGCCCGATCTGGGCACCGGCGGGCGGTCGCGCGTGAAACGCGAGGCGCTGCATGAGCGCTGAGCGCCAATTCGTCGATACGAATGTGCTGGTCCATGCTCACGATCGATCGGCGGGCGAAAAGCACAGTCGGGCGCGGGCTTTGCTGGCAGAATTGTGGGACAGCCAGGCGGGCTGTCTCAGCATTCAGGTGCTGCAAGAATTCTACGTCAACATCACGCGCAAAGTAGCACACCCGCTTGACCCGGCGACTGCGCGTCAGATTGTGGCGGACCTCGGTCACTGGCAAGTCCACTCGCCAACGGTGAATGAGGTATTGGAGGCCATCGCGCTTCAGCAGCGTTATGGCCTGTCCTTCTGGGATGCGATGATCGTCACCAGTGCGATCCAACTTGGCTGCTCGATGGTGTGGTCGGAAGACTTGAATGCGGGGCAGGACTACGACGGGGCCCGCGTGGTCAATCCCTTCACGCAAACCACAAGCGGATAAACTCGTTGCGCGGCAAGTCCGATGAAACGCAAACCGACCCATCCTACCTGGCTGAAACCCGGCGCGCTGGGTGTAGTGCGGCTTTGTGGCAGTGGTGCGCGAAGTCGCCGTGAGCGACAACACCATTCTGGTCAAGGTCGAATCCCCCAAGCGTGCAGCCTTGGGTCAGCGCGAGGAATGGCTGCCCTATTATCCTGGCACGCTCAAGCGCGCGACGCGGAAGCAATTGCAGGCGGATGTTGAACTCTATCGTGGCCTGTTGCAGCAGCGTGTGGCTGAATTCGATCGTATTGCGGGCGAGTTGACAGCCTATTCGCGCAACGGGCAATCGTAGATCATTCGCTGCTTGTTACTACTCAGCCGTCGCGCGGCGCAGTCATTCCCGCACGTTGTAAGCGGGAATCCAGCTGCCAATCTGCCAGCGTTGTCGATCGTTGCTCTGGATGCCCGATAACAGCATTCGGGCATGACGGCTGAGCAGTTACCGCTGCTTTCTCAATTCGGTGTAGCCTTCTGGAGTGATAACACGCGTCGCACCTCAGTGGCATACAAAACGTCCCGCACTCAGCATGAGGCGGGACGTTGCTATTGGTCATCAAGGGCTGCCACGCTTGTGGTGCGGCAGGTGCTCTACTTCAGATAATCCAGCAACTTCTCCAACGGCCAGGTATTCACCACCCGATCGACTGTCGCCCACGCCCGACGAGCCATCGCGACGCCGTAGTGGATGTTGTTTAACATCGCGGGATTGTGCGCGTCGGTGGAGATGACGAGCGTGCAGCCCACGTCCAGCGCGCGGCGGGCGTTGAGATCGTTCAAGTCCAACCGTTCGGGACTCGCGTTGATTTCGAGGATCGTGCCGGTCTCTTTGCATGCGGCGATGATGGCCTCCATGTCCAGATCAGCGCCCTCGCGCGCCTTCTTCGGATCGCCTGCTTCAAAGTTCAAGCGCCCGGTGGGATGCGCGAAGATGTCCACGTGCGGATTGCGAATCGCACTCAAGGCGCGCTGCGTGACCTTGTCGTGTTCCTGTCGCAGCGAAGTGTGCAGTGACGCCAACACGATGTCGAGCGAAGCCAGCACTTCATCAGGATAGTCCAGCGATCCATCGGCTTTGATTTCCACCTCGGAGCCTTGTAGGACGCGAATGCCCAGCCCCAACGCGTTCACCGCATCGATTTCTTTGCGCTGCTGTTTCAAGCGCTCCGGCGTCAGGCCATTGGTCACGCCCAGCGACTGCGAATGATCGGTGATGAGGATGTATTCGTAACCTTTCGCTTTGGCGGCGCGCGCCATCGCTTCAATGGAATATTCGCCGTCACTCCACGTGGAGTGCATCTGCAAATCGCCGCGGATGTCGGCCAGTTCGATCAGCTGCGGAATATCCCGTTCGAACTCGCCGCGATCTTCGCGCAGTTCCGGCGGAATGAACGGCAGGCCCAGTTTCTCGTACACCTCGCGTTCTTCGTGGCAGAAGAAATCCTTGCCGTCCTTCACGCGCGTCAGCGAATACTCGTTGAGCGAATAGCCTTTCTTCAACGCAATCTCGCGCAGACGCACGTTGTGATCTTTGGAGCCGGTGAAATATTGCAGCGCCGCGCCCCAGTGCTGCGGCTGAATCACGCGCAAGTCCACCTGTTGTCCGGTGTACAGTCGCACGCTCGATTTCGTCGGCCCACGTGCGATCACCTCCGCTACTTGCGGCAGCGCGCCGAAAACGTCCATCACGGGATCGGCTTCTTCAGCGGCGACGAGGAGATCGATATCCCCGATCGTCTCACGCATCCGCCGGAGCGATCCGGCGACCGAGGCGCGCAGCACGCCATCGACGACCATCAACCGTTTCAACATCGCGTGAGCCAGCGGATACGCCAGACCCAACGGCGTCCGATCGTTGGCGCCGCGCTTCTTGGTCACTGCGATGTTGGCGCTGATCTTCGTCTCCAGCTTGGGGCCGATGCCGGGCAGTCCGGCGAGTTTGCCCTCACGCGCGGCTTGCTCTAATTCATCGACCGTGGTGACGCCCGCTTGCTCCCATAACAGTTTCACCCGCTTAGGCCCCATGTCGGGCACAGCCAGCATCTCGACCACGCCCGCCGGGATGGTGTGCTTCATCCGATCGAGCAGATCGAACGAGCCGGTGTTGAGCAGCGCGGTGATCTTATCGGCGATAGCTTGCCCGATGCCGGAAATCGAGCGCAGTTCGCCCGCCTGCGCGATCGGGTTGATGTCCCGATCGAGATTGGCGATCTGCTCGGCCGCGCGGCGATAGGCGAGAATGGCAAATCGATTCTCCTTGCCTTCGATGTCCAGCATATCGGCCAGCAGCGAAAAGGTCTGGGCGACTTCTTGATTGTTCATGTCTCATCGTCTTCTTCAACTTCAAAGTCATCGTCGAGGAACACTTCTTCGTCGCCGCCGACCTGCATCAGATAGTCAAAGTTGCCCTCGCCCGCGGTGCGCATGAGTTGCTGGACGATGCGATCGGGATTGTCGTGCGGGCCGGAAATATAGAACGGCTTGCCGTCTTTGCCGAATTCGACTTTGCCGCTGCGCGGATGCTCACCGGGCAGATCGAGAATATACTGTGAATCGCGATAGTCGCGTTGGGGTTTGAAGCCATAGCGATCGGCGTACTCGATGGCGCCGTAGATGATCTCGTGGGCCAGCGCCGGTGAAACTTCCACCAACGGTCCAACGTGTTCAAACATGCGCGGCAACGTCGAATTTCGAAACTCGCCGGGCGCTATATCGGCATTGAAGTAAGTATTCTTGAGGCCAAGACAATAGTAGTCGACCAGGTAGTTGCCGAATACGATATTGCCATTAGGCTGACGGCGCGCAATGACAATAACCGCCAGGCCGGCCTCTTGCCAGCCTTTTTGAATCCAGCAGCCTTCTAGCGGATAACTTCTGGCCTGCCGGACATAGTGCAGAGGAGATATGGCACTGCTGACTCGTTGTGCGCGTCGTTCCGCGTTTGAGGTTGTGCGGCGCTTGAGCATCTTGTGTTGTTTTTTCTTCTCACCCTTTTTCATGGCTGGGCCCTCGTGATGGATAGGATATTCGGATTATAACATCAACCCTTGCCGCGTTTGCCCCGCCTTTTCGGGGCGAGTATAATGTTGTCATGCAGATCGATCCGCAGGCTCGCGCTTTGTTTCCTCGCATCTACGACGTCGTCCGGCAGGTCCCGCGCGGCAAAGTCACCACCTATGGGGATGTCGCCCAGCTGATCGGGACGGGGTGTGACGCGCGCGTCGCCGGCTACGCTATGGCCGCCTGTCCTGACGACGTGCCGTGGCAGCGCGTGATCAACTCGCAAGGCAAGATCTCTTTGCAAGGAGACAACGCGGCGAAGCAGCGCATGCGCCTGGAAGCCGAGGGGATCGAGTTCGATGCGCGCGGCAAGATCGATTTGAAGCGCTTTCGCTGGGCCGGGCCGAATGATGAATTTGCGCCGTCGCAGCCGAGCTTGTTTGAATGAAAAAATGACACAAGAAGTCGTCGGCAACCTCCACATGCACACGCCGTATTCTGACGGGGCGTGGTATCACGATCAAATCGCGCTGGCGGCGTCGCAGGCCAGGCTCGATTTCATCGTCGTCACCGATCACAACGTGTGGGTGCAGGGGCCGCAGGGTTATCATCACGAGGTGCTGGTGTTGGTGGGACAGGAAGTCCACAACAATCGACGCACTCCGCAGGCGAATCATCTGCTGGTCTATGGCGCTGAGGCCGAACTGAGCCAGTGTGCGGCGCAGCCCCAACAGTTGATCGATGCGGCGCGCGCGCGGGGCGGCCTGACCTTCATCGCGCATCCCTTTGATTTTCCACTGAAGTTCATGCGCGAACCGGGCATCGCCTGGGTTGATTGGAACATCGAAGGCTACGTGGGCCTCGAAATCTGGAACTACATGTCCGAGTTTAAGGCGCGTATGCCCAATCGCTTGTTGGCCGTTTACTATGCCCTCTATCCGCAGCGCGCCATTCGTGGGCCGTTCAAAGAGACGTTGGAATTGTGGGATGAATTGCTGGCCGATGGCCAGCGTGTGGTGGGCGTGGGCAACTCCGATGCGCATGCTTTCACGCTATCGCTGGGACCCGTCAAGCGTGTGATCTTTCCGTATGAATATTTGTTTCGCTGTGTCAACACGCATCTGTTGCTCGACGAAGGGCTGACAGGTGATGTGGAATACGACAAGTATTTGATCTATTCCGCGCTGGAACAGGGGCATAGCTGGGTCGGCTACGATCTGCTTGGGTCGACGAAAGGCTTCTCGTTCACGGCGCGCAGCGCTTCAGAACATGCTGCTATCGGTGAGGAGATGCGCCGGGCGGGAGCTGTCAACTTTGATGTGGAAGTGCCACTGCCTGCAACGTTTCAGATCGTACGGGCGGGCAAAGGCGTAGTGGCGCGGGCCAAAGGCACGAAGATGAAGTTCACTTCGGTCGAAGCTGGAGCCTATCGGGTGGAGGCCTACCGCAAAGGTCGGGGATGGATTTTTAGCAATCCGATCTATGTGTTGTAGGCAGGCCGCAGTCCACACATCGCAACAAAATTTTGAGTAACAACGAAAGCAGGGGTATAACGCAAAACTGTAGGGCGTGCATACTGCCCGGCCACGCTCGCGCTGGATGTGCCATCCAGCAGGAGCATATCCCACAAGTCACCAACACTTTTGCGTTTTACTCACGAAAGCGTTCCGAGCGCCCCGCCAATGCCGAATAGTGGTAAACTTGCGGACGGTCAAACAGACACTTCGGGTAGGCTAGCCCTATCCGTCTGAAACAGAATCTTATTCTCCAGAGGAGCAACCATGAGCAACATTGTAGAGCTGTTAGGCGATAAGGCTGAATATCTGCTGGGCTTCAACACGCCCAAGATTGCCAAGGAACGGCTGCATCTGCCGGGGCCGGACTGGGTCGATCGGATGTTTATCAACTCCGATCGGAACAATCGCGTGCTGGGCAACCTGGCGTGGATGTACAGTCATGGTCGTCTGGCGGGCACGGGTTACATGTCGATCCTGCCGGTCGATCAGGGTATTGAGCACAGCGGCGGCGCGTCGTTTGCCAAGAATCCCGATTACTTCGATCCCGAGAACATCGTGAAGTTGGCCATCGAAGGCGGCTGCAATGCCGTGGCTTCGACCTTTGGCGTGCTGGGCATTGTGGCGCGCAAGTACGCGCACCAGATTCCCTTCATGGTCAAGATCAATCACAACGAACTGTTGACTTACCCCAACAAAGCCGATGAGATCATGTTCGGCACCATCAAGCAAGCCGCCGACATGGGCGCGGCCTCGGTCGGCGCGACGATCTATTTCGGTGCGCCGGAAAGCGGCCGGCAGATCATCGAAGTGTCGCAGGCCTTCGCCCTGGCGCACGAGTTCGGCATGGCCACGGTGCTGTGGTGCTATCTGCGCAATAACGCCTTCAAGGTCAAGAATGCCGACGGCACGTCGACGGACTATCACGTGTCATCCGACCTGACCGGCCAGGCCAATCACCTGGGCGCGACGATCCAGGCCGACATCATCAAGC
>PMCF01000331.1:0-434 GCA_003154115.1 Anaerolineae bacterium
TCAAACTGATTGTGAGCCATGCCAAATATCCGCCAATAAATCCCCCTGCACCGCACACGACAATCTTGTCATTCTTAAGCATTGAATCTTATCCAATGTTTGGTTAATGTAACGCTAAGCACCCGCGATAATTTTCTACGGCGCGACTTCAACAAGTTTGTAATTCTGAGAATTTAGCAACGGGCGCAACTATACCCCCGCGCTCCTAAGCCTGTTTTTCGCACCCTGGNNCATGCGCTCAAGGTGCGAAATCCAGGTTAAGTGATCTTACGGGTCAACATTATAGGCCAATTTTGTACATCTGTCGCGCCCATGTCTCTATACTTCCCAACAGAGTGGGCCGCTTGGCGCCACAAATAACAAGCGGATTGCAGAAGCGACCTACTACCCACTTCTGCAATCCATTGATTGACTCCTCTGCAAAAAGGGTACGT
>PMCF01000331.1:439-13427 GCA_003154115.1 Anaerolineae bacterium
AACGGCCTTTTTTCAGAGGAGTCATTGATTTCAACTCCTCAATAACCTCGTACAACTGGTTTCCCTCTGGCGGTTGAATGTCAATTCGTTAGCGCATCACCAACGGCAAAAACACCGGATACGAACCCACCACTGCCGATCCCAGGCTAATCTCATCCACGACCACAACACTTCCCGCGCTTTGGTCAGTCGTATCTAGGGCAATGCTCACCGTCAGCGTCGGCGCAAAGGACACTGGCACATCCCACCAGATATGCTGCCAGTCGGTGCTCGTTAGCGGCAGCGTCATCGTTAAGGTTTCCGCTGGCCCGATCAAGTTGACCATCATCGTACTGCTCACGGGATTCATGACCGTCGCCCGATACAACATGGATAAGGTCGCGGTCGTGGGATCAGACCACGTGAGTGTCTGACTCATCGCGCTGTGCGTGGATGTTTGACTCGGCAGATTCCCGCTTCCGCCCCCCAATTGCACGGCATACATCCCGGTGTGCGCCGAGGTCGTAATCGTCGGCGTCACTTCACCTGCCACGTTCCAACCGCTCAAGTCGCCGCTCTCAAATTGACCGTTCGTCACTGCATCAACCAGGGGGGGCAGGTAAAAAACTGGCTGGGCGGACAACACCTCGTTCACCGTCACATTGCGCATCGCCGGCAGTGCGCCAAATCCCGCCCGGCTGACCGTCAAGACGGTCGTCCCCGTGATGTTAGTATACAGTCTAAACTCGCCCCAGGCATCGCTCAACGCGGGCCCTAAAACCGCTGACCCACCCTGAACCTGGACCAGGGCCACCGGTTGATCGCGATGACCTTTCACCCAACCGCTCAACTGATACTTCGGCGTCGCCGTCACGGCACTTCCATCACCGCCCGGATATGCCTGCACATTCCCGGCCCAATCCGTTGCACGCGATTGAAAATAATAGGTGTGGGCTAGAACGCCGTTGAACAACGCGGCGGTTTGAGTCGTGGCCGTTAACCAGGGCGTCCAGACACCACTCGATCCATCCCGCACTTGCAGATCGTAGGCCTTCACCCCGGACTGTGCATCGGCCCCCGAATGTGTATCGGCCCCCGACCATGCCACAGCGAAGGTGGGGCTGGCCGCCAACGCCGACGCGGTGACGCTGGAACTCGGCGGCGTAATATCAGTCGTTTGCCAATTCACCCACCATTCCTTGCCCGTAGTCGTCATCTGGCGCAGGCCATTGGTCGCCAGGGTCAGAGCATAGAGGTTCGCTTGATCCCAGGTCGACGCTCCCGTGCGATGAATCATGGCAAACGCCACTTGCTGTCCATCGGGCGACCACACCGGCGCGCGATAATCCGTGTTTTTAGGGGCAGTGCCCAGCGGGTGTACCAGGCCGGTGCCGTCCCGATTAATGATGGCGATATCCAGCGTGTTATCGTTGTTCTGATCGTCATTAAAGGCGATGCGGCTGCCATCCGGTGACCAGGCGGGATACAGGGCATAGTTCAAAGCCGCCGATACCACTGTGGGGTTGGTCCCATCGGCATTCATCAGCCACAGTTGATACCGGCCCCCGCGATTGGATACAAACACGATTTGTTGGCCATTCGGCGACCAGGCCGGGTGAATGTCCCAGAAGCTATTGTTCGTCAGCCGTGTCTGCGCCGAGCCGTCCGCGTTCATCACATAGATCTCGTAATTGCCATCCCGCAGCGACGTGAAGGCGATCTTGGAGCCATCCGGCGACCAGGCCGGCAGATACTCGCCTTTTCCCGTAAACGTCAAGCGCGTTTCGCCCGATCCATCCACGTTGATGGTGTAAATCTCGGGCTGGCCGGGCGCGGTGGAGGCAAAGACGATGCGCGTCGCCCCTCGATTGAGCTTCGGCGTCGAATCGCTGGCATTGCGAAAAGTCAAGCGCGTTTCATTGGAACCGTCGCCGCGCGCCGTATAGATCTCCCAGTTATTATCGCGAAATGACGCGTACGTAAGTCGCGACCAATTCTCGACGGCGTTTTGTGGCGCTGCCAGCACTGCCAACGCCGCCAGTGTCAGGCCAAGCGCCACAGACCCGCCGATGACAGCCATCATGATCAAACGAGACTTAATCATCTCTTGACTCCTTCCCGCGCGCCGCAGGAAAATCCAGCCGATGCTGCGCTTATACTGCCAACGGTCACAAATTGTGGAAAGACTTTGATCCGCAAATTATTCGTGTAGACGGGAGCACTGCACCACATGTGTTCGCGGACGAAAAAGCGCAGTTGATGCCCGCGCGCAGTATAAGCAACTACTACTCAGCCACCGTCACTGCGAGCGCTGTTGGCGAAGCAGTCTCCCGCGTCAAGTCGAGATTGCTTCGTCGCAAACAACGCTCCTCGCAATGACGGCTGAGTAGTAACCTGCCCGCGCTACTTGTGCGCCGCCATCGTGCGCCGCGTCTAAAACTTGACCGCCCACGTCGCATTATACTTCACATTCCTTTCCGTGTCGTCCACCGACTGCAAACCAATGTGACGCCGGACGGTTGTAGCCCGGCCACCGTTATTGCTGAAAGAATGGGGCTAGGAATAAGGATAGGCTCATTCGGTGAATCGAGGAGCTGCCAAAACCGCCGCGCACTGGCCCACCCTGATCTACGGCCAGGGACATGGCAGAGTGAGGCCCATAACGCCTTGCCTCGGCAGCGGACATTGTGCACGAACGTTACTACTCAGCTGTCATTCCCGCGAAGGCGGGAATCCAGCCACCGACACTGGATTCCCGCCTTCGCGGGAATGACCGGGCACGTACTTAAGCGTTGCCCTTATCCGCGGCCACCCGTCGCCGTGATTGAGTCTTGCCGCCCTCGCCCTGGGAGTAATAGTGGTAATAATAGTATCTTCCCAATAAATCGGGGAAAACTAGGACGCTTTCCACGACGCGTCTAATCGGTGGTGTTCAGCTTGCTGGGTAATCAAGTCCGCCAGCGCGGGCACCTTGTTCGCGCCGGACACCCGGTCGCGAATATACACATAGAAACTCACCCCGAGCTTCGTGGTTGTCGCCGCCAAGGACATAAACGTGTCCCACGCTTTCTTGCCCGCATCCGTGCGTGGGCCAAAGCTCACATCGCGCTTGCGGACGCGGCTGCGGACCGCCAGTTCCGACGCATTGTTGTGCAAGGGCAGCTCGGGATGCTTCAGCACGATCAGCAAAGTGTCTTTTTTCGCCCGTGTCTTGGCGATGCGCTCATCCAACGCGTCATAGCCCGTCACTTTCGAGAACAGTTGGTTGAAGGTGTCGGCTAAGCGGTCCGCCTCGGCCGCGGTGGGCTGTTGTTTGTACACCAGCAGTTCAGCATAGAAATCCCAGTAGCGATCCAAAAAGTCAGTCACGGCTTGCCGGTGAGCCACCACCACGGGCAGCAACTTTTTGTAGTGCCGCCCGTCATGCACCCAACACCCGGCCAATTCCTCGGTCAACTGAGTGTACTGGGGGGCATCATCACCCACCAGCAGGTCGACGATCGGGAACTCTTGTTGAGCGTGATAGGCGGCCACGGCGGCGGCTTCCAAGATGTGTCGGCGCTGGTGTGGGCCGAGATCGGGTAACTGCTCATCCAGCCACCGCGTGAACTCGGCGCGCGTCAGCACTTGCTCCGGCCCCGCCTGCTCCAACTTGGCTCTGACTGTCGCGGGCAGACTCACGCCCGCAAGCCGTTGCCGGGCTTCGGCATTCAACACAAAGTTCAAGCTCTGCCCATTGGTGAGGGCCTCCAAGACCGCCAGCCGATCCTTCTTCTCGGTGGTCACATACACCGTATACAGGGGATTCCCGATCACGTGGCAGTTGTGGTTCGCGCCATTCACCCGCGTCAACGTGGTGTCCGTCTGCTGCCAGGCGCTGCTGTGCAGACCCGCTTTGTACAGAGCCTCTTTCTCCGCGTGATCCTTGACCAACCAGTTCGACACCTCACCTTTTGAGATCAAGACGCCCACCTGGGTAAAGAATTCGACGATCTTGGGCTCGCTGGTATTGAGGCCATAGTACATCACCAACGTCAGGGCTTTCAGCCCCGGCCCAAATTGCCCCTCATACCCGGCTGGTAATTGGGCCAAATAGGTCTTGTTCGCGGAGGGTGAATAGAACTTTTCCTTGTGGAATAACACATGGTCGGTTGTGACGAGGATGTCCTGAACCGTGACATCCTCGTAGCCTTTGGACTGGGCATCGGCTGGCAGTTGCGCCGGGTCCACCTTCAGCACCTCTTCCCGATCCACGGTGATCTGGTCCACCTTGCTCGTTTTGTGTCGTGCTTTCGACTGGCGGCGTTCGCGCTCCGAGGATTGATTGGGCGTGTGGTCCCCGGCGGGCTTCTGGTTGGGTTTGATCTTCGGCTTGCCTTGTTCACCTTTCAACCGATTGATTTCGTCCCGCAATTGCTGCACGTCTTCACGCAGCTGGCGATTTTCGGCCATCAACTCTTCAACCAAGTTGAGTAGGCGCAGAATGGCCTGACGGGCCCCAGCGATATCTTGGATACGGTTCAGATCAAAATCGTCCAGCATACAATGGCTCTTGCCGTAGGCGTTCTTAACTTCTTCATCGTAGGCGATAACACCGCACGCGGCCAGTCTCTAACATCCTGAAAAATGCGGCGATTCGTCCCTTGACCCCGTAATCAGTCCAGAGGGCAATGCGACACGCGAGTTCAGGCAATTACCCCGGATTATTGGGAAGATACCAGATTATCTGGGTGAGATGTTGACGGTGATCGAGACTGAATGCAAACGACGGGCGGGCTTGTTTCGTGAAATCGCGAATGGGAATGTTCCGCCGGAAGATCTTGAAGAATATAACGCGTTGGCGCGGCAAAGCCTGCCCCCCATGTTGCTCATCGCCGATGAGTTCAACAGCTTTGCGGATGCCGGTCGCGTGATTGAGCCCCTGACGGATCTGGCGCGGCGCGGCCAGAAGTTCGGGTTGTTGGTGGTGCTGGCGGCACATTCCTGGCGCAGTCAGGATATTCCGCGCGCCACCGCCGATCTGCTCCAGTCGCGGATCGCGTTTCGATTGAACTCTCCCGAGGCGGCGCGCACGATTCTCTACAATCGCGCAGATATTGCCGCCGTGACACACATCGCGCAACCCGGGCGGGCCGTGATGGTCCTGAATGGAGATAGCCAGCAGGTTCAGACCTACCGAGTCGATCGCTCCAGAATTGTGGCACTCACCAGCGCTGATCTGGTGAATGCTCCTCACCGACCAACTGAGGCGCCGTCCAAGAGTGCCGATGAAATTGATGCGGTGGCGGAGAAAATCAGGCCGTTGTGGGAACGGGGCGAAAGCAAGCGGCAAATGGCGCTGGCCGCGGGCTTCTCGCAGTACGGCGGCAGTGCGGCGAATAAGATCGATGCCGCGCTGATCCGACTGGAGCAGCGCCACGGAAGTGCTACTACTACTCCAGATAGCGGAGTAGCGGCCTTTTCGGCGTAGTAGTAGCACGCTTTTTGCAGCAAGCGAAATCGAATTGACCTCAATTCACTCTACCAGGAGCTCAACATGACTAAACAACCACCACTCATCCATTCGCTCGGGCAGCCCAGCGACGCGATATTCGACTGGCTGCTCGCCGACACAGGCGAGAGGCCGCCCGATCGGAAGAAGTTGTTCCAACCGAAAGAGATCGTGGTCATGGGCATCGGTATGAGCACGGCGGATCTGCTCGTGATCGATTTGCCATCAACTCATTCAACAGGAGATCAATATGACTAAACAACCACCACTCAACCATTCGCTCGGACAGCCCAGCGGCACGATGTTCGACTGGCTGCTCACCGACACAGGCGAGAGGCCGCCCGATCGGAAGAAGTTGTTCCAACCGAAGGAGATCGTGATCATGGGCATCGGTCTGAACAAAGTGGATCTGCTCGTGATCGATTTGCCATTAACTCATTCAACAGGAGCTCAGCATGACTAAACAACCACCACGCAACCATTCGCTCGGACAGCCCAGCGGCGCAATGTTCGACTGGCTGCTCACCGACATAGGCGAGAGGCCATCCGATCGGAAGAAGTTGTTCCAACCGAAAGAGATCGTGATCATGAGCATCGGTATGAGCACAGTGGATCTGCTCGTGATCGATTTGCCATCAACTCATTCAACAGGAGATCAACATGACTAAACCACGTGCCGTTAATTTGTGGATCGCCTTGCCCATCGCCACGCTGATGGGATCGGAGGCCGGCACAACTCAAAAAGCCGTGCAAGAGTTTCTCTGTGGCGTGCATGACTGGACTGCCGATGATGTTCACCACCGGCTTGAAATTCTGTCCGTGACGATCGCGAGTCAACCGGTCGGCGCGATGTTCGACTACCTATTGACCGAAAACGGCGAGATGCCGGCCGACAAGAAGCTGCTGTTCAAAAAAGAACTCGGCATTCTGGGGATCGGCATGAACACCGTCGATCTGTTGGCCGTCAACGCGGGCGTGCCGGTGGAGCGCTTCACCGCCGGAAAGAACATCGGCGTGCGGCGCTTGCTCGACCTCACGAATCGCGACGGGCTGTATTCGCTAGCCGAACGCGACGATCAGCTACGCGCCGGCACGCTGGAAATTAGCACCGCGCAACCGGTCTGGGCCCGCGAGGTGCTGGGCCTGATCGAACAGACCTGGGAGTCGCAGTTCAAGCGCTTTGCCGCGATCATCATCGTGGGGGGCGGCTCGCTGCTGATGCGCGACGAACTACTGCGGCGCTTCAGGGGTCAAGCGGTCACCGTCGATGATCCGGTGATCAGCACGGCGCGCGGATTGTACAAGTATGCGCAGATGAAAGCGGCGCGATCAGGTGAGTCATTCGAGATGCTGGCTTTCGACGCCGGATTTGGCAGCATCAAGTTGTTTGGCAAGCAAGGTGGCCTGCTGTTACAGAGCGCGGTGGCCATCAACGGCACCACCTCGTTGGGCAAGCTAGTCGGGTTGAAGAGCGCACGTCGACCGTTACACATCCAGAATGAACGTGGTTCGTTTTACGTTGGTCAAGGGGCGCATCAATTCGGCCGGCCCGTGCAGAATCTGGATTTCGATCGGCTGACCGGCTCGCCCGAAATGCTGGCACTCTTCCACGGTGCAGTCAGCAAATATCTCGAGGAGTGACGAGCATGGCGCGACCACCCCTTAACGACGACGACAAGCCGATCATCATCATGGTCAAGTTGCGTCTGTATCCGGGCCGGCACGATCGGTTGATCGCCTTCTTCAAAGGCATTCCCGATCGACTGCGCGCGGCCTCCGTCATCCAGGTCATGAGCGGCGGACACCTGGCTGAACTCCAACTCGACGACCTGCCCAGCGACGACGACATCGAAGCCGCCTTCGATGCGCTGTTGGGCTGAACCGGAAAGTGGATACCGATAATCCCCGTGGAGTTATCGGTATCCAGAAATCAACCGGGCAGCACGCACGGATCGACGACAACCGTACCCGCTGCCGCTATCGCTTGTTGCAGTCAGCAAAAATCACTTCAATGGAAAGGGATACCGATGCACATGCCGCTGCTTACTTTTGTCTATGGCAACTCCGATGAGGATATGAGGCAGGAACACCAGCGTGGTTTCCAGGAAGGCTGCGACAGCACGCTGGATGAACTGCGCCGTGGCCTGGCCTCCCTGGGCATCGCTCTCGAAGAACCCGCCCGCCTTGTGTCGCTGAGCATCACAGACATCACG
This sequence comes from Anaerolineae bacterium, assembly GCA_003154115.1. GTDB lineage: Bacteria > Chloroflexota > Anaerolineae > Fen-1058 > Fen-1058 > Fen-1058. The sequence continues at coordinate 8,123 of PMCF01000331.1, forward strand.
CGGTCCGTTAGCAGGAAGATCAAGGGCTACCAATCCGCCGCGCAACAGGCCACCTACGAGATCGAGCGCCTGACCAGCCAGGTGGCGCAACTGCGTCAGGAATTGGAGCAAACTTCGATTCCCCAGTTGCAGGCACAAATCAAAAAACAGCAAGACGCGGCCTTCATCACCTTCCGACAACAGCTGGCCAGGGACGAAGCCGTGGCGGCCGACAAACAGGCCCAGGCGGCCAAAATCACGGAACTCCAACGGGCCTGCGTCGAACTTCAAGCGGAATGCGACCGCCAGGCCGAAGTGCTGTATCGACAGACCGTGCAACTTCAGCGTCAACAACAACAACCGCAACAACAGAAACGTTAGACAGCTCTACCCTAAGAGACTCTCTTCTTGTTATTGCTGTCCCGTTATTGCTGCTCAACTCAAAGCCAGGAGGCTCTCTTCCTATGTCTAACCCGTCCAGTTTGTTAAACGCTGAACCGATCTTACCTCTCGATGACACCACGACTCCCGCCCGGATCGTCCTGGATCGCCTCGCCATTCTCGGCCTGCTCGATGCCGAACACCTGGCCGATCTCACTCGCAGTGCGCGCGAAAATGCCCTGAAGCAACTTACCGACGCAGGCTATCTCACGCCGCTGGAAGTCAGAGGGCATCTGCGCGCCGGTCGCACGGGGCGCGCCCCTTCGGCCTACGCGTTGACCCTCGCGGGAGCCGCCACGGCGCGCGCACTCGGCCATGACCACGCGCATGCTTACGAGCAGACCAATCACGATAATCAGGCCCACGATCTCTGCACACTCGATGTGCACTTCGCCGCCTGCCGCGCCGGCCTGAACATCGTGACCGAGCGTAACCTGATCAACGCCCCGCACGTCGTGCGTCCCGATAATGCTGTGGGGGTGTCCACCGGCCCGATCGGCCTGTTTGAGACCGAAGGCTTTGCCGATACGGCCCAACGTCCACGCCTGCTGGAAAAAGTCATGCACTGGAATGCCTCGGCCGCGGCGCTGCATCAAGCCGGAGTGGACTTACGCGTGCGCGTCCTGTTCAATCTCAAGTCCGATCGGGCATTGCAGACCACCTATGAATTATGGGCCAACGTCATCGCTACCGCCCAGGCCACGCTTGAACAACCCTTGGCCCTGCAATTCTGGGGCAGGCCGATCGGCGAGTTTCTGCAGAAGCCGGTGTGGGATAGCGTGGATGGATTCACGCGGCTGGATGATCCGGCCCGCGCGAAAGATTTCGGACTCGCACCTGAAGCCGCACATCCCAACGCGCCGATCGGTGAGCCGCTCGACCTGTTGCCCGCAGCCCTGCGCCGGCAGGCGACGGCTTCGGCCGATGATGTGATCTTGTTACGCGCGTATGCGCGCTACTTCACGGTTCATCTCCTGCCGGAGATTCCACCCTACTCACCGGCGTTCTTCGATCTGGTGCGTGAGATTCACGGTGCGGCGGGTGCCGCCGAGGCCGATCAGCGGCTGGCGATCCCGGTCGTGGCTTTGTGGATGCTCCGCACCTACCTCGCAAACTATCCTGACTTGCAGCAGGCCCTGTCACTGGCCTATCGCAAATTCAACCGCATCAACAGCGTGTTGATGGCGCAGCGCGCGGCCACGCGACTGGTCCGCACCTTCCTCACATTTCACGGCCTGCGTCATGATTCGGCCGATTGCCTGGTGCGCGTCTTGCCGCCGGATCTTCAGGGCGAGCGTGATTCGGACTTCAATGTGCACGTGCAACTGCGGTTGCCCGAGGTCTTCGACGGCGTGCCCCGTCACCATTGGGCGCAGTTTCAAATGGATACGGCCTGTGCACTGGCCTGGGTATTGCAGCAATTGTTGGATTATCCCGATGAATTGGGCCTCACGGAATGAGCGTAACCCATGACTGATCTGTTGTACATCGCGCTCCTGCCGGCTCCGATCGTGTGTGCGCCTCACAAGTGGCGCGCCGGTCTGGCAGTGTATTACGACCCCGGCAGTGTCTCCGTCGGCACGGGCGAGACGTTAAGTTACTGCTACCTGGAACGCGGCCCGCACATCTGGAGCAGCCGCGATGCGCGGATGGATGGCGGCATGGCTCACCGGGCGCAGTTGTTGCTCGATCGGATTCTGCACAAGGTCGATGAGAATCTGCCGCCCGACTGGCCCGGCGACATTCCAGCGAAGATGCGACCGGTGGCGAAGAAACTCTATCGCTTGCAGTACTTCGAACCGGAGCAGCGTTTCGCCGCCGCCATGCTGCAGGTGATCGAACGTGGCGACGCACTCACCGAGAAGCAACTGACCGCCGTGAACAACATTCTCGCAGAGCGCGGCACGGCGAACGGCCTGCGGCACCGGCAGCACACGCAATGGCGTTTGATGCGCCTGGCGGAGATCGATCTGATGCCAGCCGATCGGGCTACGATCAACGCCTTTCGGCAACAGGCACGCGAGCCACAAGGTTTGCTGCCCCAGCGTCTACCCGTCATCGGCGCGTTGGAGATCAAGTATCAGGCCGTGCGTTTGGAGGCCGCCCTGCAACGGGCCGCACTCATTGCGGCTCAGATGGAAGCAGAGTGGTTCACCGACACGAGCCATTAGAGGAAGGGAGTGTTTCCATGGAAGCCAACATCTTAACTGAATTCACCGCTTATCTGCACGATCACGATCGGGCGGTTCTGACCATCAATGGCTATGTCGCCGATGTGCGCCTGTTCGCCCGCTGGTTCGAGCAGACCAACCATGAGGCATTCACGCCGCAAGTCGTCACGCCCACCGACGTGCGCGAGTATCGGCAGCACTTGTTGAACGTGAAGCGCCAGAAGGCCAGCACCATCAATCGGAAGTTGGCGGCCTTGTCCACTTTCATGGTCTGGGCCAAAGAGGTTGGCCGCATCGAACACGATCCGACGGCGAACGTGCGTTTCGTCGAAGAAGCCCCGCGCGGGCCGCGGTATCTCGACAAGAAAGAACAGTATGCCTTGCAGCGCGCCATCGAAAGGGATCTGCAATTCTCACAGATGCACTATCCCAGGCGCTGGCTCTCGCGCCGGCGCGATGCTTCGCTGGTGTTGTTTCTGTGGCACACCGGTCTGCGCGTCAGTGAGGCGATTGCTATGCTGAAGCGTGATGTGCAGTTGTCCGAACGCAAAGGGCAAGTCGCCGTGTGCGGTAAGGGGACGCGGCAGCGCACGGTTCCGTTGAATGCTGAAGCGCGGCAGGCGCTGCAAGCGTGGCTCGACGTACGACCGAAAGGTGAAGATGAGCACGTGTTTGTTTCCACAGAAACGAGCGATGGTTTGACAGCGCGCTCGGCGCAGCGCATCCTCAATCGCTACGGGCGAGCCGCTGGCATCGAGTCATTGACGCCACATGTGCTACGCCATTCCTTTGCCAAGAATTTGGTGGACAACGAGGTGGGCTTGGAAAAAGTGGCCGCGCTGTTGGGGCATAGCAATCTCAATACGACGCGCATCTACGTCACGCCAAGTGAGAATGATCTGGAACGGGCGGTGGAAACGATTGAGATGCGGTAGAAGCCGCGTCGACGCTGAAGCACTTACCCGCGGGGTTTGTTCATCCTCGGCCACTGTCTGAACGAAGTTAAATTTGAAGGCCCGGCGGTCACGTGGGGCTACACGGAGTCATGTTCTGATGTCAACCAATGAGACTAACTGGGAAGAATCCTTCAGCATCTTGCGCAGTGTGATCCAGTTCTGGCAGTCAGCCTGGGACATCAAACGGTGGTATGACCGGCAGTCCGAGGCGGCTTGGCCGGACATGCGGGAGGAGCGCCGCAAACACGCTGAGACCGTGCTCAACCTGATAGAGTCGATCCATACCAGCGCGGCGAACCAGGCGGCTGGCCAGGCGCAGACGGAGCAACCGATCGCTGATCTCCTGAACCAGATCAAAGTGATTTTAGCGGCTCTACAGCGCAGCCTGGCTGACCTGGAACAGGCGCATGACGAAATTCAGCCGCAGCAGGATCAACGGGCCGGCGATGCGTCGCTAACGGCCAGGGCCGAGGCAACCCTCTCTTCGCTCACGTCATCGTCTGAACCGCCAGACCCTGATGATGCGCTGGCCGCCTGGCGGGGGTCGCGCACCTTCCATCGTGACAGCCGCTTCATCCAACTGCTCGGAGGTTCAGTGGAGTGTCGCCGCGAAGCGTTGCTCAAACAGTTGGCCCGGGGGCAGACGGCGCACATCAGCGGCACAGTGAAGAAGATGCTGCGCCACCTGACCGAGACCTGGGGGCTGATCGAACAGGTCAAAGTGCCCGGGGTTCAGCGCGGCCAATTGCCTTGCCTGGTGCGGCTGACCACGAAAGGCTGCCAGACTTTTCAGTTTCTCGCGGAGCGTGAACCGCTGCTGGGCTTCGAGATGTTGCTGGCCCGGCATGCCATCGTGCAACAAGTGTATCTTGTTCTGGAAGCGTCGGAGGTACTGGCGCTGGCTGGATATGAGGTTGACCTGTTGCCCGCAACGATCCCATTAGCTGAGGGCCGTCGATTCGATCCCGATCTGCTCGCCACCCGTGAGCACGACCGGATTTACGTGGAGGTCGAGGATCACAACTCGGCCGAGTGGGACAAGAAGTGGCGTCGCGTCATGTCTGGCACGAACGGGCAAATCCACATCGTGACGCGCACGGCTAAGACCATGTTCCGCCTGCAAGCCGAGATCGAGGCACAGCGGTTTGGGCAGGTGGGCGTAGTGCGTTTGACCAACCTGGAGGATGTGCATACGTTTTTTGCTGAGCATCAGACAATTTGGATCAGCGAGCGCCCCCTCACGTGAGCAAGCGGTGCAGCGCCCGATGACGGTGGAAACAATCGAGGTACGGTAAAGGCCGATGGTATACTGATCGTGAAGCTTTGAAGACACAAGGTTAGGTGCTGGGGAGATGCTGAATGACGGTGATCATCGCGATATATGAAAAAGGTGTGCTGCGTCCCTTGACGCCGCTCCATCTGACTGAACATCAAATCATCCGCCTGCAGATCGTGCCCGAAGAAACTCGCACGGAGGCGGATGAAGTCCTCGACATTTTAGTCGCGGCCGGCTTGATGCGTCCGCGCCCGGAGACGATACCACCGGCCCCCATGTCTGACGCAGAACGCCGCGAACTGGCCGATCAATTCGGTCGGCTGCCGGGCAAACCGCTGTCGGAAATCATCATCGAAGACCGGGGTGAAGAGTGAGCGTCGCTTTTTTGACACCAGCGCTTCAACGTATCTTGCCGCTGACGGTCGTTTGCTAGCAGTTTGTCGGAGAGACATGTACATAGGCTCAGTACTTCCCGAATTTGG
>PMCF01000184.1 GCA_003154115.1 Anaerolineae bacterium
ACGAAAATCGCCCAAACCGGGCCTCGTTTCATCGGCCCAGTTTCCGGGTATATCATCGCGTCGTGTACCCACAGGTCATCTCCTGGTGTCCTTGGTCCTAGGCAAACCAATTGTGACACACAAATGGCCTGTGGGCAATTTGTTAATCTAACTTGAACCATGCCCGGATTTTCTTCTGATAGCTGTGATACACCTTTCGTTCTTCATCGGTCAGATCGGACATTTTACCTCTCCGTAATTTTTCGATCGCCCGATGTAGCAATCCGCTATGCTTACGCGGCCGGGAGAGTTTCTCGCGCGCGGATTGACCCACTCCCCGCTTTTAACGCGCTGATTCAATATACCCCTTTTTTGTTATCGGCGATCTATCTTATCCCCGAAACTGTCACAGCTTTGAGACATCCACACGTTGTATTTCTGCTAAACTCATTCACAGCAGGCGAACACAGGAACGATAGATGAAATGGTCTGAGTCGCATGCCCAAAAGTTAGGATCATTGGGAATTGCCGTGGCGATCAGCACATCTGGCGGTCGCGTCAAGCAAACAATCGATAGCCTTCCAAGTCCAGAAAAATACGGGTTCATTGGGAATTGCCGTGGTAAAGCCATATATGGGGGTACCATGAACGCGGTAAAATGTTGCGACTGCCTTAAATCCGCCGCGAGGTGAAGCCATGTCTACCGCCCAGATTACGATCTCGCTTGACATTCCTGATGTTCGAATCTTGCAGGTGCAACTCACGGCCCAAGGCGAATACATCATCACGGTCGAAAGCACCTTGACCAGTGCCGTCTGTCATCGGTGTGATCGGATGATTCGCCGGTCCTATGGCACCGATGACGGGGGGATCGTGCAACATCTGCCCATCTTGGGCCGGCCGGTNNTGACGTGGCACACGCCCAACAGCCCGCAGACGAACGCCTTTGACACGCATTTGTTGGTGCAGTTGGTCAACGCCACGATCGAAGATGTGCGCCTCAAGGAGCGGTTGCCCTATGATGTCGTCTTGGGCGTCATCGAGCGCCGCATTGACCAACAGGTTGACTGGACCCGGTACACCGAGCTGCGCGTGCTGGGCTTGGACGAGATTGCCTTGAAAAAAGGGCATCGAGATTTCGTCGTGATCGTGACCGCCCAGTTGCCAGACGGTCACCTCGTGATTTTGGGCGTACTCCCGGATCGCGAAAAAGTGACGGTCAAGCGGTTCTTAACGAGCATTCCCGCGCCCTTACGGGAGACCATTGAAACCCTCTGCACGGATATGTACCCCGGTTACATTAATGCGGCGCGCGAAGTCTTGCGCCCCGTGCGCATCGTGATGGATCGGTTCCATGTGGCCGAACAGTATCGTGCCGCCGCCGACACCGTGCGCAAGCAAGAACTCAAACGGCTCAAACGGGAACTCCCCAAAGCCGAGTACCAACAACTCAAAGGCAGTCTGTGGGCCTTTCGCAAAAATCAGGCCGACTTGTCGCCGGACGAGCAAACCGTCCTGGCACGCCTGTTGGGCTATTCGATTGAATTGGCCGCCGCACACCTCCTGCGGGAAGAACTCACCGCCATCTTTGAGCAAGCGCAGTCACTGATGCAGGCCCAAGTGGAACTGCGGGCTTGGCAAGAGCGGGTTCGCCATAGTGGCCTGACGTGCTTTGATACCTTTCTTAACACCTTGGATTACTGGTGGACCGAGATTACCAACTACTTTGTACACCGTGACTCCAGCGGTTTTGTGGAAGGCTTGAACAATAAGATCAAGGTACTCAAGCGACGGTGCTATGGCCTGTTCAACTTGGGACATCTATTTCAACGTATTTTTCTGGACTTGGAAGGCTATCGATTGTTTGCTTGACGCGACCGCCAGATGTGCTGATCGCCACGGCAATTCCCAATGATCCGCAAATATCTCGAGGAGTGACGCGCATGGCACGCCCACCCCTTAACGACGACGACAAGCCGATCATCATCATGGTCAAGTTGCGTCTGTATCCGGGCCGGCACGATCGGTTGATCGCCTTTTTCAAAAGCATTCCTGATCGACTGCGCGCGGCCTCTGTCATCCAGGTCATGAGCGGCGGACACCTGGCTGAGCTCCAACTCGACGACCTGCCCAGCGACGACGACATCGAAGCCGCCTTCGATGCACTATTGGGTTGAACCGGAAAGTGGATACCGATAATCCCCGTGGAGTTATCGGTATCCAGAAATCAACCGGGCAGCACGCACGGATCGACGACGACCGTACCCGCTGCCGCTATCGCTTGTTGCGGTCAGCAAAAATCACTTCAATGGAAAAGGATACCGATGCACATGCAGCTGCTTACTTTTGTCTATGGCAACTCCGATGAGGATATGAGGCAGGAACACCAGCGTGGTTTCCAGGAAGGCTGCGACAGCACGCTGGATGAACTGCGCCGTGGCCTGGCCTCCCTGGGCATCGCTCTCGAAGAACCCGCCCGCCTTGTGTCGCTGAGCATCACAGACATCACGCGGTCCGTTAGCAGGAAGATCAAGGGCTACCAATCCGCCGCGCAACAGGCCACTTACGAGATCGAGCGCCTGACCAGAGAACTAGAGGGGTTGCGCCGCGAACTGCAACAGTCCGGTATTCCCCAGTTGCAGGAACAGATCAAAAAACTACAAGACTCGGCCTTCATCACCTTCCGACAACAGCTGGCCAGGGACGAAGCCGTGGCGGCCGACAAACAGGCCCAAGCTGCCAAAATCACGGAACTCCAACGGGCCTGCGCCGAACTTCAGGCGGAATGCGACCGCCAGGCCGAAGTGCTGTATCGACAGACCGTGCAACTTCAACGTCAACAACAACCGCAACAACAGAAACGTTAGACAGCTCTATCCTAAAAGGCTCTCTTCTTGTTATTGCTGTCCCATTATTGCTGCTCAACTTAAAGCCAGGAGGCTCTCTCCCCATGTCTAACCCAACCAGTTTGTTAAACGCTGAACCGACCTTACCTCTCGATGACACCACGACTCCCGCCCGGATCGTTCTGGATCGCCTTGCCATTCTCGGCCTGCTCGATGCCGAACACCTGGCCGATCTCACTCGCAGTGCGCGCGAAAATGCCCTGAAGCAACTCACCGACGCAGGCTATCTCACGCCGCTGGAGGTCAGGGGACATCTGCGCGCCGGTCGCACGGGGCGCGCCCCTTCGGCCTATGCGTTGACCCTCGCGGGAGCCGCCACGGCGCGCGCACTCGGTCATGATCATGCTCATGCTTACGAGCAGACCAATCACGATAATCAGGCCCACGATCTCTGCACACTCGATGTGCATTTTGCCGCTTGTCGCGCCGGCCTGAACATCGTGACCGAGCGTAACCTGATCAACACTCCGCACGTCGTGCGTCCCGATAATGCCGTGGGGGTGTCCACCGGCCCGATCGGCCTGTTTGAGACCGAAGGCTTTGCCGATACGGCCCAACGTCCGCGTCTGCTGGAAAAGATCATGCACTGGAATGCCTCGGCCGCGGCGCTGCATCAAGCCGGAGTGGACTTACGCGTGCGCGTCCTGTTCAATCTCAAATCCGATCGGGCATTGCAGACCACCTATGAATTATGGGCCAACGTCATCGCTACCGCCCAGGCCACGCTTGAACAACCCTTGGCCCTGCAATTCTGGGGCAGGCCCATCGGCGAGTTTCTGCAGAAGCCGGTGTGGGACAGCCTGGATGGATTCACGCGGCTGGATGATCCGGCCCGCGCGAAAGATTTCGGACTCGCACCTGAAGCCGCACGGCCCAACGCGCTGATCGGTGAGCCGCTCGACCTGTTGCCCGCAGCCCTGCGCCGGCAGGCGACGGCTTCGGCCGATGATGTGATTTTGTTACGCGCGTATGCGCGCTACTTCACGGCTCATCTCTTGCCGGAGATTCCACCCTACTCACCGGCGTTCTTTGATCTCGTGCGTGAGATTCACGGCGCGGCGGGTGCTGCCGAGGCCGATCAGCGACTGGCGATCCCGGTCGTGGCTTTGTGGATGCTGCGCACTTACCTCGCGAACTATCCTGACTTGCAGCAAGCCCTGTCGCTGGCCTATCGCAAGTTCAACCGCATCAACAGTGTGTTGATGGCGCAGCGCGCGGCCACACGACTGGTCCGCACCTTCCTCACGTTTCACGGCCTGCGGCATGACTCGGCCGATTGCCTGGTGCGCGTCTTGCCGCCGGATCTTCAGGGCGAACGTGATTCGGATTTCAATGTGCACGTGCAACTGCGGTTGCCCGATGCCTTCGACGGCGTGCCCCGTCACAATTGGGCGCAGTTTCAAATGGATACGGCCTGTGCACTGGCTTGGGTGTTGCAGCAATTGTTGGATTATCCCGATGAATTGGGCCTCACGGAACGAGCGTAACCCATGACTAATCCACTGTACATCGCGCTCCTGCCCGCCCCGATCGTGTGCGCGCCTCACAAGTGGCGCGCCGGTCTGGCAGTGTATTACGACCCCGGCAGTGTCTCCGTCGGCACGGGCGAGACGTTAAGTTACTGCTACCTGGAACGCGGCCCGCACATCTGGAGCAGCCGCGATGCGCGGATGGATGGCGGCATGGCTCACCGGGCGCAGTTGTTGCTCGATCGGATTCTGCACAAGGTCGATGAGAATCTGCCGCCCGACTGGCCCGGCGACATTCCAGCGAAGATGCAACCGGTGGCGAAGAAACTCTATCGTTTGCAGTACTTCGAACCGGAGCAGCGTTTCGCTGCCGCCATGCTGCAGGTGATCGAACGTGGCGATGCACTCACCGAGAAGCAACTGACCGCCGTGAACAACATTCTTGCAGAGCGCGGCACGGTGAACGGCCTGCGGCACCGGCAGCATACGCAATGGCGCTTGATGCGCCTGGCGGAGATCGATCTGATGCCAGCCGATCGGGCCACAGTCGACGCCTTTCGGCAACAAGCGCGCGAGCCGCAAGGTTTGCTGCCCCAGCGTCTACCCGTCATCGGCGCGTTGGAGATCAAATATCAAGCCGTGCGTTTGGAGGCCGCCCTGCAACGGGCCGCACTCATTGCGGCGCAGGTGGAAGCAGAGTGGTTTACCGACACGAATCGTTGAGAAAAGGGGTGTTTCCATGGAAGCCAACTTCTTAACTGAATTCACCGCTTATCTGCACGATCACGATCGGGCGATCCTGACCATCAACGGCTATGTCGCCGATGTGCGACTATTCGCCCGCTGGTTCGAGCAAACCAATCGCGAGGCTTTCTCGCCGCAGGCCGTCACGCCCACCGACGTGCGCGAGTATCGGCAATATTTGTTGAACGTGAAGCGCCAGAAGGCCAGCACGACACTTGCACCCACTGCGTAGGTGCAGTGCGGTGTCAATCGGAAATTAGCGGCCTTTTCCGCCTTCATGGCCTGGGCGAAACAGGTTGGCCGCATCGAACACGATCCGACGGCTAACGTGCGTTTCGTCGAAGAAGCCCCCGCGCGGGCCACGATATCTCGACAAGAAAGAACAGTTCGCGCTGCAACGGGCCATCGAAAGGGATCTGCAATACTCGCAAATGCACTATCCCAGGCGCTGGCTCTCTCGTCGGCGCGATGCCTCGCTGGTGTTGGTTTTGTTGCACACCGGCCTGCGCGTCAGTGAGGCGATTGCTATGCTGAAACGTGATGTGCAGTTGTCCGAACGCAAAGGGCAAGTCGCCGTGTGCGGTAAGGGGACGCGGCAGCGCACGGTTCCGTTGAATGCCGAAGCGCGACAGGCGCTGCAAGCGTGGCTCGAGGTGCGACCGATAGGTGAAGATGAGCACGTGTTTGTTTCCACAGAAACGAGCGATGGTTTGACAGCGCGCTCGGCGCAGCGCATCCTCAATCGCTACGGGCGAGCCGCCGGCATCGAGTCATTGACGCCACATGTGCTACGCCATTCCTTTCGGCGCTCGTTCGGGCGTCTGGTCAATGCGTCAATGGACGCGACTCGTGAGCAGACACGAGTCTTCTCACCCTGGCGGTTCAGCGCGCCAAGACACGCTGGGCTGGTCAGCTTCCAGGGAACAGGAGCGAGTTGTGAGGGGAAGACCACTCCCCAAAAGGCAAACGTTCAGAAAGGATGGGAAGGGTTAGCCGGTAACGGGCGAAGGCGAGACATGACCAAGCCGCGGCTGACCAACGTGGTCTAGGCGGTCAGGAGAGCCGATACCCGTTGAGCAAATGTTAGCGGGAAACCCTGAGCGTAGGATAGGCAGGTTCGCGCGTCTGTTGTTGCAAAGAACCCGGCTCTCAAGCGCTTCATGGAAGCGAACGTGTTCGGAAGCCAACCCGACCCCATTCCAGTGACCAGATAGCTACCGAGGAACCACCGGGCCTTCCCCGCCAGGAGAGACGGTCTTGGGCCGCAACAGGTCAGGTGGGACAGAGTGGCCGTAGTAGCCGGTGGAGTCACGCCCACCCAGGGAGCGTCGGAGAACGGCGCACAGGACGAAGGGCCACAGGTGAAGTCGTTCGATTCACCGTAAGGATGGAGGTGTTAGACCTCGGATCAGCCTGACGATGTGAATAAGAACATCTCAAGGACAATTTGTTCTTGAGACGGAACTTCACTGGCGAGCTGGGTGCAGCGACGAGTTGCCCGCCCAGTTCTGAGGGGGCTGGGCGGAGACGTACATCCGTAAGGATGCAACGCGCCGCCCTTCCACCCTGTGCGAAGAATTTAGTGGACAACGAAGTGGGCTTGGAAAAAGTGGCAGCGCTGCTAGGGCACTCAAATCTAAACACAACGCGCATCTACGTCACGCCGAGTGAGCAGGATCTGGAAAGAGCGGTGGAAACGATCGAGGTGCGGTAGAAGCCGCGTCGACGCTTAAGCACTTACCCGCGGGGTTTGTTCATCCTTAGCCAATATCTGTACGAAGTTAAATTTGAAGGCTCGACGGTCACGTGAGGGCCACACGGAGTCATGTTCTGATGTCAACCGATGAGACTAACTGGGAAGAATCCTTCAGCATCTTGCGTAGCGTGATCCAGTTCTGGCAGTCAGCCTGGGACATTAAACGGTGGTATGACGAGCACTCCGAGGCAGTCTGGCCGGAAGTGCAGGAGGCGCGCCGCAAACACGCTGAGACCGTGCTCGACCTGATGGAGTCGATCCACTCCAGCGCGGCGAACCAGGCAGTTGGCCAGGTGCAGACGGAGCAACCGATCGCTGATCTCCTGAACCAGATCAAAGTGATTTTAGCGGCTCTACAGC
>PMCF01000177.1 GCA_003154115.1 Anaerolineae bacterium
TTATATGTTAATTTTGCACCTGTTGAGAATAACATGTTGCCTTTCTCCTGTTAGCGGGATTGTCCTCGTAGTGGAGGATCAACTGTTAGATTAGCCTCATAGAGAAAGGTTACACTTTTTTGCGGGTGAAAATGGCTCCCTCCTGCTCGAAAATCAACTGCCGAATTCGGTGGTTTAAATCTTGGGCAGGCTGAGGGGTCGGAAGCTGCGCATAGAGTTCGACAACTTCGCGTATCCTTTTGATTTCACCTTCGATTTGTTGAGCCTCCGGGAAATTTTTCTCGCCTGAAGAAGGTCGTTTGATCCAACCCTGTTGGAGGGAGAATCCCAGCAAGTCCCCGCAGTGACAGGGGTTCGCCGGATCATAGACTGAACAGTTTTTACAGAGAAAACGCTTCAGGTTCTTGCGCGCCCGATGGAGCAGGACTTTTGTGGCTGCGTCTGATTTGTCGAGAATTTCCGCTACGTCCTGAATGGGAAGCTGCAACAGGACATGTAGGATGAAGGCCATCCTTTGCTGAAAAGCCAGGCAGCGTACCAGTCCGGTTAAACAACCTTCTTTAACCTGCCGAATCAATTTCTGCTTTTCCCAGGCTGCTAGCTCTGACGGTTCTACCTCTGCCTGGCTGTAAATCAAGTCCTCAAAAATAGCAAAGGAACTTTTCTTCGCACGTTGGAAATACCGATAACACAAATTCTTGGCGATGGCATATATCCAGGTGTACAGCTGGCTTTGTCCACGAAAATCTTCGACCTTCCGATAAACCTGAAGAAAAGTTTCCTGTGTGATATCTTCTGCGTCGGCCTGGTTCCCCGTCATGCGGTAGGCCATTCCATAGACCTTGCTTCCGTAGGCGGCATAGAGCAGCGCAAAACTCTCCGGCTCCCGATTTTTAAGTTTCTGGATGAATTCGTCCGGGTCACTTATTGTCATGGGTCAGTTTCAACCGTCAATTCGCGCGCGATTTTCGCCTCAGTGAGGCGCGCTTCAAGATCGAGGTGCTCTCGTGTGAAATCACAGGTGTCGGGCAGCGTTTCCCGGGCCGCAATCCTATACCAGCCACCCGCTTTCAGTCAAGCCAACTTCAACAAAAATTCTTCGACCTCTTCGCCCGGTGTGTCGGTGGCTGCTTTGTCTTCACCGATCAACATGAAGCCGCATTTTTCCAAAACCCGCCTGGACGCGAGGTTGTGTTTGGCAACGTAGGCATACAGAGGCCGCGTCTTGACGTGATTCAGAAACTCGGATAACGCGTGGGTGGCAATGCCCTTGCCCCAGTATTCCTTGCCAAGCCAGTAGCCGATGAGCGTTTGACCGGATTGCTCAAAACACACGACGTTCCCGGCCACCTGTCCTTCAAAGAGAATCGCCTTAACGATGACGGTTTCATCGCGCAGAATTTTGGCCCAGTGCGCCATGAAGGCTTCTCGGTCGCGGGCCGGGAAGGCCGCCATTTGAGTTGCCGCTGGATCCAGCTGCTGTTCGAAGCGCATTTCACCAAAGCCAATGTTACGCGCGTTAATCACAGGCGTTCCGGTTTCGACGCAATCGCTGGCGTGGAGTTGAGTACCAAATGGGCCAGTTTTTACTTCGGCTTCACCTTTGTCGATGAAGTCTTGAACTGTGCAAGTCAACCATGAATCTTTTGTCACACTGCTGACTCCAACAACTTCACCACATTCTCACCGCTGCGTTCAGCGTATCTGCTTCAACAGGGTATTGACGCCCTCCAAATCAAATGCCTCCGGGTCAAACTCGCCGCCGATCCACTCCCAATAGTTTTCATGCTCCGCGTGATTCGGATCGGCAAGGGCTTCAAGGAAACCTGCGTAGCCCCACACGCCGCCCACATCTTCCGGCGGGCAGGCGTGTTTGCCTGCCACGCAGACCGGATACCGCACCCCCGGGTCCGGCGGCAGAATTTTCTCGACCACCACCGCGTGATCCCAACTGTCGCCGAAGTCATATTGGTACGCAAACTTGAACTTCGCGCCCGTTACGAATTGATTCAACTTGTAACGACGCTCGTCTTTCACCGGCTCCCCGTCTTCGGGGCTCGGCTCGCTGTAGCGTTCGCCCAGAATGGTGAAATCGTGCAGATGCGAATTCGACCAGCCCATCGCGATCTGGATGATGAAGTTCAACTTTGCGAGCGTCGTATCGTCGCGCACCAGCACTCGCCGCCAGAGGGGCGGATGTGAATCGCGCAGCGTGATCTTCAGTTGATAGATCGCCGTCGGTGGCGCACTTGTGGGGGTTGGCATGACGTTTTCCTCCGTGTTCTCTGTAGTTCAATCGTTGTCGTTCAGCAACCGTATCACATTCTCGCCGATGCGCTCTTCCAACTCGCGGGCCTCGGCGTTCAGCACTTCCAATTCCTCGTTCAACTCCTCCAATTTTTCGGCAAACACAAAGTCGTCGGCCTCGCGCTCGGCCACGCCCACGTAGCGGCCCGGGTTCAGGCTCCAGCCCTGCGCCTCGATCTCTGTCAACGTCGCCACTTTGCACAGACCGGGAACATCTTTGAATTGATGATTGCCGAATGCTGATTGCAGATTGGCAATCTGATTGTCAGTCGCAGTCCGCTGCGCGTGGGTACACACCGCACTGCACGCACGCCTTGTCCGCCACGTTGTGGCGGAGGCGCGCCGGGCGGGGTGCAAGTGTCCGCTGTTTAGCCACTGGATGTGACCCGCTTCGCGCAGCGGGAGCAATGGCGTAAATCAAAACGGGAACCGATCTAGTGTTCACGTCATCGCCCGGTAGTAACGTACTGGATGCAATCCCCTTGGTCTCTAAAGCCGCTGCCGTCGGTTCGCTTGACCTGCTGCCACAAATTGTTCTGGCAGTATGCCTCGGTCGGCGGAGTTGAATTGCGCAGACCCTCTTGGAACCACAGGTCGGCATCGCCCGAAGCGCCCAGAACGATCGACTTGC
This sequence comes from Anaerolineae bacterium, assembly GCA_003154115.1. Taxonomy (GTDB): domain Bacteria; phylum Chloroflexota; class Anaerolineae; order Fen-1058; family Fen-1058; genus Fen-1058. Next base: position 2,939 of record PMCF01000177.1, read on the forward strand.
CACGTGGGTACGCATCTGGATCTTGCTGCCACACCACTCCCCAGTTTTCCTCGGAAGTGACGACCACCTCGATGACGTACACTTTGTCTGGCGTCAAAGCGACTAATGCCGGAAAGCCAAAATAAGTGATGCCTTTGAAACAGTCGGGAAGAACAGCGGGGAAACTCGACCCAATCAGCGGACCTTCCATCGTCGCCTCGCGTAGATTGACCTGCAACCTCGCGCCAGTTCCAGCGCACTCGGCATCCCATTGATCCTCTGTCCACAACCCGATCGCATCCAGCCCGGCGAACGATGGTCTGAACGTCTGGCCGATCGGCCCGAGTGTTTTAATCGACCACCAACCGGCGCGACTCGTGTCGACGGCACTCGACTGATCGACGACCGCCATGCGAGTTATCGGAGAGGATGCGAAGACTTCAGTAGCTCCAGGTTGCACTGGCAGCTCGGCCGTAGTTGATGCAGGGGTTACACGTCTCGCCGTGGGCGGCGGCGTATTCGTGCTAGCGGGTATCGACGCCGTAGCGCCAATCTCACTGGTTGCTGTTGGCCGCAGTGGTATAGTCGGCGAACACGCCGTCAACACGGTCAAGATGATTACGTACCGCAACAGGCATCGCACGTTGGTCTTGATCCTCCCCGTGTCTTAATTGGATGTGGATGAGGCCTAATCCGACAGCAGGCTGTTCAGTAGCAACGTAACGCCCCATACGATCAACAATATTGGAAGTACCAATCCCCAATTCAAGTTGAACAGGAAAGCGGCTGTTACCAGCAAGAGCACACCGCCGCTAATCAGCGCGCCGCGCACCCGCCTGTTCAGCCGGCCGGTCTGGCGATAGATGTTCCAGGCCGTGGCAAACGATCCGAACGCCGGCAGAAGAATAAACAGCGCCCACCAGTTGTTCAGATGAAACTGGGTAAAGTTTTGCAGCAGGAGGATGACGCCCAGCAGAATGAGGATGACGCCTCCGACCCAGGGCGTGCCTGACGACCCGTGTCTGGCGCGTCGTTCTTCACGTCGGGCCTCACGCTCCGCTCGTCGCACGTCACGCCAGTCCTGATTGGTTGCCGGCGGGGGGAGTGATGGGTTTTCTTTGTTGGGTAACGGTGTTTGGTCGCTCATTAGATGGTTGATCCTTTCGTGAATTTTGAGTCGGCGCGCCAGCGGGCGGTGGCGTCCCGTAGGCCTTTTCTGAGATCGATGGTGCTGGCAGGCAGGAAGTGTCCCAGTGATGGCAGATCATCAAGATGCGAGGTTGATTGTATGCCGAAATGAGGTAAGGGGCAAATATGGGCGATCATCTAGTCCGCGCCCACTGGACTGGTGACGCCCCTCTGTTCTCACGCTATCTCACGATTGCCATAGCAGCCGTTGGGACACGGCCGGCCAAGACGGATGACATTGCCGGGACGGCTGACGCTCGCCCAGCGCCGGATACGGCGTGAGCAAAGTCACTCGGCAAACCCTGTCGCTTGCGAAAAAAGCCGGTATAATGGGTGCATCTTGTACAACTTAAGGAGAAGAGATTTTGAGCGAACAGCTGTCACCTGAGTCGGCTCCCTCTCTGCAGGAGCCGCTTGAATTTCAATCCATGGGAAGTGTCGCGGAAGCGGCCGCGGCCCCCGCGCCCGCTTCGCGCCTGAAATGGATCGCGCCCGCCTGGTTCTTCTTGGGTATCCTCATCGGTGTGCTCGGCTTTGCCGCATATAATGTGTTGGTCGTAAAGCCCGTTGCCTCAACGGCGGCTGCGCCATCAATGGCAGCTGCGCCTACGTTTGATGCGGTAGCCGCACGCAGCGCCGCGCGTGACGGCACCTTGGATGCCATCGCCACGTTGCAGGCTGGCGGATCGGCGGCAGCGGCGCAGCAACAACAACCGCAAGGCCCTCAGACCGTGGCCCCCAATGCCTTTACGGTGCGGGGAGCCAATCAGAAAGGAAATGCGGCCGCCAAGGTTACCGTCGTCGAGTTTGCCGACTATCAGTGTCCGTACTGCAAACGCTTCGAACAAAGCGTGGCGCCAGATTTGCTCAAGCAGTATGTGGATTCCGGTAAAATTAACTTTGTCTATAAGCATTCGGCGTTTTTGGGACAGGAATCCATCTGGGCGGCGCAGGCGGCGGAATGTGCGGCTGATCAAGGTAAATTCTGGGAATACCACGATCTGCTCTTCAACAAGCAGAATGGCGAGAACGGGGGCACGTTTACCAAAGAGAATTTGATCAAGTTCGCGCAAGAGTTAAAACTGGATGCGACGAAGTTTGATCCCTGCTTGAATAATGATGTAACCCTGGAACGGGTCAAGGCCGACACGTTGGAAGGGCGCAATGCCGGCGTCACCGGCACGCCGACGTTCTTCATCAATGGCAAGCCGTTGGTGGGGGCGCAGCCGTTGCAGACCTTCCAGCAGCAAATCGATGGATTGCTACTAGGACAGTAGTACATGAAGTAGTTGACCAACGCGCGCCGATGGACGACTCTGTTCATCGGCGCGCGTTGGTCTTGGGTGCGCTGTGGATGCTAGTTTCGCGCGTCGAAAACCCGATCGGCGGATCGAGCGTCCCGCCGAGTCCGCTTTCTCCGGTACAAACGTAACCTTGGTTTCAATATCAATCTCAGGTATACTGGCGCCCAACTTTTTTTGGATAGTAATGGTGCATGACAGACCTCAATCGACGTGACTTTCTGAAATTATCGAGCGCCGCTTTGTCACTGGCGTTCTTCAAACCACCCGAACCGGAAACGGAGAAGCCTCGCCCGATTGGCCTGGGGCGCGTGACCGAGTGGCGCATCTGGGCCTACAACGAGGCCCGTCCCGGCGCGCAGAAAGAATATGCCCTATCGCGCGATGACGTGATCGATATCTACGCCACGCTGGCAACGGAAGGCCTCATGGCGCATAATCCCGTCTGGAATCTGACCAAGTACGGGTGGGTGTATTCTTCGTGGGTGCAGCCGGTGAAGCAGGTTGTGAATGAAGTGGTCGTGCGCGTGCCGGAGAAAGGCTTCTGGGCCGAAGTGACGGTGCCTTACGTGGACATGCGTAACGCGCCGAATGATAAGGCGTACCGCTTGTATCGGCTGTACTACAGCAGCGTGCATCAAGTCGCCGATCACTTGGTGGACGAAGACGGCGCGGATTGGTATCAGCTCATGGACGACGAGTATCCGGGCGTCAAAGAATATGTGCGCGCCGCAGGGCTCCGCCGTATCCTCCCGACGGAATTAACACCCATCACGCCGCTGGCCGCGAACAAGCGCCTTGAAGTCAACCTGAAAGATCAGAAACTGTACGCCTATGAAGGCGATTCGCTGGTCTACACGGCGCGCTGCGCGACCGGCGCGGCGTTTACGGTGGAAGGGATTGGCTTTGTAAATTTTGGAACGCCGCTTGGTGAACATACGGTAGTCCGCAAGCGTCCCTCGCGGCATATGCATGGCTTTGAAGGCCGTTCCGATGCGTATGACTTGCCCGGCGTGCCGTTCTGCACTTATTTCACCGAAGCCGGTGTGGCGGTGCATGGCGCTTACTGGCACAACGACTTCGGTCATCCGCGCAGCCATGGCTGTGTCAACGTGCTGGCCGATGATGCCAAGTGGGTCTATCGATGGTCGCTGCCTTTTGCCGGGTATGAGGACAATCTGCTCGTGGTGGAAGAAGGCGGCACCCCGGTGATTGTCTCGGCATAAAGAAAATCTGGATCTTCCGGGTTGAGCGGGATTATTAGCAAATGCTCCTGGCGGATGGTCACATCCGCCGTTCAAGAACGCTGGATGTCACCATCCAGCGAGAGCAATTCCCGTTGAAGTCGGAAGAGCCAGAAAATCTCTGCCAGGCCGGGCAGACTCGCAGTCAACGAAGAAACCGGGCTTCTCTCCGTTTGAAGGAATGAACGATTCTGGTGGAGAAGCCTGGTTTCTATTTTCGGCCAATATGATCTTGATCATGGTGAGGGTGGTCAGAGCCTGCTTAAATGGCGGCGAGCACGCGTGATGAACCATTAATCTTCCTCTCATATTTTTTGAGGCGAATATGTGATAAATAGCATAGTGTAGGCATGATGCATGACCTATCCTTGAACGAATTCGTTGACAGCGGTTTTTTGTCTATGGTACACTACTCCCCGGAGGAGATTACCCTATGAAACCCAAATACCTGCTCGGTTTTGCCTTGATTGCCGCGGCGATTGTCTTCTTGATTGTGACCAGCATGCAGGCCAACGCCCAGTATTTTCTGACCGTGTCCCAATTGCGTGCTCGCGGCCAGGCGGTGGTCGATCAGAGTGTGCGCATTTCCGGCGCGGTGATCTATGACAACACGGTGCTGTACGAAGTGCGCAACAACGAACCCTATCTGGAATTCAACGTCGTCGACACGGAAGATCAGATCGGAAAGCAAAAGCCCCTGCGCATTGTGTACAAAGGCCCCAAGCCCGATCTGTTGCAGCCTCACGCGCAAGCCATTGTGGAAGGCCATCTGGCGGCCGATGGTAATTTCTACGCCGATAACCTCCTGCTGAAGTGTCCAACACGCTACGAAGAGCAATTTCCAAATCAAGTCGAACAGAAGAACGGCTAAGTAGAAATGATCTGGTAAAGATAGAGAGAGAGACGGAGAGAGTGTAGCTCTCTCTGTCTCTCCATCTCTTTCTTAAAGGGAGAATCATGATAGCCGATCTCGGATTGATGGTACTGGTCATCGCCGCGTTAAGCGCGATGTATGCGTTCGTCATGGCGATCCTGGGGGGCACGCAGCGGCGTCCCGATTATATTGAAAGCGCCCGGCGCGCGGCTGTGGCCGTGATGCCACTCCTGACATTGGCCTGCCTTGTGATCATCTACGCCAACCTCGTCGGCGATTACAGCATCGAATATACGTATCGCGTTAGCAACAATACCACGCCCACTTTCCTGCGCATCACCGCTTTATGGGGCGGCCAGAACGGATCGATTCTGTTCTGGAACTGGCTGATGTCGTTGTACATCTTCTTCATCTTTTTGCGTCCGTGGAAGAACAATCGCGATCTGCTGCCGTGGGTCATCGCCGTCTCGATCGGGACGCAGGCGTTCTTCATCCTGCTGATGCTCTTCTTTGCCAATCCCTTCGCTAAGCTGTTTGTCGATTCGGCGGGCAATATCAGCGCGGCGGTCTTTCAACCGGCGGGTTTGCTGCCGTACACGTCGCCTGATGGCACCGGCCTCAATCCACTGCTGCGTCATCCCGGCATGATCATCCATCCGCCGATGTTGTATCTGGGCTTCGTCGGTTTGACGATCCCGTTCGCATTTGCGATCGGATCCATGCTGGCTCGCAACAAGACCGATAGTTGGATCCGCGCTTCGCGGCGCGTGACTTTGATCGCGTGGCTATTCCTTAGCATGGGCCTGCTGCTCGGTGCGCGCTGGGCATATGATGTGCTGGGCTGGGGCGGGTACTGGGGTTGGGATCCAGTCGAAAATTCGGCTCTGCTGCCGTGGTTGGTAGCGACCGCGTTCCTGCACTCCGTCATCATTCAAGAGAAGCGCGGCATGTTCAAAGTCTGGAACATGATCTTGATCGTGCTGTCCTTCTGCTTGATGATTCTCGGCACGTTCGTTACACGTACCGGTGTAATTTCTTCAGTCCATTCGTTCGCCCGATCGAGCCTGGGCGTCCCGTTCCTGGGCTTCACGGCGTTTGTCCTGGTGGGATCGGCGGTGTTGATTGCCAGCCGCTGGCACCTATTGAAGAGTGACAACAAACTCGATTCGTTCCTCTCGCGCGAAGCGATGTTCCTCTTGAACAACTTTGTGTTCATGACGTTGACGTTCACCGTCTTCGTCGGCACATACTACTCGATGTTCTCCGAACTGATAACAGGTGACAAGTTGACAGTCGGGCCACCGGTCTACAATCAGCTGATCGGGCCGCAGGTGGCTGTGTTAATCTTGCTGATGGGCATCGGACCGCTAGTGGCGTGGCATAAATCATCGCCCGAAGCGTTGGGCAAGATGACGTGGAAGCCCGCCGTGTTTGCCGTCGCCGTGATGGTGCTGCTGTTCGTCACGGGCGTCAACATGATCTTTGTGGTCATCGGCTTTGGTCTGGTGGCGTTCACGCTGGCGATTACGCTGACCGAGTATTGGCGGGGCATGCGGGCGCGGCATAAACTATCGGGTGAGAATTACTTCGCCGCGTTCACGCACCTCATCTCACGCAACCGGCGACGCTACGGCGGTTATATGATTCACCTCGGCGTGCTGGTGATGGGCATCGGCGTGATCGGCTCGTTGAACTATCAAGTCCAGACGCAGCGCTCGCTAACGCCGGGCGGCACGATGCAAGTGGGTGATTACACCATCACCTACGAACGCGCGTTGACGTGCGATCCGACGGTGGGAATCAGTGGCGACTGCACGGCGTGGTATACCGATCGCGGCCGGGATATCGAGGTGATCGCAGGCTACCTCAGCGTGGCACGCCCCGGCCAACCGACTGTGCGCATGGCGCCTTATCGTGAGATCTTTCTGAATGGCACAGGGGAACTCACACCGCCGGGCGTGTTGTCGTCGGTGGGTGAAGACCTGTATTTGTTGTTCCTCGGCGAGCAAAGCGGCTTCGGCACGATTAAGGCCTACATCAATCCGTTGATTCAATTCTTGTGGATCGGCGGCATCATCCTGGTGATCGGCACGCTGGTCGCCATGTGGCCGTCGCCGCTGGAGCGGCGACAGACCGTGGCCGCGCCCGAACGGATCGGCACACTGAAGGCGGTGAAGTGATGCTGCGACCGATCAAGTTGGCGCTGTTGGGGCTATGGACGGCGGCGCTGTTGTTGCTCATTGCGTTGACCAGTGCGGCTTTGGCGCAGGACACTGTGCCACCCACGCCGACGCCGGCCGCCAAGCAGCCCGTCACCGCCGACGATGTAAATCACATCGCCAAGCAAATGTATTGCCCGGTGTGCGAGAACGAACCACTCGATGTGTGCCGCACGGCGGCGTGCCAGCAGTGGCGCGCGCAGATCGGGCAGATGTTGGGCGAAGGGCAGAGCGAGCAGCAGATCAAAGACTATTTCGTGGCGCGCTATGGGGCGCGGGTGCTGGCGCAACCTCCTGTCGAAGGAACGTCATTGCTGCTGTACGTTCTGCCGATCGGGGGCTTGATCGTCGGCGCGGTAATCGTGGTGTGGCTGCTGCGGCGGCTGCGCGCGCGCGGTGCTCGTGCGGATTCGCCCCAATCCGTGGCTGTGGCCACGCGTGCGGACTCGCCATCCAAGTCCACGGGTGATGAGTATACCGATCGCGTGGAAAAAGATCTCAAGAACTGGTGACCATGTCTGAATCTCTGCCTCCTGAAACATCGACTGGTGCGGACTCGCCTGAAGAAGAGACGGCTACACCCCAACGACCCTTCGGGCGCACTATCGCGATCGGCGTGGTGGTGGTCTTCGTCGGCATCCTGGCTCTGGCGCTGTTCCGCACCAATCAATCGAGTCCGACCTCCGGCCCTGCGCCCGATTTCACCTTGACACTGTTCGACGGTTATCCCGGTAATGCCGGCAAAACCCCGATCGCTTTGTCGGACTTGAAGGGCAAGCCGGTGGTGGTGAATTTCTGGGCGTCGTGGTGTGTGCCGTGTGCGCAGGAAGCGCCGTACTTGCAAGCCGTGTATGAAAAGTACAAAGACAAGGTCGTGTTCCTGGGCGTCGACTGGACGGACATCGAGGGCGATGCGCGCAACTATCTGCAGCGTTTCGGCATCACCTATGCCAACGGCCCCGACTTGGGAACCAAGATTGGCCCGCGCTATCACATCACGGGCGTGCCGGAAACGTATGTTATCGATCGAGACGGCAACGTTCAATACTACAAACCCAGTCCGCTCACGGTGGCGGAATTGTCGGCCGTGCTCGATCGGTTGTTGCAGACGAAGTAAGACTCTTTAGATCAGTTTCCAAGTTGATTGATGATCCGGACTCGAGGCTTCAGCCGGAACCTGCCTACGCCCAGCGGTCCGCCGTCGCAAAGCGACGGGCACGGGCAAGGCTCCACTCCAGAAGGCGTAAACCAAATTGGAATTTGCTCTAGAACCGAAATCATTTCGAAGCGAGTATAGCGTGGAACTATCTGCTCTTCTCATCGGTATTGTGATTCTGGCTGGCACGGCCTATTTTGTCAGCCGCCCGTTGTTGCAGGCCCAACGTCTGCCAAAGGCCGGCGCGATGGACGCCTCCTCGCTAGAGGCGCAGCGCGAATCGTTGTACACCCAGATTAAAGAGCTCGACATGGATCATGCTACGGGCAAGGTCAATGACGAGGACTATACGCCCTTGCGGGCCGAATTGGTGGCGCAGGCCGCCGCGGTGTTGAAGCAGATCGATGGTGTGGCGACGGCTCGTGCGGACTTGCCTGCTCCGGTGGCGCAGGCCGATGAGGTCGAAGCCCTGATCGCGGCCCGGCGCAAGCCCCGATCGGCTTCCGCGGCAAAGACGGCTGCCGCGGCGAATACGACTGCCGTGGCGAAACTGGTCGATGCCGATGTCGAAGCGGCGATTGCGGCCCGGCGCAAGACGGCGCCCTCTGTGGCGAGCGCGGCGACGTGCCCCAAGTGTGGCAAGCCCATCAACGCCGATGATGCTTTTTGCGCCAAATGCGGCACGGCCTTACAACCCCAGACTGCCCGCTGATTTTGGACTGAGGAGACTTATCTTGCGAAGTATTGCGCGTCTATTGTCTTTCGTCGTCTTGCTGTTGATGGCCTCGCTGCTGGCGGCCTGTTCTCTGGCTGCACCCGCGCCTGTCGGGCAGGTGGATAGTCAGGCGGCGCAACCACCGGCGACGCAACCATCAACTGAACCGTTTCAACTCCCTGCGCGGCGGCCCAGCGTGGCCGAGGGCGCAGCGATTTACCAGCAGAAATGCGTAGGCTGTCACGGCGCTGCAGGCCGCGGCGATGGCACCCAGGCTGCACAGATTCAGGCGCAGTTTGGCAGCCCGGTAGCCGATCTCACTTCTGACGTGACGGCGCGCGCGCAGACCCCGGAGCAATGGTACGACGCGGTTACCAATGGGCGGCTGCAAAAAGGCATGCCGCCGTTTGCGAGTTCACTCACCCCCGATCAACGCTGGGATGCGATTGCTTACGCGTGGTCGCTGGCCGCCACGCCGGATCAGGTTGCCAATGGTAAGGCCGTGTATCAGGAACAATGCGCGCATTGCCACGGCGATCAGGGCCAGGGCGACGGCAAAGATGCCCAGGGTAAATTGTCCGATCTGAGTGATTTTGCCGCGCTGGCGAAAGTTGCGCCGGGCCTTTGGGATCAAGCGCTGGCTTCCGGCCACGTGCCTTCGTTTGCGGGAACGCTCAGCGAAGGAGCTCGGCGCGCGGCGATCGACTATGTCCGCACCTTTGCGTATGATAATTCGATCAAGGCCGCGTCCTCAACTACACCGTCGGCGACGCCGGGGAGTTTGCCCTCTACGACCACCACCGGGCCGGCCGAACCAACGAAGATTGAAGGCACGATCGTCAACGGCACGGCCGGTCAACCGGTGCCCGACAATTTGCCGTTGACGTTGTATATCCTGCCTCATCAAACCACCCAGCAAGACATGATCACGCGCACGTTCCAAGCGGGCGTGAATGGCCGTTTCGTCATTACCGACGCGCAGATCGATCCAAGCAGCCTGGTGGCGGTGGGCGTCGATTACAAAGACTTGAGTTTTTACAGCGAGGTGGCTCCCGCTCAGCCGCAGGTCACACTGCCCATCACGATCTACGAAAGCACCCCGGACATGGCGCACGTCAAGATCGATACGCTGCACATTGTCGTCGAGCCGGCTTCGAATGGATATAGCATCAGCGAGATCTACGTGTTATCCAACAACGGCGATCGCTTTGTGGCAGGCTTTGGCCGCCCGGTGCTGCACTTCGGGTTGCCCGCCGCCGCAGTCGATCTGCAAATGGATTCGGCCACGCAGCAGGTGATGGAATTGAACGGCGACGGCCTGGATTACTTCGACGCGATTCCTGTGGGTAAACAGGCGCAGCAGATTGTGTATCAATATACCTTGCCGGTGACGGCCACCTCGCTGAGCCGCGCGATCTACCAGCCGATTACGCTGGTGAATTTGCTGCTGGGCGGCGCGGCGGACAAAGCGACCGTGACTTCCGATCTGCTCAAGTCGGCCGGCACACAGACCATTCCGGCTGCGCCGAACAGCGGACAGCCGACGGCGCAGACGTTCCAGCAGTACACGGCGGAGAATGTGCAGGCGGGCCAGATTCTAAACCTTTCGATTGGCGTATCCTCCCAGCCCTTCGATTGGCGCATCCTGCTGGGTATCGCCTTAGTGCTGGTCGGCGTGGTCGGTATCATCATCTGGCAGCGCCGCCAGCAGAGGCCGCAACCGGTGGCCGCCGCGCCGCGCCGCGCGGAGATTCAGCGCGAAGTCTTGATCGATCAGATCGCGGCGTTGGACGACGAATTTGCCGCAGGCCAACTGGATGAGATCAACTATAAGGCCAGACGCGTGAAGTTGAAAGAGAAGCTGATGAAGTTGATGGAAGAAGAATAATCCGTAATGAGTAACGAGTAATACGTAAACGACACAATTACTCGTTACTTGTTACTCGTTAAGTATTGTTCATTGGACCTTGATCATTGATCATTGCTAATTCCCTCACCAAACAATTCGGCCCGTTCATGGCCCTGCGCGGCCTGGACTTGGAAGTACGGCCCGGCGAATTTGTCACCATCGTCGGGCCGAATGGCGCCGGCAAGACGACGCTGTTGCGCATCCTTGCCACGTTGAGCCGTCCGACGCACGGGCAGGTCTCCATTGCCGGGCATGCGCTGCCCAAAGGCGCGGATCACGCCCGGCGGCAGATCGGCTTGTTATCGCATCAACCGCTGCTCTATGGCGATCTTACGGCCGAAGAAAATCTGCGCTTCTTCGGCAAGATGTACGACGTGCCACACCTCGAAGCGCGCATCATCGAATTGTTGGATAAGGTGGACTTGATCGATCGCCGCCAGGATCGGGCGCGCACGTTCTCGCGCGGGATGCAGCAACGCCTCGCCATTGCCCGCGCGTTACTGCACGATCCGGCGGTGGTGCTGCTCGATGAGCCCTTCACCGGCCTCGATCCCCATGCGTCCGATCGGTTGGAAGAACTGCTGCACCTGCTGCGCGATGGTCAACGCACGGTCGTGATGACCATCCACGATTTGGAACGCGGCTGGGCCATGTGCGATCGGGCGCTGGTGTTGGCGCGCGGCAAGATCGTGTACGAAGCCAACACGAAAGTCGTGGATGTCACGACGTTCCGCAGCGACTTCAAGCGGGTGACTGCCTGATGTTTTCACATACGGCGCTCGCCATGACGGAGTTTCAGGCATGACGTTTTTCCGCAAGGCGTGGTATATCGCGCGTAAAGACATTCTGTCCGAACTGCGCACGCGCGAGATGGTTAGCACCATGGGCGCTTTCTCCGTGTTGGTCATTCTGTTGTTCGCCTTTGCGTTTGATCTGCGTGTCGCCAAAGCGGGCACGGTAGCGCCGGGCGCGTTGTGGGTCGTCGTCGCGTTTGCCGGAATGTTGGGGTTGAATCGCTCGTTGACGTCCGAGATCGATCGGGGCAGCTTTGACGCGCTGCTGCTCACGCCGATCGATCGCAGCGCGATCTTTCTCGGCAAGGCGCTGGGCATCATCGTCTTCATGTTTGCCATCGAAGCGGTGATCCTGCCGTTGTTTGTCATCTTCTTCAATCTGCCCTTCTTGCAGCCGACGATCATCTTCATCGTCGCGTTGGGCACCATCGGGTATGGCGGCATCGGCACGCTGCTCGCCACGATGTCGTCCAACACGCGCCTGCGCGAGGTGCTGCTGCCGGTGCTGCTGCTCCCGATCGCGATTCCGGCCTTATTGGCCGCCGTGAAGTGCACGGCCGGCGCGCTGGATGGACGCGAATTTGCCGAATGGGCCAACTGGTTCGGCTTGCTCGTCGCGTTTGATCTGGTGATGTTGGGCGCGTCGTTCCTGGTGTACGATTTCATCGTGGAAGATTGAGATGACGTCTTTCGAAGCCTCTTTGGTGGAAATCATTGCGCCACAATTTCAGCCGCTGGGCTATGCCTACGATGCGCGCCTGCGCGCCGCCGACGAGCTCTTCGGCTTTCGCAAGCCGTTGGGCGCTGACGTGCAGACCATCGTTCAGTTTCAGTTGCGCTACGGAACGTCCGAAAGTTTCACCGTCAATTTGCTGCGCGTGAAGTCGGACGTGCTGCAACCGCACTTGTATGGTGGTTATGCGGAGGCGTGTGGCGCGCGATTGAGCACCGTGCTCTGGTATGTGTATCACTTGCGCGAGTATCCCGTATCCGATTACTGGTGGCCTGCGAACGAGGCGGCCTTGCGGGATGCGGCTGACAAAGTCGCGCACTACGGAGTGCAGTGGATCGAAGATCCACACGCGCCGAAGCCGTGGGAGATGCCGGCGCATCGTGGGCGTGAGTTTGTCGAAGCGGTTGAGATCGGCCTGGCGCCAGCCATGCTGCGTCGGGGCTATCGCCTGGCGCAGCAGCAACTTGTCGGTGAGGTGCCGTATCTGTATTTCGTCAAAGAGCTGCCGGACGGCACGCATGGCTTTGTCGAGTTGCAAGGGGTGTATAGTCTCGATCCGCGCGAGTTTCAATTCGATGTGCGCTTGCAGCGCCGCGCGGATGAGAATCCGTTGGCCTTGTCGGCCCAGCCCGGCGCCTCGTTGGCGCAGCTGGTATGGCAGACGCGGGGTAGTGCGTTGGAGACGGCAACCGCAGCCGCGGCGGTCGCCGCGACGATTGCCGAAGCCCAAACGTTATTGTGGCGCTATGCCAATCGGGCGGAGTTGGACGCGCAGCTGCATGAGGCTTTGACACAGATCGAACGGATCGGTTTGCCCTGGATCGATCAGGCGATCGTCCGATCGAAGTGATACAATTGCCGTAATCGAGCGAGGAGGAGCAGATGGCTCAAGCACGCAGTCGAGTCGATGGGTTGTTCATGGTGCTGGCCGCGTTGATGATTGTGGTCGGCATCGTGTTTGCGTTTACGGCGCCCACGGCCGATAAATTGTCGGGCGGAGATGTGCAGCGCATCTTCTATTTTCATGTGGGCATCGCCTGGATTGCGGGGTTGGCGATGTTCGTCACGTTTGTGTGCAGCATTTTGTACCTGTGGCGCAGCGAGCAGCGCAAGTACGATATTGCCGCGGCGTCCTCGGTGGAAATCGGCGTGGTGTTCGGCCTGATGGTGCTGGCTTCGGGCATGTTGTGGGCCCGGCCCGTGTGGAATACGTGGTGGACGTGGGATCCGCGCCTGACGACGACGGCCATCACCGAGTTCATCTACGTGGCGTATCTGATGCTGCGCGGCGCGATCGACGATCCGCAGCGGCGCGCGCGCTTCAGCGCGGTGTACGGCATCATCGGGTTTGTCAGCGTGCCGCTGACCTATTTCTCGACCAAGTGGTTCAATACGATTCATCCCGATCTGGGCCAGACGCCGGGATTTGGGTTGACCCCCGGCATGCGCCCGCCGATGTTCATCGCGCTCGGCGCGTTTACGCTGGTCTACCTCGTATTGATGCTGATCCGCACACGGGTCGAACGCTCGGCCGATGAAGTGGCGCAGTTGAAGCAGGAGATCATCAATAGTTAAGAGGAGAGAGACTCATGAGTCCTGAAATGAGCAACATCGCGACATTTTTGATTCCGGCCTACGCCATCTTCTGGCTGCTGACGTTCCTGTATGTGTTCAGTGTGCGCTCACGCCAGAAGAACCTGGAGAAGGACATCGAGACGCTGCGCCTGTTGGTGGAGAAGAAGAAGGAAGGCAAGTAGGTCGATGACGACTCAGGCAATGCCCAAGCGCCGGCCGGTGACGTTTGCGCTGCGGTTCCAGGTCTTCCTGCACGCGTGGTTGTTCGTGCTGGGCCTGTCGACCATCATCGTGTTTGTCTTTGGCGGGGCGACGACGTTTTTAGGCCGCCTCCTGTTTGATTACCGCGACTGGCTCACGCGTATCGGCGGCGTGGTGGTCATCATCTTCGGCTTGCATACGCTGGGCATCTTCAAGATTCCATTTCTGAATTACGATACGCGCAAGCAATATAGCGGCGGGGCGAGTTTCGGCTCTTCGTATTTGATGGGTATCTTCTTCGCCGCGGGCTGGTCGCCGTGTATCGGCGTGACGCTGGGCGCCATCATGACGATGGGCCTGACTCAGGAGCAAGCCGGCACGGCGCTGATTCTGGCGGCCGTCTACGCTATGGGGCTGGGCCTGCCGTTTCTGGCGATGGGCTTGCTCATCGATCGGGCGACCAACATTCTGCGCCGCCTGCGCAGGTATATCCGCGCTTTCGAGATCGTCACCGGCGTCTTCTTGATCATCCTGGGCATCATGTTGCTGTCCGGGCAGATGACGCAGTTGGCCTCGGCCGCTTCTCGGCTGGGCCTGCTCGTCGATGCGAGCGCGATTGAGACGGGTGAAGCGACCCTCCCGATTGCGTTTGTCGCGGGCCTGTTGTCGTTTTTGTCGCCGTGTGTGCTGCCGTTGGTTCCCGCTTATCTCGGTTACCTCGGTGGACGTGCGGTCAATCAAGTAGCGGAGGAAGCCGCGGCGTGAGGCGACGATGAGCGAAGTTCCCACGCAGCCAAAGTGGCGTCGTGCTTTGCCGCTGATCGCATCCGTGCTGGCGATTGTGATCGGTGTCTTGTTGGTCGTGCGGCCTGCCTTCTTGTCTCCATCCTCCGCGACGTCTCTAGTGCGGACTAGCCAGCCGGCTTTGCAGGGTGGCGCAGCGGCTAATCGCCTGCCACAGGAAGGCGAGGCGATCCCTGACTTCGAACTGCCCACCCTCGACGGGCGCACCATACACCTGTCGGCGTTGCGCGGCTCGCCGGTCGTGATCAACTTCTGGGCGACGTGGTGCGGACCGTGCAAGCAGGAGATGCCGCTGCTGGTCGAACAGTACAACTGGAACAAGGGCAAGGGCCTGCGCGTACTGGCGATCGATACGCTGGCGAATGACAACGTCGACGATATGCGCGCCTTCGCGCAGAAGTTCAATATGAACTTCGACGTGCTGGTGGACGAGAAGGACGCGGTAGCCGGCGGCTGGAATGTGATGGGGCTNNATATGAAGTTGATCCTGCCCAACTGAGCGTGGGCGCCATTCGAATTCGATGCGGTGAGACGCAGAGCGGAAGCGTTCTGCGTTTTTGTTATCTATTCAGCCTGCGTCATTGCGCGCGTCTTCGCCAGGCGCGCCCCCACGCATAGCGCGGACAGGGCGTGCGAA
>PMCF01000342.1 GCA_003154115.1 Anaerolineae bacterium
CTGAGATTAGCCACACCCAAATCAATTCAGGAGGATGAAGATGAACGCCCGCAAGAATTTGATTAGTCTGCCGTTGTTGATGGTGTTGATGCTGGTGCTGGTGGCGTGTGGTGGTGGTGCGGCTGCAACGCCTGCGCCTGCAGCCCCTGCCGCTACGATGTCTGCTGCCTCTGCCCCTGCTGCGCCCGCCGCGAGCAAGGCTACTGGTCAAGCCTCAGCTAACCTGCCCAACTCCGCCCCGCACAGTTCCATCCAGATGATCATCAAGAACGGCGAGATGACGTTGATCGTGGCGGATACCGATCGGGCGTTGGATCAAGCGACGGGCATCGCCGTGAACAGCGGCGGCTATGTGGTCAGTTCCAAGACGTGGAACAGCGGCGACGCCAAATCGGCCACGTTGACGATGGGCGTGCCGTCCGATCAATTCGAGGCGGTGCAGCGCCAACTCCGCGCGCTGGCGGTAGAGGTGCAGAGCGACACATCGTCAGGTCAGGATGTGAGCGATGAATTCGTCGATCTGCAAGCGCGCCTGACTAACCAGGAAGCGACGGCGGCGCGCATCCGTGAATTGTTGAAGGACGCCAAGAATGTCGATGAGGCCCTGCAAGTGAACGTCAAACTGTCCGAGGTGGAAAGCGAGATCGAGCAGATCAAAGGCCGCATGCAATATCTCAAAGACCGATCGGCTTTCTCCACCATCGTGGTCACGCTCAATCCGCAGCGGCCTACGCCCACGCCAGAAGCCTGGCAGCCGGGCAAGACGGTCGAGGCTGCGGCGAAATCGGCCGGCAACTTGCTGCGCGGCCTGATCGATGCGACGATCTGGCTGGTGGTGGCCCTTGGCCCGATTCTGATCCCGCTGGCGTTGGTGCTGTGGCTCATTGTGCGTGCGCAGCGCAAGCGGGCGAAGCACGGGGAGACTGGTTCGACTGCGCCAAGAGACAAGTGATCGCGGGTATACAGCAAAACTGTTGGGTGAGCATACTGCTCGGCCATGCTCCTGCTGGATGGCACATCCGGCGCTACCAGACGCTGGATGTGCCATCCAGCAGGAGCGTATCCCACAAGTCACCAACACTTTTGCGTTGTACTCAGTAATCGCCAACGGTGTGACAAATCTCGTTGTGCCATACCGTGCCATTTGTGCTAAGATGGAAACAGAAAGGAGCAGAACATGAACGCCCGTAAAGTATTCTCGTTGATCAATGTGCTCATCGTCGTATCGATCCTGATTTCAGCATGCAGCTCGCCTGCGGCCGCAACACTCGCGCCGCAAGTGGTTCGACAGGAGGCTGCTGTACAGCCGGCACAGCCTGCTGCGCCACAGGAAGCGCCAGCGGCAGGAGCGGCCTCTGCTGCCGATGCCTCGGCTTCCAATGCGCCCGCTGCTGGTGCGCCCGCCGCCGGCGCAGTGAAAGACACATCTATCGGAGTGCAGGCCTCGCCCTATCAGCAGGGTCGCCTGATCATCAAGAACGGCGAAATGACGTTGTTGGTCGCCGACACCGATCGAGCGTTGGATCAGGCCACCAGCGTGGCGACGGATACCGGCGGCTACATCGTCGCGTCAAAGACTTGGCTGCAAGACGGCTTCAAGTATGCCCAAATGACGATGGGTGTGCCGGTCGATCAATTTGAAGTGGCACAGCGTCGTCTGCGCGGACTGGCCGTGCAAGTGCTGAATGATACGGCGTCCGGCCAGGACGTGAGCGCTGAATACGTCGATCTGCAATCGCGCCTGAACAACCAGGAAGCGACCGCGGCGCGCATCCGCGATTTTCTAAAGGATGCCAAGACGGTGGAAGAGGCCCTGAAGGTCAACGCGCAGCTGACGGATGTGGAGAACGAGATCGAGCAGATCAAAGGTCGCATGCAGTTCCTCAAAGACCGATCGGCCTTCTCGACCCTGGTGGTCACGCTCAATCCGCAGCTGCCCACGCCCACCCCGACGTTGACTCCAACGCCGACGCCCACCCCCACTCCCGTTTATTGGCAGCCGGGCAAGACGGTGGAATCGGCGGGGAATGCGTTGAGCGGCCTGCTGCAGGGCCTGGGCGACATGCTGATCTGGCTGGGCATTGTGGTGCTGCCATTCGCGATTCCGGTGGTCATCATAGTGGTGGTGATTGCGTACTTCAAGCGGCGCAAGAAGAAGGCGACGGCGCCAACGTCGACCCCCACGTCTAGCGAAAAGTAGGTTGAATCAGCGACCTGTGTTTCACAATCTGTACACTGTGCGTGGGCATAAACTGCGCTTTTTGATCCGCGAATTTTCACGAATAATTCGCGGACATTCGCGNNCGCGCAATTCGCGGATCAGATTTTTTTTCGCAATCTGTTACCGTTCGCAGTATAACTACTCAGCCAGAACGCCGGACTGCGCAAGGTCACGCTCCGCGCCGCGAAGGCGGGATTCCCGCCTTCGCGGGAATGACGGCTGAGTAGTAATCACAGTCTTTTCAATTTTTCAATTAGGGCACGGGTTGACATGGATGAGCATCGATAAAGAAATCCCCTCTTATGCTGCACGATGAGGCGAAACCCATTGGCGCGATCTCGGTTGGCGGAAACCAACCACCTGCAACCCGTGCCTCGGTATAATTTCCTTATCTCGTTTCGATCCCATCTGCCATGCCAGAACCGATCCTGACCGATCAACCTTTTAATGAACAGTCGTGGAGCACGAAACGCATCGACGCGAGTCCGTTTCGCAGCGCGTTCGAATATGCGGCCATCGGCATGGTGCTGGGCGACACCGACGGAGGCTGTCTCGCGGCGAATCGTGCCTTCTGCGAGATGGTGGGCTATAGCGAAGCAGAACTGCAACAGTTGGAGTTCGCCACCATCACTCACCCCGCTGATCTGCCGGAAAATCTACGCTGGGTCAACAGTTGATCCGTGGCGAAATTCAATCGTTCAAGTACGAGAAGCGCTACATCCACAAACAAGGTCATCTCATCTGGACGCTGCTCAGCGCCTCGCTCGTGCGCGACAGCCACGGCCATCCGCTCTACGTCATCTCCCAGCTCCAGGACATCACCGAACGCAAGCGGGCTGAAACCGCCGAACGTGAGCAGCGCAAATTGGCCGAAGCCCTGCGCGACACCGCCGAAGCCTTGAGCATGACGCATAACCTCGATGAGCTGCTCGATCGGGTGTTGGAAAATGTCCGCCGGATCGTGCCGCACGACTTGGGCGCCGTCCTCCTCATCGATGATCACCACCCAGCTTACTTCGCGCGCAGTCGCTGCTATACCGAATCCCTTAACAACGAGGTCTTGAGCACCACGCGCTTTTCAGTCAATGAAACCGCCAACTTGCACATCATGGCCGAAGTCCGCAAGCCGCTCGTCATCTCTGACGTGCATCTTTACCCGGGCTGGATGTGGGTTGCAGACACTTACTGGATTCGGTCCTACTTGGGTGTGCCGATCTGCATTGAAGGTCAAGCGATCGGATTTATCAGCTTGAGTAGCGCCGCGCCCGATTTCTTTACCCGCCAAGCACGCCGAGCATTTGCAGGCCCTCGCCCAACAAGCGGCGATCGCCATCGAAAACGCGCGCGTGGTCGAAGCCGAGCGGCGCGAAATAGATATGGTCGAGGCGCTGCGCGAAACCGCCGCGGCCTTGAATAGTACGCTCGATCTCAACGAAGTCTTCGATGTGCCTACCTCGGCGTACCGATCCGCGTGAAGGGGCAAGTCGTCGGCTTTCTCAACTTCGATAGCGCCACGCCCAACTTCTACACCGCCGAACAGGCCCGCCGCGCCCAGGCCTTTGCCGATCAAGTGGCGCTGGCGATGCAGAATGCGCGCTCCTATGAAGCGATTCAGCGCAACGTCAAACGCTTAACGCTCCTGCATCAAGTGGGCGTCGATCTAGCCAAAACGCAGACCACGCCACAACTACATCAACAACTCCTGCGCGCCGCGATTCAACTCGCCGAGGCCGACGCCGGCGCACTGCTGCTTTACGATTAGGTGAATCATCTCATCATCACGGCGCTCGAAAATTTTCCGTCGTCCTTGTTGGGACGCAATGTGCAGCTGGGACACGGCTTGAATGGTCGAGCGGCCCAGCTGCGCCAGGTTCAAACCATCTCGGACTACGCCGATTTTGCCGATCGTGTCGCACTATTCGAACCCTTTCAAATGGGCGCGGTCGTCGCTATGCCGCTGGTCCGGCAAAATCGGTTGGTGGGCACCTTGAGTATCGTCTATCAAGCGCCGCGCCAATTCAGCCAGGAAGACTTGCATACCTTGGATTTGTTCGCCGCGTTGGCGGCCGCGGCTTTGGAGCAGCGCCGCGCCATGGCGGAAGCGCAAGCCCGCGAAGCAGAGGCGCGCAGTCTGAGCAATCGCTTGACTACGGCTCAAGAAGAAGAGCAGGCGCATATCGCCAGCTTGCTGCACGATTCGATCGGCGGTCAATTAACCGTCATCCAGAAAAACTCCGAAGCGCTGCGCAACTTGCTGTCGGACGATGAACCGGCCGCGGCCTACCTGGAGACGAACCTCGAACTCTTGCAGCAGACCCATCAGCAAGTCCGCCATCTGGCCATGGATTTGAATGCCAAGGCGCTGGCCGATTTCGGACTCGCTCCGGCGGCCCGCCAATATATCGATCGGTTGTGCGCCTCAACGGGCTTGTCGATCAAACTGCACATCACCGGCCAGGTGCGCCGGTTGCCGGCCGAAGTGGAACGCATCGCGTTTCGCGGCTTGCAAGAAGCCTTGACTAATACCTTGCGGCATGCCCACGCCACTGAAATTGCGGCGCAGCTGCACCTGGGTCATTGTACCCTGCGGTTGACCGTGCAAGATAACGGACGCGGCTTTGATCAAACACTGCCGCAGCAAGGCACGGCCTTGGGTCTACCTTATCTGCGGCGGCAGGTTGAGGGCCGCGGCGGCGAGTTCCTGGATGAAACCTATTTAGAACAAGCCCTGCTCGCCGGAGCGCAGGGCTACATACTAAAGTCCGATCCCAACCAGCTGATCTTGACGGCGCTCCGGGCGGTCAATGCGGGCGAAATGTTTATCAGCCCCGCCTTAGCCGACAAATGGGAGCAGCTGCAAACCCGACCGACGATCAGCACCTCCCTGGACAGTTTGTCCTCCCGCGAGCGTCAAGTGTTGCAGCTAGTCGCCAGCGGCCAACCCAATCAGCGTGTTGCCACGCGGCTGGGGATTAGCGTCCGAACCGTGGAAGTGCATCGCCGCAACATTATGGACAAAATCGGCGTGAAGAATATAGCCCAGTTGATCAAGTTTGCCGTAGAGCATAACTTGCTCTAGCTGGGCGCCCCGCGTTCTCGCCAGAATATTCCATCCTCTGACCAAATCTAATTCTCGGATGTATGCCTATCCTTTTTCAGGTGTGCTATCATATCTGTGTCACAAATCCCTGTGCGCCGCGAAGCGGCATTGGTCATTGATCACGAAGTCCCCGCAGCGCAGCGGAGCGGGATCGTTAATTGCTATGGATTCTCTAGACGGCCTCGTCGAACGCATCACTTACTACAATGAAGAGAACGGCTACACCGTCCTCCGCCTCACCGCGCGCGGCTATCCTGATCTTGTCACCGTCGTCGGCAATCTGCCGGAGATCACGCCGGGCGAATCGCTGCGACTGCAAGGGCAGTGGCTGACCAATGCGCAGTATGGCAAGCAGTTCAAAGCCGAAAAGTGTGAACAGATTTTGCCGGCCACCATTGAAGGGATCAAGAAATATCTTGGTTCCGGCCTCATCAAAGGAGTAGGCCCGGTCACGGCGTCACGCATCGTGAAGAAATTCGGCACCGACACGCTGGATGTGCTCGATCATTCCCCGGAGCGCATCCGCGAGGTGCTGGGCATCGGTTCCAAACGCACCGCCGCCATCGCCCAGGCCTGGGACGAGCAAAAATCCATCAAGCAAGTGATGCTGTTCCTACAGAGCCACGGCGTCAGCACCAGCCTCGCCGTGAAAATCTACAAGCAGTATGGCGACACCTCCATCGATCTGGTGCAGGCCGATCCCTATCGGTTGGCGCAGGACATCTACGGTATCGGCTTCAAGACCGCCGATAAAATTGCACACGATCTGGGCTTGCCGCACGATGCGCCTTCGCGTGTGGCGGCGGGCGTCGTCTACACGCTGAGCAACTTCACCGATCAGGGTCATGCCTTCGCGCCACAGTCGCAACTCATTCACGACGCCAGCGAATTGCTCGAAGTGCAGCCCGATCAAGTGACCGCTTCGTTGGACACCTTGATTCAATCCGATCAGATCAAGCGCGATATCATTTACCCGATCGTGAGCTCGCTGCCCAAACGACAGCCGCCGCAGCCCGAGCAATCGATTGACGAATTTCTCGCTGCCGATCAAGCCGTGCGCGCAGCGCCGGTTACCTACACCCTCGGTCAACCTAAACCACTGACAGCGCTCAGCTCCGGCCAACAAGCGCTGCGCGAAGAACCGGCGATCTATCTCATGCCTTTTTATCAAGGCGAAAAGAGTGTCGCCCACCGTCTGAATGCCATCATCGATTCGAATCTGTCGCGCCTTAACAATCTACAGCACATCGATCTGCAAGCCGCGCTGAACGAACTGAGCACCGTCGTCTCGAATCGCCCCACCGCCCGCCTCAGCGATCAACAACAGCAGGCGGTGCGCACCGCCCTAAAGAGCAAGGTCACGGTGCTCACAGGTGGCCCAGGGACTGGCAAGACCACTGCGATGCGCGCGATGATCGATCTGCTGGAGAAGTTCAATCGGCGTTACGCGCTGGCCTCGCCCACCGGCCGTGCCGCCAAGCGCTTGAGCCAGGCCACGGACCGACCGGCCAAGACCATCCATCGGTTGTTGGAGTTCGCACCGGGCGAAGGCTTCAAACGCAACGCGCAGAATCCGCTGGAGATCGACATGCTCATCGTCGACGAAGCCAGCATGATCGATCTGCTGTTGATGAATCATCTGCTCAAAGCCGTGCCTCTCGACGCGCACCTGCTCCTCGTCGGCGATGTCGATCAACTGCCCAGCGTGGGCGCGGGCGACGTGCTGCGCGACGTGATCGATTCGGGCCGCGCTGCCGTCATCCGCCTGGACGTGATCTTCCGGCAGGCGATGAATTCGCACATCATCACCAATTCGCATCGCATCAAGCGCGGGCAAATGCCGCTGACGCCCAAAGAGGCCGATGATTTTTTCTTCTTCGTCAAAGAGGATCCCGACGAAGCAGTCGAATTGATCGTGGATTTGGTGGGCGTGCGCATTCCGAATAAATTCGGCCTGAAGCCCACCGACATCCAGGTGCTCGCGCCAATGTATCGCAGCAGTACCGGCGTCACTAACTTAAACGCGCGCCTGCAAGAGAAACTCAATCCGCCCTCGCCCAAAAAGGCCGAGCGCAAACTGGCCGGCACGCTGTTCCGCGTGGGCGACCGCGTGATGCAGACGCGCAACAACTACGATAAAGATGTCTACAACGGAGATATGGGGTATGTAACGGAGATCGATTTAGAGAATCAGACCCTCGCCGTCTCGATCGACGATCGGCCAGTCGAGTACGAGTGGAGCGAGGCCGATGAATTGGCGTTGGCCTATGCCGTCAGCGTCCACAAAGCGCAGGGCAGCGAATATCCCGTCATCGTCATGCCGCTGCTCACGCAGCACTATTTGATGCTTCAGCGCAACCTGCTCTACACGGCCATCACACGCGCCCGGAAGTTAGTGGTGCTGGTCGGCAGCCAACGTGCGCTGGGCATGGCCGTTCACAACAACAAACCGAGCGAACGCTACTCGGGCCTGAAAGAACGACTGTCATCTACATAGAAACAATATAGGCAAATAATCCACGCGCCATTTGCAGCGTGCATTTCAAACAGCCTACAGGTGTAATCAAAACATTATCCGAGAATGGTGTAACGCTAATGAAAACCGACTTGGTTATTCAGCCCGCTTCCCAAGTGGGACTTATCCTCATCAACCTACTGCAATCTCAGGCCCCCTTCTTCGATAAGGTTTGGATTGTATCGGCGTTTGCCAATCGACCAGGGGTTCGCCACCTTGCGCCACGCATCATTCAGGCAAAGTCGCGTGGTGCAAACGTTCAAGTAATTGTCGGAATTGACCATCAAGGAACATCCGTTGAAGTACTTCAGGAGTTAAAGTCTCTCGCTGTCAGTGCAAAGATCGTGCACAACACCCGTCCGGGTCACACTTTTCATCCAAAGATTTACCTGCTTGAAGCAACCGGAGTCAAAGCCGAGCTTTGGCAAAAGAACAATCTTCCCGCCTCAAGCGTTCAAAGGCAGCCCGGTAATCCAACGGGCGGGCTACGCCTTGTGCAAGCAGGCTGGGAATCTAAAGGAAAGGTTACTACTCAGCCCGCTATCCTTCGACTCCGTGTCCGCGCTATGCGCGGCGGCGCGCTGGGCGGGATGCGGCTGAGCAGTAACTCGCCCTGTTTCTTGAGCCGCTCTCCTACTTGCTCGATCCAGCCAAGAAGAAAGTAGCGCCCGAAGATCGCCGCCGGGTCGTGATCGAAACCGCGCGCCGTTTGATCGTGCCCGGCGTCGATGTGTTGAAAGCCGAATTTCCGCTGGACATTAGCGTGGAGTCCGATGAGCGCGAATGGCGCGGCGCTGTGACGCCCGCCTGCGGGCAGGTGGAGCAGATCATCGACGACGCCACGCTGACCATCGGCAGTTCGTCCGCGATCTGTGCCTGCGGCGCGGCTGGGTTTGCGCGTGGTGTTCATCGGCAAAGTGGGCGACGATGAATTGGGCCGTTTCATGCTGCGCGAATTGGCTCAACGCGGCATCGACACTCTCGGCGTCGTGGTCGATCCCCCTCTCCCAAAGCGTGCTGTTCCGCTTCGGGAGAGGGGTTGGGGATGAGGCATCTTGGCGCGATCTTCGACTCGCGTTATACTGAGGCCGGAGATCCTACGTGAAACCTCGACCCTACTCCACCGTTCAAGTCGCACGCGCCGCGGGCGTGCACCCCAACACCGTCCGCCTGTACGAAGTGTGGGGCTTCCTGCCGCCGATTCCGCGTGCGCCCAACGGCTATCGCCTCTACACCGAATTCCACATCGATCAAATGCGCTTCGCGCGCACGGCGCTGCATGGCGGTTGGCCGGGTCGTAACATCCGCGAATCGGCGTTGACGCTGGTGCGCCGATCGGCTTCCGGCGATCTAGGCGGCGCGCTCGAACAATCTTTTCGCCATCTGGCGTTGGTGCAGGCCGAGCGTGCGCAGGCCGAGGCCGCGGCGAGTTTGCTAGAGCGCTGGGCGCAGGGTGCGGCCAGCGCTACCTCGACGAAGCCGCTGCGCATCAAAGACGCAGCGAAGTTGCTGGGTGTGACTTCGGATATGCTGCGCAACTGGGAACGCAACGGCTTGCTGAAAGTGCCGCGTGATCCACACAGCCGTTATCGAAGCTATGGAGCCGCCGATCTCGATCGAGTACGGGTGATTCGCACCTTGTCGCGCGCAGGCTACAGCGTCATGGCCATCCTCCGCATGCTGCGCCGTCTCGATGCGGGTGAGCGCGACAACTTGCGTAAGGCGCTCGACACCCCCGATCCGCACGAAGACGTATTCACTGCCGCCGATCAATGGCTCTCCGCCTTGCAGTCCTACGAGCAGCGCGCCAACGACATGATCGCCCAACTCGAAGCGATGATCCGTAAGAAGCGCAGAAAATGAGCAAGATATTCGGATGCCATGCTTGAAGAAGGAGCCATGCTAAACCGTTTTGTTGTAAGAGTAACGATTGTTGTTATGCTATGCTTTATCGCAGGGGCTTGCAACCCTATGCAGCCGGACAATCCAGTGTCTATACCTTCGCTTGCGCCACCTACAAACCTGTTGACAAGAACCGATTTGAAGCAATCTCCAACGAACGATAAGTATCCTGGGAACGTCGCTTATCTTTCCGACAGATCGGACTTTGTCGAACTGTGGCTCTATGACATAGAGCTGAGCGACTCAAGACAGCTAACGGCGTCTGATTGCACAGATCAAGGGGCATCACACGGCAGTTTCAAGCCGGGCGTCCAGTTCTTCACATGGTCACCGAATGGGCAAAGAATCGCTTATGCAGTCACTTGTTCGTTCTATGGACGAACAAAAATATTGATTCTCGATCTGGAGACAGGCAAGACGGCTATGGTTGGTATAGGTGATCGTTATAGCAGCTACCCCAGTTGGTCACCGGACGGAACTAGATTTGTCTTCGGGCGCGGCGTGCCAGGATTTTCCGATGGAAAAGAACAGGGGATATATCGCGTCAATTTGCAGAAGAACGGTGATTCGATAGCAGGAAAAATTGAGCAGATCATTTCTGAGGAATACTGCTATCACGGGTGTTTGTACACAACATGGTCGCCAGATGGAAGATATATCGCATACCAAGGGGCGCGCGTACCGGCTGTTCAAGTGAGTCGTAATCCTGCTTCGATTGCAGATGCAGAGCAATACCTATCAGACAATCAACCAGCGACGCCCATAGAGCATTCCATAGGAATTCACGACCTATCACCGCACGGACTAGCTTGGTCGCCGAACAGTCAACTGTTAGCCATCGCTACCCCACATAGTTATTCAAACGCTTATCTGACGGTAGTAAGTATAAACGACCCTACCAAATCAAGGTTCTACTTACATGAGTCCTCAGTCAATTCGCCCAATTTGTTCGGCCCGGGTTTTTATACTCCCGTATTTTCTCCAGACAGCGCCGCTTTGTATTTTGTTGCCAACCCAGTTGACGCAACCGGCGATTGGCCAGGGCCGTTTGGTGTAATTTACCGCGTGCCACTGTCGGTTGATCCTAAGAATCCAACAAAGGATGTTCAAGCGGTATCTGAAGAGGGACAATTAGCAGGGTTCCCATCTTTGTCGCACAATGGCAAGTGGTTGGCTTATACAGTTCTCACAGGTGCAACATCAGAAATATGGCTTCAAACATTGGATGGGCAGGCCCGGCAAAAAATGGTTGGAGATGGCTACTTGAATACTCAACCGGCTTGGCAGCCGTCAAAGTGATGATTTGCAAGAAGCGCCGGAAATAACTTTTCCATCCTATCCACTTGACCAGGATCACAACTCCTCCGGCGATGGGGGAGTTTTTGTTGGATAGCGGGTAAGATAGGAGCATCTCAGTTCTATCTCACAATCTATCTTTCGATAGACGACATCACTCGTGGTTTACGAGTATCATGCGACCATCAACACTGGAGATAAGGAATCATGACGACATTGAAGGAAATTCTCGAAAACGTTGGCGGCGCGCTACTGATTGCGACCAATCTCGTCCTGCAACCATTGACGCGTTCACACTATCGGCGCTGGGGTGCGACGAGCGAGGAAGTGCAGCGCACACTGCCCGGCGACGAGCGCGTCCCCAATCCTCGTATTATCACGACGTTCGCCATTACCATTCACGCGCCCGCCAGTGAAGTCTGGCCGTGGATGGCGCAGATCGGGCAGGAGCGCGGCGGAATGTACAGCTACGAGCTGCTGGAGAACATCGGGCGCTGCCAGATGCACAATGCCGATCGTGTGGCGCCCGCATGGGAATTGAAGGTGGGCGATCAGATGCGCATGGGGCCGCAGGGCTATCCAGTGCATCAAGTCGTGGCGCTGGAGCGCGGTCGCTGGCTGCTGCTGGCGGGCGCGGATTTCAAGACGGGCATTGCCGATCCGCTGCCACAGCCGGGACAGACCACCTACACCAACTATGCGTGGGTGTTCTATCTGGACGAACGCCCCGATGGCATCACGCGCCTGATCACGCGCACGCGCCTGGATTATGCGCCGCGCACCTTCGCGTTCAAATTGATCTGGGAAGTGTTCACCGATCCGATCGGATTTGTGATGACGCGCAAGATGCTGTTGACCATCAAGCAGCGCGTGGAGCAACAAACGGGGACATAATCGATTCCCGTCTGAGGTTCGTCGGTCAGGTGTCGGCGCAAATGCAGGTATCACTCGCGGAAAAGGTGGAAAATGCTAGGCATGTCGTGGGGGTATGGGTGCAGCACTGGACCGCAGACCGGGCGCGCGATTCCAAAACTGGGGAAGTAAATTTGATAGGAAATTGTTAGCCAGTCGTTAAGCCAATCCGACCCCTTGACCCTATACTGAAACCTGTAACAAAGTTTAGCGGAACACAAGAGGATACACAACCATGTCATCACGTTCAACTGCCTTGATTATCGGCGCCGGACTCGGCGGAATTGCCACCGCGGCGCGCCTGGCGCGCCAGGGTTACCGCGTGACCGTCCTCGAACAAAATGCCCGGCCCGGCGGACGCTGCGATCAACTCGTGCGCGACGGCCATCGCTTCGATCTGGGTCCGACGTTGTTCCTGATGCCCGAAGTCTTTGCCGAAACCTACGCGGCGCTCGGCGCGCGGATGGACGAACAGCTCGACCTGCGCCGGATCGATCCCACCTATCGCGTGCGCTTCGACGACGGCCTGACCTTGTCGCTTACGTCCGATCTGAATTCGCTGCAATCGCAACTCGAAGCGATCGAGCCGGGCGCGTTTGGCGGCCTGCTGCGCTATCTCGACGAAGGCCGCGTCAACTATCACACTTCGTTGCAGCGTTTTGTGGGTCGCAACTTCTACAATCTGGCGCAATACTTCAGCCCGGCCAATTTGCCGTTGCTGTTCAAACTCAAGGCGTTGGTCAAGCACTATCACAACATCGGCCATTACTTCGATGATCCGCACCTCAAGGCGGCCTTTACTTTTCAGAACATGTATCTGGGACTCAGCCCGTATGATGCGCCTGCGACCTATTCGTTGTTACAGTACACGGAACTCGCTGGTGGCGTGTGGTTCCCCATGGGTGGCCTGTATCGCGTCATCGAAAACCTTACGTCGATTGCGACCTCGCTCGGCGTGCGCTTCGAATACAACACACCCGTTAAGCAGATCGAAGTCGATGGCCGGCGCGCCACGGGCGTCATCTTGAGCGATGGTTCGCGCCGTACTGCCGATGTGATCGTCGCCAATGCCGATCTGCCTTACGTCTATCGCAACCTGTTGCCCGATCGGGCCGCGGCCGATCGGTTGGAGAAGCTTCAGTATACGTGCTCGGCCATCATGTTCTATTGGGCGACCGATCGCGTCTATCCGCAGTTGGATACGCACAACGTCTTCTTGTCGGGCGATTATCGCGACAGTTTCGATCGCATCTTCCACGATCACACGCTGCCCGATCAACCGAGTTTCTACGTCCACGCGCCCGCTCGTGTTGATCCCGCCGCCGCGCCTGTGGGCCAGGATACTTTGTTCGTGCTCGTGCCGGTCGGTCACATCGACGATCATACCGCGCAAGACTGGGATGCTTTAACGGCGCAGGCGCGCTCCTTCGTCATTCGGCGGCTAGCTGAACTTGGCGTAACCGATCTCGATCAACACTTGAAGTACGAAGTGACGTATACCCCGCGCGAATGGATGAACATCTACAATCTGGCGAAAGGCGCGGCGTTTGGTCTGAGTCACAATTTCTGGCAAGTCGGTTACCTGCGCCCGCACAATCGACACGCGCGCTATCGCAACCTGTACTTCGTCGGCTCGAGCACACACCCCGGCGCGGGTCTGCCGATGGCGCTGCTCTCGGCGCGCTTGACCACCGAACGCATCCTGAAAGAGGTCGGCGTGACGCGTCCGGTCTTTACACCCCCTGCTCAATTGAACTGGGTTGAACCAGCATGATTCAAACACACACCTGGGAACCGCTGCTGCTGTCGCACGCGCTTGAGGCGTGGCAGTCGATCACGATTGCCGCGCCGCAGTCGTTGGCTGATCGTGTGCTGCTCGATCGCGCTTACGCGCACTGCGCCACCGTAACGGCCCACCACAGCCGATCGTTTTATCGCGCTTCGAGTTTTCTCCCGCGCGAGAAACGCTGGGCCGTGCGCGCCTTGTATGCTTTCTGCCGCGTCACCGACGACATCGTCGATTGTCCTGAGTGCGATGCCGGGCACGATCTGAATGAGTGGCGTCACGTCGCTTTAGCGGCTGAACCGCCGATCGATAGTCTGGTGGCCGTCGCCTGGGCTGACACGCGGCGACGTTATCACATTCCGTTGCGTCTGGCCGAACAGCTCATCGACGGCGTGGCGCGCGATCTTGACCAAACGCGTTACGCCACGTTTGACGATCTGGCTACGTATGCTTACGGCGTCGCGTCGACCGTGGGACTGATGAGCATGCGCATCATCGGTTATCGCAACGCGGGTGCGATTCCATACGCGATCAAACTGGGTGTGGCGTTGCAGCTCACCAACATTTTGCGCGACGTCGGCGAGGATTGGCGCGCGGGCCGCGTGTATCTGCCTGCTGAAGAACTGGCCGCGTTCGGCTTATCCGAAGCGGATGTGGCGCGCGGACAGGTCGATGATCGCTGGCGCGCCTTCATGCGCTTTCAGATCGAACGCAATCGCCGCTTGTATGCGGAAGCGTGGCCGGGGATTGCGCTGTTGAATGAAGATGGTCGCTTCGCCATCGCGGCGGCCGGTGAGCTGTATCGCCGCATTCTGGACGACATCGAAGGCCATGACTACGATGTGTTCGTGCGCCGCGCGCACGTGAGCGCACCGCGCAAATTGTTGGGTTTGTTCGATCTGTGGCTTAGCAGTGTCATGCCGAGGAGGAACGACGAGGCATCTCTACCACCGTCTAGGGCGTTTGTCGATCAGAAAAAAGATTCCTCACTCGCCTTGCCCGCCGCTATGCGACGGAGGCGCGCTGGGCGTCGTTCGGAATGACACTATCGGAATTATGATGCCCTACGATTACATCATCGCCGGAGCCGGGCTGGCCGGGTTGAGCTTGGCCCAACATTTGATCGACAGCTCGGATCGTGATCGCTCGATCTTGATCGTCGATCACGATCCGAAAGAACGCAACGATCGCACGTGGAGTTATTGGTCCGATCGGCCCACGCTCTTCGACGGCGTTGCCTGCCGCACGTGGGATCAACTGCATCTGGCCGGACTCAACGGCGAGCTGCGCGTGCCCCTGCGCCGTTATCGCTATCGCACCATTCGCGGCAGCGATTTCTACGAGCACGCGCGACGCGAACTGGCGCAGCATCCCAACGTGACGTGGCTGCATGGCAAAGTAGATAACATCGAAGATGGCGGTGACGCCGCGCGCGTGATCATCAACCGTGAAGCGGTAACGGGCCGCTGGGTATTCGACAGTATCCCGCGACAGGTCATGGTCGATGACCGCTCTCATCAGCTCAAGCTGCACTTCAAAGGCTGGGAGATTGAAACGGCGCAACCGGCGTTCGATCCGAGTGCGGCCACCTTCCTCGATTTTCGCACACCGCAAAATGGGGCGACGCGCTTCTTCTACTTGCTGCCCTTCGACGAACGGCATGCGCTGGTGGAGTACACGTTGTTCTCGAACAGGCCGCTACTGCCGCACGAATACGAACAGGCGCTGCAGATTTATCTGCGCGACGTGCTGAAGATTGACGAGTATCACCTCACGCGGCAGGAAGGCGGCGTGATCCCGATCACCGATCGGCCTTATCCGCGACGCCTCGGAGGGCGCGTGATGTCGATCGGGATGCGGGGTGGCCGCCTCAAACCCTCGACGGGTTTTGCGTTCATGCGAGTGCAGTCCGACTCGGCGGCGATTGTGCAGTCGCTGCTCAAGCACGATCAACCTTTTGAGGTGCCGGAAGATTCGGCGCGCTACCGGCTGTATGACTCGTTGCTGCTGGATATCATGGAACGCGAGCCGGAGCGGATTCAGTCGATCTTCGCGGCGTTGTTCAAGCGCAACTCGATCGAGCACGTGTTGAGTTTCCTGGATGAGCAGGCTTCGCTGACGCAGAATGTGCGCATGTTCGCCACGCTGCCACCCACGCCGTTTCTACAGGCGATGGCGCGCGTGGGGATATCGCGGGAACGAGCGGTGGAAACAGCGTAAGAAAAAGATCTTGGAGGTTTTCAAAACCTCCAAGATCTCATTAGGGAAGCGCGATCACGCACAACGTCTTCGGCCCGTGCACACCCACGGTCACCGTCAACTCGATGTCGGCGGTGCGGCTTGGTCCGGTGACAAACACGAAGTAGCCGGCGTGCTTGGCCTCTTCAAAAACTTGATGAAGATCCGCGCGCAGACACACCGGACGAATGAGGGCCAGATGCACACGCGGCAGCAAAGAAACAGTGCGGGGCTGCTCGATCGACGATCGCAGCACCAGTGTTCCGGTTTCCGGCAGAGCGAAGTCTGCGCCCGTCACGCCGAGATCGCACTCGGCGACCTCACGATTCGACGCATAGGGTGAGATGATCCCCACCCCGATCGATCTCAGCGCGTCCTCAACCCCCCATGCTTTCAACTCCGCCGTTTGCCATAGCGTCGCTTTCTTGATCGATTCGGTCGCAACCAGTTCACGCAGTGCCGCTTCAAGATCGGCCTTATTTTCAAGGCGTTGGGTCTGGCCGCCCAACTTCTCGATTTCAGAAAAGAGTGAAGCGAGTTCGGCTTCAGCGTTACCTGCCGTTCGTGGCGCGATGCGGGCCGTCGCCGGAATCGGTGCAACACTAGAATCAGCCGTACGCTTCAATGCCGCTCGCACTTTGTCCAACATTTCTTCACGCGCCGTATTTGCCATCATTTCTTGTCCCCACGCTTGCGAGTCAACAACCACGCTATTGCCAACCCCACCTCGATCGTGATGGCAATGAGCGCCGCGTTGCGCAGCCACTTAGGCGTGAGCGGCTTGCCGGTGCGCTTATTCCACCAAGCGCGAAAATCGGCTCCAAACGCCGGGAAGGGGCGCACCATCGTCCAGCGGTTGATCGGCGGCGGCAGGTTGGGCAGCCACGCGCCGCGCTGCAACGGCTTCTGGACCAGGGGCAGCAACAGCGTACCGAGTTGATACAGCCACGGCGTGCCGAGGGCCAGCGTGCCCGCGCTCACGCCGGCTTGAATCACCGGCGAGGCTGTCGCCGCTTCAACCTGATCGCCTTCGACGACGCGCTGGCGCAGATGCAATAAAATCTTCGGAAGCGGGATTTTCACCGGGCACACATCGCCGCACGCGCCACACAGCGATGACGCGAACGGCAGATCGGCCGCAACAGCTGTGCCCAATAATTGCGGCGAGAGGATCGATCCGATCGGGCCGGAGTACACCCAACCGTAGGCGTGCCCGCCGACGTGGTTGTAGACCGGGCACACGTTCAGACAGGCGCCGCAGCGAATGCACAACATCGTCTCACGTGCGACTTCGTCTTTCAGGATGCGGGTGCGGCCATTGTCCAACAAGATCAGGTGAAATTCTTGCGGGCCATTTTCTTCAGTCGATTGACGTGGGCCATGAATGAATGACGTATAGGTCGAAATCTTTTGCCCCGTCGCGCTGCGCGCCAGCAGCTTGAGCAGCACCGATAAGCTTGGCATATCCGGTACGACTTTATCGATGCCGGCGATGGCGACGTGCACGGGCGGCAGCGTCGTGCACATGCGACCATTGCCCTCGTTTGTCACCAACACGATCGTGCCGGTTTCGGCCACCATGAAATTTGCGCCCGACAAACCCATGTCGGCGGCGAGAAACTCTTCGCGCAGGCGCGCGCGCGCAATCGCCGTGAGCGCGGTCGGTTCGGCGGGCGCGTCGCCGCCGAGCTTGTCGTGGAATAGATCGGCGATGCCTTCCTTGGTCAAATGCACCGCCGGCACGATGATGTGCGACGGCATCTCGCCCGCCAACTGCACGATATATTCGCCGAGGTCCGTTTCTAATGTCTGAATGCCCGCCTCTTCCAGCGCGTGATTGAGGTTGATCTCCTCACTCGCCATGCTTTTGGCTTTGACTACGCGCTTGACGTTGTGCTCGCGCGCGATCTGCAGCACGATCGATCGGGCTGCGGTGGCATCGCGCGCCCAATGGACGTGCCCTCCGGCTTGCGTTACCTGTTCTTCAAGTTGCGTCAGGTAATGATCGAGATGATGGATCGCGTGCAGGCGAATTTCGTGTCCCGCTTCCCGCAGCACTTCCCAGTTATCCGGGCCATACAGATCAACTAGCCCGGCGCGATTGCCTAGAAACTTCGCCGTGGCCTTCTGTACCGAAGGCGGCATCTGCGGCGGCACGTGCTGCACGTTGGCGCGGAAGTCGATGTGGGTGGGGGTGTGAGCCATAGTGGATTTCTCTCTATTGAAAACGTATCGCGTGATGGGTATTGTGTGACAACTGCGGTCCTTTCACGCAATACGCATCACGCACCACGTTTCCGTCACCGTTGCGCCAAAATTTCGATTAGGTGCATCGCCTTGATCGGCGAATTCACCTTCTTCAGCCCGCCCGCGATGTTCATCAGGCAGCCCGCATCGCAGGCCACGATAGTATCCGCGCCGCTGGCCTCGATGTTGCGCACCTTCACTTCCATCATCGACTGTGAGACTTCGGGATAGATGACGCTGAAGACGCCGCCAAAGCCGCAGCACGTTTCTTCTTCATTCAGCGACACGAGTTCCAGACCTTTCACACCCTGCAGCAATTGCTTGGGCTGGGCGCGGCCGCGTAAGCCGCGCAGCAAGTGGCACGAAGCGTGATAGGTCACCTTGTGCGGAAAGACCGCGCCCACGTCGGTGATCTTCAATTCGTCGACCAGAAATTGTGTGAATTCAAACGTGCGCGAAGCTACCGCCTTGGCCCGTTCATGATCGACCGTGCCGGCGGGAAACAGATCGGGGTAGTGATGACACACCATGTCCACGCACGAACCCGATGGTGAAACGATATAGCCGTCGGTGCGATCGAACACGTTGATCCACTTCCGAGTAAGGTCGCGTGCCTGCGACTGAAAGCCGCTATTGAACATCGGCTGGCCGCAGCACGTCTGTGCCTCAGGAAACTCGCACTGCACGCCGAGCCGTTCCAGCACTGTCACCATGTCTTTCAACATCGGCGAGAAGAACTGTTCGGCCAGACAGGTGATGAAGAGCTGCGCTTTAGCGATCATAGGATACCTCGATGAGGCTCTTTCACTATTTTGATCCTCGCACTTCGTACTTCACCTTGACGCCCTGATAATTATTTTCTTGAAGGTAAATACGATACTTCGACAGCTCATCGACAATGTGCAAAGTTGAATCGTCTTCCCATTTTGCGTCGATGAACCAAGCGCCATCGAGGATACTAAAAGTATTCCCCTCATCATTATCGGAAAGCGCCTCATTGTTGCCGAGGATACTGACATTCGTTTCGTAGGCCGAAGTTGCTCCACAATTTCGAAGGAAGACTACTGCCTTACGTTGTCCATTGGGCGAGATCTTTTGCTTGACGAGATCATTTCCACACATGCTTTGATGAAGCAAAGTAGATATCAAATTACATGCAACTGGGCCTAACGCCAGACAACCGACTACGAAGGCTAATGATACGACTATCCATAGCCTCAATCCTTTGAGAAAACTTTTGGAAAGGCTTTCCGTATTCATCCGAAGCGAATCCAGGTTAACTTTCCGCCCGATTTGCGTTGAAAACATCGGGACGGCAAACCGCACTGCCACAGCAAGTCGCATCAATTACTCATCACTCAATGTCATTAAGTTAGGCCCAATGGGCGTCATGCCCGAATGCTTCTGTCGGGCATCCAGACTGACGATTGGCAAATCGCGCGGGTTGGGCACTGGATTCCCGCTAAAAGCGTGCGGGAATGACCTGGGCGGCGCGCCAACTTAATGACATAATGACATTGACTTATCACTCACCACTTTTTGTACCCCTCGCTCATCCCGCGATATTCGATGAACGGCTCGTTGATGATCTTCGCGGCCAACGCGATCTGGCACGATTCTTCCAACGTGGACGACCAGTGGAACGCTTCATCCAGCGTCTGCCCGGTGGCAAAACTGCCGTGTCCACGCAGGAAAACGATCTTGTACGACTGCAACGTCGTGGCGAGGTTCTTCGCCATCTCCGGCGTGCCCGAGGCGAACTCTTCCCAGATCACGGGCACTTTCTTCAGCAGATACGACGCCTCATTATCGATCGGGACGATCTCATCGCGCGAGAGCGAAAAGGCGATGGCCGTGCGCGGATGGCAGTGCACGATGGCCAGCGCCGGCGTCATCTGATAGATCGTGCGATGGATCAGCAGCTCGGACGAGGCCAGCGCCACGCCGCTGTCGTTTTTCTCGATCTGCGTCTCGATCAGATCGTGCGGCTTCAAGCGTCCCAGCTGCGCGCCGCGCCGCTTGATGATCACCCGGTCGCCGAGGCGCACGCTGATGTTGCCGCCGTGCGAACTGATCATGTTGCTGTCAAACAGGTCGCGGCCGATTTCGCAGAATTGTTGATAGATGCGTTCGTCAATCATCGCACGGCCTCCTTCAGATCGGCTAACTGCAACTCCGCTAGCTTCTTGTCTTTCGGCACGCCTTGTTCGTCCCAGCCGCGCCCGCGATAGTATTCTTTCAACATCGGTTCCAACTTGTTGACCCAGCCCTTGCTCGGCCCTGCGGCGACCGCTTCATTCAGCAAGCGCGGTGGCAGCGTATCATCGGCGCGTGTAAAGCCTTCGCGCAGATTGTACATCCGTTCCACGTTCCACACCCGTTCGCCCACTTTGATCAAATCGCCCGTGGCGTACTTCACGCCCGTCACGGCCGAGAGCACCCGCGCAAAATATTCGTCGGCCACGCCCATATTGGTGAATTTGCAGATCACCAGCGAATCGATGGCGGCCGATGAATTCTGATGCAGGATCACGAAGCTCGATTTGCCCTGTACCTGGAAGCGGTCGATCAACTTGGGCAGGCCCAGCACTTCGAGGCCCAGCATGTTGCCGCGCATGTGGCACGCGCCGCGATTCGAGGTGGCATATAACAGACCTTGCCCTTGCATGCCGCGCGGATCATACGCCGGCATCTCCAACCCCTTCACGCTCATCGAGAGTTCGGGCACGCCGTATTTGGTCGCAAAGCGCAGACTGCCATCCGTCAGTTCAGCGCCCAGCCCGCGCCGGTAGCCCATGTCTTCCAACGTCGAGGCCAGCAGGTCGGCGCGTCCGAAGCGCAGATCGCTATCGAGCTGGCCGCGCTCGGTCAATTCCATCGCGCAGGCGATGGTCGATCCGGCTGAGATCGTATCCATGCCCAGATCGTTGCAGATGGCATTCGCTTCGATGATGGCGGGCAGATCGTCGATGCCGCACGAAGCGCCGAATGCCCACGTCGTCTCGAACTCCGGCCCTTCACCTTCCACCTTGTCCGTTTTGCTGATGCGCGTACAACCGATCGGGCACGCCCAGCACGACGCATTCTTGACGAGATACTTGTCGGTCAGTTCTTCGCCGGAGATCGCTTCCGCATTCTCAAACTGGCTCTGCTGATAATTGCGCGTGGGCAGCGCCCCGATGTTGTTGACGATGTTCATCATCACCACGGTGCCGAATTCCGGCAGGGCTTGACTCGTCAACGGGCTGGCCCGCAGCAGCTTGCGCGTTTCATACAGCATGAATTTGAACTGCTCCGGATCCTCCACGTCGGGCCGCTGTTTGCCTTCGACGACGATGGCCTTGAGGTTCTTGCTGCCCATCACCGCGCCCGGTCCGCCGCGCGCCAGCGATCGTTCGCCGTCGTTCATGATCGCGGCGATGCGGCTGAGATTCTCACCCGCCGGACCGATGCACAGGACGTTGCGCTTGTTGTTGTTCTGGCCCAGCGCCTTGGTCGTTTCGCGCACGCGCTTGCCCCACAACGCGGCGGCGCCTTTGATCGTAATGCCCGCCGGGGTGATTTCGATATAGACCGGTTTCTCCGCGCGGCCGCGCACGATGAGCGCATCGTAGCCCGTCTTCTTGAACTGCATGCCCCAGAAACCGCCCGAATTGGCGTCTAACACGGTACCGGTTAGAGGGCTTTTCGTCGTGACCGAGAAGCGATTGCTGGTTTGATAGCCGGTCGCCGTCAATGGTCCGTTCGTAAAGATCAACACGTTCTCCGGCGACAGCGCATCGACGCCGGGGCCGACTTCGTCCCACAGCAGCCGCGCGCCGAGGCCGCGTCCGCCCAGAAATAGGTGCGCCATTTTTTCATCCAGCGGATGCGTCTTGATCGCCCCGCTGGTTAAATCAATATCTAAAATTTGTCCTGCCCATCCGTTCATGGCCTTCTCCTTGAATTGCTGATCGTTGATTGCTGATTGTTGATTGCCTTGCCACTCACGCATCACCCCTTGCGGGTCACGCATTGCATTTTGCGGATGATGCTTCTTGCCTCTTGCATCCTGCTTCTTGTCTCCTGCCTCATGCCCGCTTTGCCAGTACCTTTTTCTCGTAAGCGCGCACTTCATCCATGAAGCGCAGTCCAACGGGTACACCTTGTTTCAAACAATGATAATCCCACACCGCGCCAAACGGCAAGCCTTTGATCTCTTCCAGCAGCGCCAGCCGTTGTGAATAGTCGCCGCTGAGTTCCACTTTCTTCATCAGATCGATCGGCTCGAGCAGCGCCGTCAACACCGCGCGCAGGGTGTTCCGCGCCCCGATTACGTAGGCGGCCACCCGATTGATACTCGCGTCGAAATAGTCCAGCCCGATGTGCACGCGATCTAAGAATCCGCCGCGCACGATCTCCTGCGCAATCGCCAGCAGATCGTCGTTGTAGACGACCACATGATCGCTGTCCCAGCGCANNCGCACGCCGCGGCTGACGTGCAGCAGTAGCTCCGGCACGTATAGCAGCACGGAAGAAATTTTGTCGGCGATGGTTTCCGTGGGATGAAAGTGACCCGCGTCGAGCGTGAGCAGTGTCTGATTGGCGACCGCATAGCCCAGATAGAACTCGTGCGAGCCGACGGTGTAACTCTCTGCGCCGAGGCCGAAGAGCTTGCCTTCGATCGAGTCGAGGTTGTACTGTGGATCGATCGGTTCAGCGAGGATCTTGTCCAGCGAATCCTTCAAGCGTTCGCGCGGCGCGAAGCGATCGACCGGCGTGTCTTTGTAGCCATCGGGAATCCAGATGTTGGTGATGCACGGCGTGCCGAGTTCATTGCCGAAGAATTCGCCGATCTGGCGCGAGGCGATGCAGTGCTCGATCCAGAAATCGCGCATGGCTTGGTCTTGATGGGCCAGCGTGAAGCCGCTATCCGCTTTGGGATGCGAGAAGCACGTCGGGTTGAAGTCGAGGCCGTGTTTATTCGCCGCGGCCCAACTGACCCAGTTCGTGAAGTGTTCCGGGCGCAGCTCATTGCGATCGACCTTGCGGCCATTCGTTTCGGCATACATCGCGTGCAGGCTCAGTCGATGTAAACCGGGGATCAGGCTGTAGACTTCGTCGAGATCGCCGCGCAATTCGTCGGGTGTGCGCGCCTTGCCGGGATAGTTACCGGTCGCCGCAATGCCGCCGCTCAGCCCCGCGCCGAAATTCTCGAAGCCACCCACATCGTCGCCTTGCCAGCAATGTAGGCTCAGTGACACGGTGTTGAGCGTCTTCAAGATTTTATCGACATCGACGCCGAGCAGGGCGTAGCGTTCTTTCGCTGCGCGATAGGCCGATCGGGTTTGGATGTCAGTTGGGTGTTTGGTCACGGGTTCACCTCTGGTTACGCACCACGCACCACGCACCACGCACTACGAAATACGAAATACGTGGTGCGTATTCCGTTAGAAAATGTTCTGCTCAATATTCCACAACTTGGCAATGGCGCGGATCTCGTCGACGCTGAGTCCTTCGCCCTGTTCGTGATTGACCAGATTCATGTACTCGTAGCGCCCGGCGGTTTCGGCATACTCAATCCGATCGGCCGCGCGCTTCACGGAGACATCCGAGCGGGCCATGACGCCGTGC
Source organism: Anaerolineae bacterium (assembly GCA_003154115.1). GTDB lineage: Bacteria > Chloroflexota > Anaerolineae > Fen-1058 > Fen-1058 > Fen-1058. Next base: position 23,831 of record PMCF01000342.1, read on the forward strand.
TTGCCCCAGATCACAATGCGATGTTGCCGCAGCGATTCCAGCGTCGCCGCCATCAACTCGCCCGAGCCGGGAACCAGAAACGGCACATGCCCGATGCCCTCCGGCAGCTGCACGATTAATTCCGGCTGCCAGCGCAGCAAGTGCCGATTGAGATACGGCTCGTATTGATAGCGCGGAATGTGGCTGAGATACGTCAGATGGCGCGGCTGCGCGTGCACGACCGCGTGGAAGTTGGTGCCCGAGCGCACGACCTGATCGTGATGCACGGCCAGGTGCGAATTGAACTCGCTGGTTAAGCGAGCGAACAACTTGCGCGGCGAGGTGTACAACCGACCGGTCAAGCCACCCTCGTCGACGGACACGCAGCCCAGGTTGGCCGCAGGATCGTCGATGATCTCGCGCAGGCGGCGACCAGAGCCGGTGACGATGAAGGTGCCGCCTGCCAGTTCCGGCGCGGCTTCCGGCAGTTCGATCGTCTCGACGTTGGGAAAGCGGCGGCGCACATCGATGGGCCAACCGACGTAGATTGAGATATTTCCGGCGGCGCCTTCGCTCGCTTCGATTTCGGAGAGGTGGCGACCGGCCTCGCCGATTGTGGTCAATAGTTCGTCCAGTTCAGGATAAGGTGCGTCTAACATGGTATGCCTTTCAGGATGCAAGAAGTATGATGCAAATTGCAAGCGGTAATCGACTTGCCTCCTGCCTCATGCATCTTGCATCAGTATTTGTAGTTTCTGATACGCCGTATCCCATCGATCGGATGGTTGCGGTTGATAAGTCTCTGGCTTGAAAGAATGTCGCACGACGGCGCGGGCCTCTTCGAGTGATTTGAGATGACCCAGCGCCACGGCCTGCATCAGCACATTGCCGATCGCCGTCGCTTCGATGGGACCGGTGATNNCCGCCGCCGATGATGTGGATCGGCTCCAACCGATAGCCCAGCATTTCTTCAAGGCGATCCAGCACCCAGCGATATTTCAACGCGAGGCTCTCCAACGCGCAGCGCACGATCGCGCCTTTGGTCTGAGGCACAGGCTGCTGCGTGCGCGCGCAATACTTCTGAATGCGGGCGGGCATATCGCCGGGCTGGAAGAAGTCGTTGCAATCGACATCGATAATGGCCGTGAAGGGTTCGGCTTCCGCGGCGAGCTGCGTGAGGTCGTCGTACGAGAGTTCTTCGCCGGCCCGTGCCCAAGCGCGGCGACATTCCTGCACCAGCCATAGGCCCATGATGTTTTTGGAAAAACGCCACGTGCCGTTGACGCCGCCTTCGTTGGTGAAGTTATATTTCAAGCTCTGCGCGTTCACGATCGGATCACTGGCTTCCGCGCCCATAATCGACCACGTGCCAGAACTGATCCACGCGAAGTTCTCGTTCTCGGCGGGCACGGCGGCCACGGCTGAGCCGGTGTCATGGCAGGCAGGCGCAATCACTGGCACGCGACCGCAGCCCAGCTCTTCTGCAATTTCCGGCAGCACAACGCCTAACACGGTACCGGGTTGAACGACTTCCGGGAAAATGTGTAAAGGAATGCCCAGCACGTCGAGCAGCGGCTTGGACCAGGCACGCTCGCGCGGATTATAGCACTGCGTCGTGGTTGCCATGGTGAATTCGCAGGCCTTACGGCCGCTAAGCCAATAGTTGAGCAGATCGGGCGTGGTTAAAAATGTTTCGGCAATTTGCAGCGCGGGCGCTGGTTGCTCTGCCATCGCGAACAGTTGATACAGTGTGTTCAACTGCATGAATTGAATGCCGGTCAGATCGAAGATCTGCTCGCGCGGTAGGCGCTTGAAAGATGCTTCCACCATCCCGTCGGTGCGGCTGTCGCGGTAATGATAGGGATTGCCGATGAGGGCGCCGGTTCGATCGAGCAGGCCGAAGTCCACGCCCCACGTGTCGATGCCGATGCCGGCGAGCTGCACGTGATGCTTATGCGCCGTAATGTGCAACGCGGTCTTGATCTCCGACCACAAATGCAGGATGTCCCAATGCAGGCCATCGGGCAAACGCACCGGGTCGTTGGAGAAGCGATGTACGTCCGTCAGGGTCAGCTGTTCCTGATCGAGCGTGCCGAGGATCGCGCGTCCGCTTTCTGCGCCGAGGTCGATGGCTAAGAAGTTGTGGGGCATGGTTGCCATTCCATTAACGGCCGGTTTCGCGTGCCGGAAGAATCGTTCATTCATCACAGACCGTTACCGGCACAGCCGCTTGCTGTAGTTGTTGAACCCACTTCGGATCGAGAGCACTGTCGGTGAAAATGTGCGTGAGCTGATCGAGGCGGGCAAAGGGCGTCAGATCGATCTTGCCGAACTTGCTGGAATCGATCAACGCCACCACCGATTTCGCCACCTGGATCATCTTGCGTTTCAAATGCGCTTCATCGAGGTTCACTTCCATCAGGCCCGCTTCCAGCGTGATGCCGGTGCAGGACAGGAACGCTGTCTTGATGTAGAGGTCTTCCAGTAATTTGTGGCTGAGCGTGCCGCTGACCGAAGTNNTCGAAGAGCAGGGTGTCGCCGTCTTCGACGAGTTCGGCGGCCGAGCGAGCGATGCGGCGTTTGGCTTCTTCCGAAACGCGCGCGCGCGCGGTAAAGACCGGGCTGGACGAGCGCTGCCCATCCACGATCGCACCGCCGCGCACCCGCGTCAGTTTACCCGTTTTCGACAGCGATCGCAGGTCGTTGCGAATGGTGCCCTCAGACACATCCAGTGTCCGCGCGATTTCAGGGACGCGGATGCCGGGCTGCTTGCGGATAATATCGAGGAGGCGCTGTTGCCGTTCGAAGGTTGTCAATGTGCTTTCTTTCCGATATTTTTATTGAAATTTGTTGATTTATTACCGAAACTTGATGATTATGATACACCAAATTGGCTAAGTTTGTCAATATGGAAATTTGAAAAGGTAGAATTATGGACTCTATCTCAGCGCCTGGAGATCAGATACAGTGTGGGCGTAGGGGATTTCAAGGTATAATGTCTGTGGCATACCGTATAAGGAGCGCACGTCATGAAGGCCAAACAAAAGACACGGCAACAGTTGGGACGCTACATCGTGTCCGATCCAGCCATCTGCCACGGGAAGCCAACTTTTCGCGGCACGCGCGTGCTGGTGTCTGATGTACTGGAAATGGTGGCCGACGGCATGGCGTGGGAAACCATTATCGAGGAGTGGCACCACCACATCGGCAAAGAGGCGATTGCGGAGGCCGTGACGTTGTCCAGCGAAGCGTTCCTCAAGCATACGCATGAGTTCGTGCTCGAGCCGACCACGGCATGAACATTCTGGACGAGAACATCCGTGAAGATCAGCGCCAACGCTTGCGCAGCTGGCACATCACGGTGCAGCAAATTGGTTTTGATCTTGGGCGCAAGGGGATGAAGGACAAGACGATCATCACCCTGCTGCATCAACAAACCGCTCCGACTTTCTTTACCCGCGACGACGATTTCTACGAACGCACCCTGTGTCACCCGCGTTACTGCATTGCTTTCCTCGACATCCCTCACAGCGAAGTAGCAATATTTGTGCGCCGCTTAACTGCGCCACTCGGCTTTTGATACGAAAGCCAAACGAATGGGTGCTGTGATTCGTATTCTTCATTCCGGCTTGTATGTTTGGCGCTTTAACGTTGCACAGGAAGTGCATGTAGCATGGCTTGAGCGCAGCGCTAAATATTAGCTACGGCTCCTCAGCACTTCGCTCACCGCTGCAATATCCAGATCGCCCAATCCCAATTGAAGCGCCATCTTATACACTTCGCGCGCGGCGGCGACCAACGGCGCCGGCACACCCAGTTCATCGGCGGCGCGCAAGGCGTAGGTGAGGTCCTTATACATCCAGCGGATGGTGAAGTGCACGTCCTCGTAATCGCGATCGATCACCCGCGCGGCTTTGCCCTTTACCATCGGGCTGGACGCGGCCCCCGACATGACAGCTTCCAACACCGCGTCCATGTTGAGGCCGGCGCGCTCGGCCATGACCAGGCCTTCGCTCAAAGCCAGCAGATGGATCGCCCCTTGCAGATTGTTGATCAATTTGTAGAGCGTGCCGGAAGTGGGCGGGCCGAAATGCACGAGGTTGTTCGAAAAGGTCGAGAGAACCGGTCGGGCTTTAGCCAGCGTTTCTGCTTCACCGCCGACGAGCAGCGTCAATGTGCCGGACTCAGCGGCGAGCTTGCTGCCCGCCACTGGTGACTCGATCGACTTCAAGCCGTGCTGCTGTGCCTCGGCGTGCCACTCTCGAATCCAGTCCAGCGACAACGTGCTGCATTCCACGGCGATGGCATGCGTCGGCGTCGTGGCGAAGGCACCATCGGGACCTAGCTACATGGCGCGAGACGCGGCATCATCGCCTACCATGCTGATCACGACATCGGCGTTGTGCGCCGCAAGAGCAGGCGTATCGGACCATTGCGCGCCCGCTTCGATCAACGATGCGGCCTTCTCTTTGGTGCGATTGTAAACGGTGAGCGGATAGCCGGCCTTGAGGATGTTGTGGGCGATGCCGCTGCCCATGATGCCCAGGCCGAGAACGGTGACGTGTGTCATGTGGTTTGTCTCCAAAGACCCTAAAGGTTTCCCAAACCTTTAGGGTCTTGCTCTCCAAATAATCCATTTCCGCATCAACGGCACACAGAATTCCCACACCCCGTCGCGGGCGCCATCGCGCTGACGCAGAATGTCGCGCCTCTCGGCCAGTTGCAGATGTTGGCGCAAATCTTCCGGTGAGTGATGCGTGGCTTCCTGCAACTCGACCAGAGTCCAGGGTGTATCACGCTGGGCCATGCACCGCAGCAAGTCTTGCTGTGCGGATTCGCTGACCTGCGTCCACACGCCGTCGAAGTAACCCGTGCCGCGCCGGAAGAGATCGTCGCCAAGTACGGCCTCCACATCGGCTAAGGTAAGTTTTACCTCACGCTCGAGGTGCTCGTCAAACAACTCGTGATTGAGATGATCGAGCGCATCGCGGCAGACCAACTGCACGAGATACGGCTGACTGCCCGTCGCAGCGATGATGCGTTCCACCGCCGCCGATTCATAGTTCACCCTGAAATCCGGCGTGGGATTGGTGATGAGGTGGTAGGCATCCTCGGGCGCGAGGTATGACACGACGATGTTCTGATACGAGCCGTAAAACGGCTGAGCGTAATCGCGGCTCATTTCGTCGAGGGTGTGCAGACCGCCAAAGACCACCGTGATCCACGGTTCCTGCGTCTTGGCCCGCAGGAATTGATAGATCTCCTTGCCGACCTTGCCATCCCGCACCGCTTCCTCGATCGCTTCGAATTCGTCCAGCGCCAAGATCAAGCCAGAGTCACCCAGGGCAGTGCGCACTTGTTCCATGAAGCGATTGAACTGTATCTGCGCTGAGGCGGGCGTAGTGAATTGATCAGCGGGTGGTTGCGTTAGCGCCGCTTCTGGTCGCGCGCGTTTCACTTCGGCATAGATGCGATCGGCCAGCGCCAACAGCAAATCCGCCGTAGACGCGACAAAGCTGGTTTCGCCCTGCAAATTTACGCAGGCGATAACGCGGCCCGGCGCAGCCTGATCGAGATTGCGCAGGATGCTGCTCTTGCCCATGCGGCGATGGCCGTACAAGATGATGCTGTCGGGACTGGCTTTGGCGCGCCAGGTTTCATTGATGCTGGTGAAGATGTCACGACGACCGACAAACAACGGCGGCATGACCGGATCGCCGGCGATGTAGGGATTGTTCAACGGCGTGGTAGGTCGTTGCCATATGTTGGAGGTGCGATCGATCAAGCCCGTCGCCAGCCGTTCACTCGGCGACATTTGCTGCAAGGCGCTTGCGCCCAAACGACCCTGTTCAGCTGCAACTAGCGACTGCCAATGTTTGATGAGCACTAAGTAGAGCGCCTTTTCTGGTGGCCAGAGTTCCTTTTCGATGTAAGCAGCAAGTTCTTGTAGCCCGCCTGCTGCTTGATTAAGCGCGACGGTTTTATTGGGCAGACTGGTCGCTTGCAGGCAGGCCCCCACCGCACGGCTAACATCGCCCAGCGCAGCAAGCGCGCCGATCACTTCTGGTGCAAGATAGGGTTGCTCAAGGTGCGGAATCCATGCAAGTTGTTCATGCGCTGCACTGATTTGGTCTAGTGAAATCGCTTCCAGCAAGGCGGCCAGACTGGCCCAAGAATTCGCTACTTCGTCACCGTGTGGGTAGACACCGATCCCTTTATAGTAAGCTCTAAACTCAGCTAAACGAAGTCCTGAACGAATCTCAGTGAATTCGGCTTCTGTAATCCAGTCTTCATTCCGTATAAGGTAATACAATAGAGAACTAAACCGTGATAGAGGCGTGGGCTGCCTCCGCCGCAAGCGACGCGTCAATTGCCAAACCCAACGCTCCGAGATCGACATGCCATCAATATCACACCCGTCTACACGGAGTTGAGCAATTTCACCGAGTAATACAACGCGCGCCGACGGGAAATCACGAAATTCAGCACTTTCGCTTGGCGGCAATACATATTCGTTCAGCATAGCCGTATGTGTTAGTCGTTGAAATGCCTTCAACGGATCGGATTGTGCCATGAGCCAGTCTGAAAGCGCACGCTGCGCGATCCAACGCTGGAAAGGATTTGCCAGCATATGGACAGCTAAGACAAACGAGTGCTGATAATCAGCGTCAAGAGAGTATCGCAGAATGTGAGACAGACCGGACAGCGGCCACACAGCCAGCTCATCCCACCAGATAGGATGTCGCCGCACCTGTTCTGCTAGGACTGATCTTCTTTGCCAAGAGAGGGTAAACAACACGTTAAGCAGTTCCCACGGATAAAAAAGAAGGCGGCTTGCGCCTACTAACCAAGCTACCCCACTGACCACAGCGGCCGTCACGAACACCTCCACATCAACTGCCTTGTCACCACCAATAACCGTCGCGCCCCACATCACCCCACCAATTATGCCAAAAGCTATGCTACCAACCACACCAAACGCCACGCCAAACGCTTCGCTACTAAATACGTTGAATATTACGCCGCACGTTACGCCCACCACCACGGCAAATGTCATGCTAAGCATGTTCCCACTCGCCACGCCGTCCCTTACGCCCAACGTCACGCCACCCGCCACGCCCAACGTCATGCTAAACGCCACACCGCTCGCCACACCGCTCGCCACACTACTTCCCGCGCCCACTACCACGCCACCCGCCACGCCCAACATCATGCCACCTGCCACTCCCAACGTCGTGATTAACAGCAACCCTAGCAAACCGATCGTCGTGGCCTGCACCGCCGCCACTGCACAGACCATACCAATAGCGACAAGTAACGAAACGATAACCGCAATGACGTACACATTGCGGTACCCGGGCAGGCGCAGCGTCTTAAGCAGCGAGCGCAGGCCGGTAGCGCGGTACAGCTCCGGGTCGATTTGATACAAGTAATGCTTCAGCCGGCTCTGCTGAAAGAAGACCCACTTGAATACCAGCCAGTAATGGGCTGGATTCAGCGGGTTCAGCACTTTGGGTAAGGGCGGGCCGTAGTAGGTGGGAAAGTTAGGCATAGGAATTGATGAGTGTGGATTGCTGAATGTTGAATGCTGAGTGCTGATTGATCAGGATAAGTCGTTCACGTAGTCATCAAACAACACCTTCGCCGCTTGCTGCAATTTCGCGGGATGGCAGTGGCTCTCGGCGATCAAACGGGCCACGTCGCGTTCGGTGAAGGTGATGCCCGTGCCGAGCAAGCGCGCTGCCAGAAAGCGACGCGCTTCGGCCTCAGTAAATGATCCAACAGTCTTGCGGGTGAAAATGTTGTGAAACGGTGAAACACCGCCTGCTGTGCGAGGCGGAAACACTTCTTCCAATGGACGTTGCGTCGCCACGCACATCTTGAAATTCGGTTCTTGCGCGAGGCTGCGCAGCAGATCGTGCAGGCGCGGGCTGAAGTCTGGTTCGGCCAGGCGTTCCACTTCGTCCAGCAACAGGATCACGCGGCGGGTGGCCAGCGCGTAGCGCAAGTCGCGCAAGGTGTTGCCTGTGGCATTCAATTGCCGCAAAATCATCTCGCAGAAATCGGCTTCGTCCAGCACGCGTTGCAAGTCGAGGTATTCGATTGTTTCGCCGGGCAGCCATTCGGCGCGTGTGGCGTAGAGGTAGTACAACAGCGACGACTTGCCCATCTGCGATTCGCCGACGAGCGAGACATTGGTGCGCTTGCTCAACTCCTGGCGCAGTTCGCGCACCAACTGCTCGCGGCCAAAGAACAAGTTTGGATCGTTGATGCGGCCATTGGTGTAGAAGGGATTTTCCACGCGCGGACGCGCAGGTGAGATGGGCGGCTGTTCACCAATAGCGCGCCTGATCGAAGACGGATCAGTTGCATCGCCCACGTGAATGATGTAGACGTTGCCATTAATGGTGATGACCTTATCGCGGCCCACCGCATCGCCGCCGATGGAGACATCCTTGGCGTTCAGGTCGATGCCACCGCTTCGACTCCGCGGCTTCCCCTCTTTCGGAATCGGTTGCTTGCTTTCGGGAGCACTCGTTTCCAGTAGCGTCGCAAACTGCCGGGGTCGTTCGCGTTGGAGCGCGGACAGCAAGGCCGGCCACTCGTCGTGTCGTTCGCAGTGTTCAATCAGAAGTTGAATCTTCTGGCCTTTGGTCATGCCACCTGCAAAAGTGTCATACACCGGGCGGAACTGATCAAAGCAGAGGGTGGTGATCTCTTCGTCGCTGAAGGCTTCGGTCAAAAAGCGTCGAATGTCGGCGGAGACGGGCATACCTTTTCTCCAACAGCAGAGGTTGCTAAAGTGTACACCGAAGAGGCGCAAAAGGTGAAATGAAATTTGGCGTCGATCAGTGTGAAAATCATGACTGCTCAGCCGTCATGCCCGAATGCTTCTGTCGGGCATCCAGCTTGATCGTTGGCAAGTTGCGCTGATGGCCGCTGGATTCCCGCTTAAAGCGTGCGGGAATGACACTACACGGCGCGTAGCGCGACGGCTCAGTAGTTATTGAAAATCAAACCGTTGCACTGTGCCAAAATCGTTGATATTCGCATGCAGTATAATTGTCTCAACTTGTCATGTCAACACGCGGCCTAGCATTGAGTGTAACGCAAGAGTGTTGGTGACCTTTGGGGTACGCTCACGCTGGATGGTCACATCCAGCGCTACCAGACGCCGGACACTTGCACCCACTGCGTGCAGTGCGGTGTGTGACCATCCAGCGTGAGCGTGGCCGGGCATCATGCCCGCCCAACAGTTTTGCTGTGTATTCCCCAGCGTTAGGCAGTTCTCGCCATTCTCAATGGAGCATTCGGTCATGACCACACGCCCTGCTTCATCTCGCCGAGTCTCAACTCCCAAAGGTTCCACGCTGCCCAAATATTCGCAGCTGCGCGAGGTGCTGCGTAAGCAGATCGAGACGATGAGCGCCGATCAGCCGATTCCGTCCGAGTACGAATTGTGCGACAAGTATGACGTGAGTCGCATCACGGTGCGCAAGGCGCTGAACGATCTGATCCACGAAGGACTGTTGTATTCCCAGCAGGGCAAGGGCACCTTCGTCGCACCGCGCAAATTCCGCATCGAGTGGGCGCAGGAGATGGCGGGTTTTCACGCCGACATGGCGCGGCGCGGCCTCGCCGTCAAAGTGCGCGTGCTGGAGCAGAAGATCGTCCCGGCCGATCAACGTGTGGCCGATGAGCTGAGTGTGACATTGGGCGATCCAGTGGTGAAGATCGTGCGGCTGCGTTTTGTCGAAGAGAAGCCGTTCGACATCGCCACGAACTACACGCCGTGGGTGGTGTTCCCCGGTCTGGAGAAAGAAGACCTGGCGCGCGGATCGATCTATACTGTGATTCGCACCCGCTACGGCGTGCAGATCGATCACGGCGTGCGCGTGGTGGAGGCTGTACCGTGTCCGTCCGACGCGGCCAAATTGCTGCGCGTGAAAGCGGGCGCGCCGTTATTACTCATTCACAACACGATGTACGATGCCGCTCATCGGCCGGTGGAGCACAGCGTCATCCAGCGACGTGGCGATCGCGCGCAGGTGGAAATCGCCGTGGTGACAGAAAAGGCGGGTGGGGTATAGAGCAGGTTCCCCGTTGATTCACGGTATTGCGTCGCGTAGTCATTCCCGCGAAGGCGGGAATCCAGAATCCTTATCAGCGTGAATTGCCAATGGTCGGCCTGGATGCCCGATAGAAGCACTCGGGCATGACGGCGCAACACGAGATCGTAGGGCGACGTAGAAATCGCTCTTTCTTAAAGAACTCAGTCTACATTTAAGGAGGCAGACATGCAATATCGAACGTTTGGAAGAATGGGTTGGTCGGTGAGCGATGTCGGTTACGGCATGTGGGGCATGGGCGGCTGGACCGGCTCGGATGACGAAGAGTCGCTGCAATCACTGCGGCGCTCGGTGGAGTTGGGCTGTAACTTCTTCGATACGGCCTGGGCTTACGGGGCCGGGCACAGCGAGCAATTGCTGGGTCAGCTGGTGCGCGCCTATCCCGATCGCAAGCTGTACGTGGCGACGAAGATCCCGCCGAAGAATTCCAAGTGGCCCTCACGCCCGGAATACACGCTCGACGAAACTTTCCCGGCCGATCACATCCGCCAGTATACCGAGAAGAGCCTGAAGAATCTGGGGCTGGACAGCATCGATCTGATCCAGCTGCACGTGTGGGATGATGGCTGGGCGAATGACGAACGCTGGCAGAAGGCCGTGGCCGATCTCAAGCGCGAAGGGTTGATCAAAGCGTTCGGGATCAGCGTCAACCGTTGGGAGCCGGATAACGTCATCCGTGCCTTGCGCACTGGACTCATCGATGCAGTGCAGGTGATCTACAACATCTTCGATCAAGCGCCAGAGGACAATCTGTTCCCCGTCTGCCGCGAACTGAACGTCGGCGTGATCGCGCGCGTGCCGTTTGATGAAGGCACACTCATCGGCAATCTCACGCTCGACAGCAAGTGGCCGGAAGGCGATTGGCGCAACACCTACTTCGTGCCAGAGAATTTGAAGGCCAGCGTCGAGCGCGCCGAAGCGCTGCGTCCCTTAATCCCGGCGGGCCTGACGATGACCGAGCTGGCGCTGCGTTTCATCCTATCCAACTCGGATGTGAGCACGATCATTCCTGGCATGCGGAAGAGCAAACACGTCGAGTCGAACATCGCGTGCAGCGATGCGGGCGGGTTGGACGCCAAGTTGATCGAGCAGCTGCGGCCCCATCGGTGGGATCGCAAACGGACTGAATGGTCGCAGTGATGAAGATCACGGTCATGGGCGGTGGTTCCACTTACACGCCCGAACTGATCAATGGATTTTTGGCGCGCACGGCGCAGCTGCCGGTGACGGAGTTGTGGCTGATGGACATCGATCCCCAGCGCCTGAAGATCGTCGGCGGTTTTGCACAGCGCATGGTTGAGGCTGCTCCGCAAGGCGCACCGTTCAAAGTGGTGCTGACGGATAATCAGCGTGAAGCGGTGAAAGGCGCGTCGTATGTATGCACGCAGCTGCGCGTGGGCATGATGGCAGCACGTCGCAACGACGAATACCTCGGCTTCCGGCACGGACTCGTCGGACAAGAAACCACCGGCGTGGGCGGTATGGCGAAGGCGCTGCGCACGTTTCCGGTGCTGCTCAGCATCGCGCGGGATATGCGCGAAGTGAGTGCGCCCGGCGCGCTGCTGGTGAACTTCACGAATCCGTCGGGGCTGGTGACGCAAGCCCTGTCGCAGTACGCGCCCGATGTGCAGTCGGTGGGCGTGTGCAATGTGCCCTTCAACATGAAGATGACGACGATCGAACGTCTGGAGCGAATGATCGGCCAACCGATCGATCCGTCACGCGGTGAGTTGAACACACTAGGGCTCAATCACCTGACGTGGCATCGCGGCTTCACGCTGGATGGTGAGGATGTGTGGCCACGCGTGCTCGAAGATTACCTCAACGAACTCAAGGCCGAAGAAGAACCGGAGTTCGATCCGCGCATTGTCGAATCCCTGCGGGCCATTCCGAATTACTATCTGGAATACTACTATCACACCGATCGCAAGTTGGCCGAGCAGAAGCAGTGGCCGCCCTCACGGGCCGAACAGGTAATCAAGATCGAAGATGATCTACTGCGGCAGTATGCGGAACCCGATCGGACGGAGCCGCCCGCCGATCTGATGAAACGCGGCGGCGCGTATTACTCCACCGTGGCGACGCAGCTGCTCAACGCGCACTACAACGATCTGGGCGAGACGCACGTAACCAACGTGCGGCACAACGGCGCAGTGCCTGGTTGGCCGATCGATTGGGTGTTAGAATTGCCGTGCAAAGTCGATCGGGCGGGCATTCATCCGCTGCCGACCGAGCCACTTCCGCCGGTTAGTTTTGGCCTGCTCGCACAGATCAAATCTTTTGAATTGCTTACCGTTGAAGCGGCGGTGCATGGCGATCGCAACGCAGCCTTTCAAGCATTGCTCGCGCATCCGCTCGGCCCGAAGGGCGATCAGGTGCAGGCCGTGCTGGATGATCTGTTGGAAACGAACAGGGTTTATTTGCCGCAATTCTTCAGCTGAAGAGTGATGAGTGAAGAGTGGATAGCAAATAGTGACTATTCGCGCTTCACTCATCACTCTTCACTTTTCACTCATCATGACACACTACTTTCTTGGCGCCGATGTCGGCTCGACTAAAACACACGTCCTCATTGCCGATGAAGCCGGTCGGGCCGTGGGGCTAGGCGAAAGCGGCCCGGGCAATCACGAAACGGTTGGCTATGAAGGGCTGAGTGCCGCGTTGGAGGCCGCCACCCGATCGGCTGTGCAGATGGCCGATCTCACGATCGATCAGATCGCAGGCGCGGGCTTCGGCGTGTCCGGCTTCGACTATCCCTCCGAAAAAGCGGCGACGTTGGACGCGATCGGCGCGTTGGGTCTGCGCGCGCCGATCGAAGCGGTGAACGATACGCTGATCGGTCTGGTGGCGGGCGCGCCAGACGGCTGGGGCGTCGCGGTGGTCTCGGGCACGGGTTGCAACTGTTGGGGTTGGGATCGCGATCGACAACGGCAGGGGCAAGTCACCGGCGGCGGCCTGCAGATGGGTGAGGCGGCCGGCGCGTCGGAATTGGTGCAGCGCGCCGTCCAGATGATCGCTTATGAATGGACGCAGCGCGGCCCGGCGACGCAGCTAACGCCTGCGTTAATTCGTCATACCGGCACCAAAGATGTGATCGATTTGCTGCATGGCCTGTCTGAAGATCGCCTGTGCGTCAATGCTTCAGCTGCGCCGTTAATCTTTGAAGTGGCCGCGCAGGGTGATGCCGTGGCGCAAGCGATCATCCATTGGGCGGGGCGCGAATTAGGTGAGCTGGCGAAGGCGGTGATTCGTCAATTGAATTTTGAAGCGCTGGAATTCGACGTTGTGTTGTTGGGCAGCGTGTTCAACGGTGGATCGCGGCTGATCACTCCGATGCGCGAATCGATCGCCGAGCTGGCACCCCGTGCGCGTCTGGTGCGCTTGCAGACACTGCCCGTCGTCGGCGCGGTGCTGCTGGGCATGGAACAGACCCACTGGCCCATCACGCCGGAGATTCGAGCAGAGCTGCAACGGACGGCGGTGAAGCGTAATACGTAGTGCGTGGTGCGTAACGCGTGAGGCAGCATGATGACATTGAATAAACTCAGCGTGACTTGTGTCTGGTTGCTTATTCTCAGCGCCTGCGCGACGACGACACCAATACCCACTACGATCCCAGCCACTGCGACGATCAGGCCAGTACCGACAAACGTGGTTCCACCAACTGCAACGGCCACTGCGCAACCTACATCTACTTCAACTCCACTTCCGACGAAAACGCCACTGCCCACCAAATCATTTCGCATCATCGGTTATGCGGCCGATTGGGAAGGTCAGCTCAATCCGGCACAGCTGCCGCATCTGACTCACGTCAATTACGCGTTCCTCTTGCCCAACGCCGATGGTTCGGTGAACGGTATTGCGAATCCGTGGATCCTGGAAGACATCGTGCGGCAGGCGCACGAAAAAAACGTGAAGGTATTGATCTCGATCGGCGGGTGGGGTCTCGCTAAAGAGTTCGAAGCGTTGGCAGCTTCACCCGAAACGCGAAAGCGTTTCGTAGACGCCGTGATCGATTTTGTCGAGAAATACCAGCTCGATGGCGTGGATGTCGATTGGGAATATCCTGATGCGAACGGCCCTTCAGCGGATAACTTCACCGCGTTGATGACCGAACTGCGCGCGCGGTTAGGTTCGGAGAAGTTGTTGACGGCCGCCGTCGCGCTGGGTGAAAACGCCGATAGCGTGAAAGCGGATGTGTTCGAGGTGGTGGACTTCTTTAACGTCATGGCCTACGACGGCCCTGATCAAAATCACTCGTCGTATGCGTATGCCGAAAAGGCGCTGGCTTACTGGCAGCTGCGCGGCCTGCCGCAAAACAAGACGGTGCTGGGCGTGCCGTTCTACAGTCGCCCTGGCGAGGTGCAGTATCGCCAATTGGTAGCGGCGAATCCTCAGGCGGCGCAGGCCGATCAAATCGAATACAACGGCAGCCTAACTTACTACAACGGCGTGCCGACGATTCAGAAGAAAACCCAACTGGCTAAACGGCTTGGCTCCGGCATCATGATCTGGACCATCGCCTCCGATACGATGGATGACACATCATTGCTGAACGCGATCGATCAGGCGGCGCGATAGACCTGCCAGGTCTTTCAGTCCGTTTGCCGACTTGCTTCATCTCGCGTAAGATTATCCCGTTATACTGTGCACGGGCATAAACTGCGCTTTTTGATCCGCGAATCTTCNNGGACATTCGCGCAATTCGCGGATCAGATTTTTTCCGCAATCTGTGACCGTTCGCAGTATATCTCACATCTTGCGACCTGCCTCTCACATCCTGCGACCTGCCTGTCCAGGATCGGCGCCACCATCCCGCAGCCAATCTGCTGTACGTGTTGTCAACGTGATAGGCCGCACCTTTCCACCGGCAAAAAGTAACCTCCCGGAGGAGAAATTCTCCGGGAGGTTGTCATCCGATCGGTTTGAAGCGCTTCGCTGGTCTACTTGGGCGCGGTGATCGTGACCGGCTGGTTAATCTTGCTGATCGTGTCCTGTATCGTCAGGTCAATCAACGCCGTAGCGCCGGGTTGATCAGGAATGTTCTTCATGTTCAGATTGAAGTGGACCTTCACCTGGCGCATCAATAAATCTGACTTGCCAACCCACAGTTCGATTTCCACAAGGGCGTCTTTGAGCAGCGTCTTGGCCTGGTCCAATTGCGCCTGATCGATCGTCGCACTGGAATCGGTGGACTTCGCCAGATCGGCCATCAAGTCGATCAGCGCAGCCGGATCCATCGTCACTTTGTAGCGATACGTGTCGGCGTCGCCGATTTTATCGTCCGCCAGCTTCTCAGCCTTGCTCGACTGCTTCAACAGGCTCATCATCATCTCTGGATTGAGCGGGTTCTGGTTCGCCTTGTCAGTCGCCGCCTTCGGCGCGGCTTGCTCGACCCACTTATCGGCGCTATCGCCAACATTGGACTTGGTGTACATCTTCTCGCCGACTTTCACGACTTCAAACGTTAGCTTATCTGCGCCTTGCGTAATCAGCGCAGTGAGCGGGCCGAGATCGATGTCGCCCTTCAGCGCGAAATCTTCCTTGGCATTGTCGACGTCGCCGCTGATATTGAGGTTGGCCTTGAAATTCTTAAACAGCGCGGCGCTCTGCGCGGCGTCGCCGGTCAGGCCAGCCAACTTAAGCGACAGCGCCAGGGTCAACTCGATGTGCTGCGTCTTGACTTCCTTCTGCTTATCGGTGATGGTCTTGACGGCTTCGAGTGGAACCTGCGGCACAGGTATCTCTATCGCAAAATCAAAAGCCTTAGTGATTTTGCCCGCGCCATTTTCGGCCGTTACAGTGATTGTTTGCAAACCGCCTGTCGGCCATGTCAAGCTGGCGGTGCTTGTCAAATTGCCAGTGGTGACGATTGGAGACTGGCCCTGAGCTTCCCAGGTAAACTTGAGCGGCTGAGTAGCCGTCATCGGTTCAGCAGACACGACAAAGTGATAGGTTTTTCCTGACACCCCTGAGCCAGGACCAGAGAGCGTGATGTTGTCTGGCGCTACCGGCCTCTCTACCACAAAATCAAAAACCTTAGTGATTTTGCCCGCGCCATTTTCGGCTGTCACGGTGATAGTCCGCAGTCCGGCGGTCGGCCAGGTGAAGCTGGCCGTGCTGGTCAAGTTGCCTGTGCTGACAATAGGTGATTGCTCCGCAGCTTGCCATGTGAATTTGATGGGTTGCGTTGCCGTGACGGGCTGGACTGCCACGGCAAAACTGTTGGCCTCACCCGTGACGCCGGACTTTGGACCGCTGATGGCCAGTTCGCTTGGCGAAACCGGGCCGGGCTGGCAGCCAACCATGATCAACAGTGCGGCCAGTAAGGGGAATAATAGCCAGCGGTGTTTCATGTTAGTCCTCGCTTTCGAGTAGGATACTGTGTTGAATAGTAGACTCTGGCGCAGCAAACCACATTATACCTGCATACGCACCTTGGGCTAAATTGCCTGATCGCCGGTCGGATAAGCAACGACCCCCTGCCATAACGGCGAGGGGGTCGCAGAATTGATCGAACAGAGAACGACCGATCGGTCTACTGGGGCGCGGTGATCGTCACCGGCTGATTGATCTTGCTGATGGTATCTTGCACCGTCAGGTCAATCAACGCCGTAGCGCCGGGTTGATTAGGAATGTCTTTCATATTCAGATTGAAGTGGACCTTCACCTGGCGCATCAATAAATCTGACTTGCCCGCCCACATCTCGATTTCCACGACGGCGTCTTTGAGCAGCGCCTTGGCTTGATCCATCTGCGCTTGATCGATCGATCCACCAGAGCCAGATGACTTGGCGAGATCGGCAGCCGAATTGAGCAGCGTCACGGGATCCAACGTGACCTTGTAGTGATACGTGTCGGCGTCACCGATTTTCTCGTCCGCCAGCTTCTCAGCCTTGCTCGACTGCTTCAACAGGCTCATCACCATCTCTGGGTTGAGCGGATTCGTCTTGGTTACATCCGTGGTTGCCTTCGGTGCATCAGTTGTATTCCACTGATCGGCACTGCTGCCGACGTTGGCCTTGGTATACATCTTCTCGCCGACTTTCACGGCTTCAAACGTTAGCTTATCTGCGCCTTGCGTAAGCATCGTAGTGAGCGGGCCGAGATCGACATCGCCCTTCAGCGCAAAATCTTCCTTGGCATTGTCAACGTCGCCGCTCAGGTTGACGCTGCCCTTGAAGTTCTTGAACATCGCAGCGCTTTGCGCGGCGTCGCCAGTCAGGCCATCCAATTTAAGCGACAGCGCCAGGGTCAGATCAATGTGTTGCGTCTTAACGTCTTGTTGCTTGTCGGCAATGGTCTTGACGGCTTCCAATGGGTCCTGTGGCACGGGCGAGCCTTGCGGCTGGCAGGCCGTCAGCGCAAACGTCAACAACACTAGAACAACGAGAGTCAGGCGAGTCTTCATGTTAATTAGCTCCTTTGAGTAATACAGATGTGATAAGGGTCGCAGGGCTGTTCAGCGAATGGTCTAACGCAGCCCATCGTTAACGTTATTATACTATAGGGATTGACTTCTCAAAACCTGACTCGTGGATGACAAAACCCCGCCCATTCGCCCCAGACCGCTGGCAACTTGATGAGGTCAGATTAGTCGAGCTGTGCCCGGCCAGCTGCGGTTAGCCAAAAAGTTGCGGCGGGGAACTTCTTGTTGCTATCGATCAAGCT
This sequence comes from Anaerolineae bacterium, assembly GCA_003154115.1. Lineage (GTDB taxonomy): Bacteria > Chloroflexota > Anaerolineae > Fen-1058 > Fen-1058 > Fen-1058. The sequence goes on from PMCF01000342.1 coordinate 41,611, forward strand.
CTGCTCGTGCAGCGCTTCCACGATTCTGCGCTCGACGATCTCGGCCGGCCGATCGAGCGGGTGCAGCCGATATTCTTTCGTGCCATCCAGATAACGCTGGGCTTTGAGTGTGCTGCCGCGGGACATGGCTCGTAATAAACTGCGCTGTTCGGTGGCTAAGCGCATGGCGCGTTCGAGAGACTAGGCGCTCTCACTATGGCCCGTTACCCCAACTCAGGGACGTACTGCTGCAGATCACGCTGCTTGATTTTGACGTATTGCTCGCGATTGACCTGCGCCATTTCGGTCTCGGTCAAACGCATGGACAGAATGTTCAGCGCGTCTTCCGGGGATTGGCCATACGCCAATTTTTTCTTGCCGTTCTTCATTTCAAAGAGATACATATAATGCGGACTGCTAAAGCTGCTCATCGTGTCCTCAGATTCGCCGATTCGCACCGATGAAAGCAATCCCTCTGCTTAATCTGTGCGAATCGGTGGACTAAGCCTTCGCCAGCGCGGCCAGATAATCTTTGCGCTCTTGCCGGATTTGTACCAGCCCCTGATTGACTTCATCGTCATACTTGCCGGCCAGCAGTTCACGGTAAAAAGCGTAATCGATGCCCTTCACCTTTTCATCATCCGGGAAGCGATGATAGTTCTCCTTAGTCATCAGGCTCTTGCCTTCGGCAATCAGCTGATTGCCCAGCGCCGAGCCCGGGTAGGGGGCGTAGAAGGAAATCGAGGGCAGGATGCGCTTGGTGTACTTCACCATGCGCATCGTCCTGAAGGCATCCTCGCGGGTCTCGCCCGGAATGCCCAGCATGATATTCGACCAGAACACGGGCGGCCTCTTGCCCTGCCGTTCCATTTCATCGCCGATGCGGGTGAGTAGATCGATCGTGAAATAGTTGTCCTCTTCGTTGCATTCCTTGTTGAGGATCTTCAACACCCGATCGCTCCCCGACTCAAACCCGATCGACACGGTATCCCAATTGGTTTCTTTGACCAGCGCAGTAAACAAATCCGGCCACTGGCGCACGGTGTCCGCGCGAGCCGCGGCCCAGTATGGCCATACTCGGTTCGCCTTGCGCGGATACTGCTCCAGCCATTCTTCCAGCCAACTGGGATTCTGAAAAAACATCGAGTCGTGAATGACCAGCGAACCGACGCCATACTGCTTGTCGAGATGGTTGAGTTCATCAATGACGGCTTCGACCGGACGGCGGCCCATGTTGGGAATGTACGAATTTTCATTGCAGAACACGCACTGCCACGGGCACACGCGGCTGGTCAACAGCGTGACCACCGGCGGCGGCCCCCAGCCACACTCCGGTTCCAGCGGCCAATTGAATTTCTTGGCGAGTTTCTTGCTGGCGGGCTTGGGCCACAACGTCCGATCGATCACCGGCCACTCCGCCATCGACTTGGCGCCCACACCTAGAATGACGCGCGGGAAAGCGTGCGGATCTTTGACCAGATCGACAATAATATTTTCGCCGGGACCCTGGCAGATTCGATCGAATTCGGGAATGGCCTCCATCTCGTCCAGCGCCACCGTAGCATGCATCCCGCCCGCCAATACTATACCGGTGGGGTTGGCCTTCTTGAAAATCTGCGCAGAACGATAGGCCACCGGGAACGTATAACTGCGCACGTTCATGATCAGCACTTCATAGCCCTTGAGTTTCTCTTCCACCTCTTCCCATGAAGTGCAGGCGCGAGTAGAGAGCAAATCGGTCATCACACCATTTTGATGCAGAATGGTGCGCAGCAGGCCCAGGCCGTGATCTTGCCATTGTTCGTGCGGGCCGGCGGGGTTGACCAAATCACCCAGATCGCCCAGATCAAGCCAGACAATTTTGCTCGTGGGCGTGTGAGTGGTTGACGTGCTTTTGCCGAATAACTTGTTAAACACCTTACAGTCTCTTTCTGCCTGAGTAACCGCTTTGTAGATCATGCCAGAATAGTACGGCTGGCTCATCATATTTCCAACACAGTAAAGCTTCACGTCCGTCACGCAGTGTGGGGAAATCCACCAGACCAATCGACATGTCTTTCAACATACAACCGATGTCGTGCAAGCCTTGCATGCCGTTCTCCACCCGCCGGAACTCGTGGAGTAATTCGCCCGCTTTTTTGCTACCCCCATTGCCGATCGATTTTTCCAGCACGGGCCACAATTCTGGTTGGGCCTTGATGATGGCTTCGCGGGCCTGCATGACTTCGATGACGAGGGCGCGGACTTGCGGGAGAGCGTGATTGGCTTCTTCGGGCGTGAAGTATTTAGTCATGCCGCAATTATAACAGTAGTGCGAAGGCTTTTCGGCCTTCGCACTGGGGTGGGGCGAAAGTTGAACTTAGTTGCCGCAGCCGCAACTGCCGCCGGCCGGTGCTTCACCACTGCCCTTGGTGCGGAACGAGGAACCGCAGCCGCAGGCCGCCACCGCATTGGGGTTCTCAATGCGGAATCCGGCGCCCATCAGGCCATCCACATAGTCGATGCTCGCGCCCGACAGATATTCCAGGCTCACCGGATCAACGTAGACCTTCAAGCCGTGCGCGTCCACAATGGTATCCATCTCGCGCGCCTGAGCCTCAAAGGCCATGCCATATTGCAGGCCCGAACAACCACCGCCTGCGACGAATACGCGCAAGCCGTGATCGGGCAAGTTCTTTTCAAGTAAAATCTTTTGCAGCTTATCGGCCGCATTGGCCGTTAGCGTCACTGCGGGCGCTACTTCAATCACTTCAATTGGTTCAATCATCGTTGTGGTCATCCTGTTATCCTCCCACTAAAATTTGCGCTGGTGAAATTGTAGCACTGAAAAACAGCGTCGTCAATTTACTAGATGCAAATAGGGAAAATTGCCGCAACCGCAAAAAAGAACCATCGCCTCTGGGGGGCGATGGTCGATCGGGTGTGAGATGGCCGTTATTTGCCGTTACGGATGAAGTAAGTGCACATGCTGCCGCCGCTGAACGCCCACTGCATACGTTGCGGAGTAACTCCCGTGAGCTGGGTAATCATGGACGCATCCATCACACATGGCTCAACATTCTCGCGGGCCACATCATGATAAGGACAGTTATGAGCATGCAGCAAACTGCCACCTTCAGTCGGTTCCCAACTGGCATCATAGCCTTGACTATTCAAAAACTTGACCACTCGTTCCATCTGCTGAGGAGACGTTTCATTGAAAATGGGAGCAGGTGCCCTGGTGGCCATGCGCGTTGCGACGCCATCCAGAATCGAGCGCATCCGTTCCGGCTCCACCTGATCGCGCATTTCGTGCAGCATCATGTCGGTAAATCCGGCGTAATTCTTGGGGAAATAAGCGTCAGCCGCCTCTGTCAAACCATACACATGCTGCGGCCGACCGGGCGTATCGCGCCGCTTGACCTGGGGCGCTTGAACCAACCCTTCGCTGCGCAGAATGTCGAGATGATGGCGAATCGTGACGGGCGTCAGTCCTAAATCTTTGGCTAACTCTTCTACCGTTGCCGTGGTGCGTTCTTTTAGGATTTCCAGAATATGTTGTCGTGTTGCCTGCATGGCACAAGCCTCAGTTAGAAGCATGCAATTTTCCCCGCCATGCTTAACAGTATGATTGTAGCACTGACTGATTTGAGAAGTCAATTACAATAGCTATGCTCTTTTTGATTGCAAATGTCACAGTTAATACGATTCGCGTTGCGAATTTTCCAAAAACGGATCGAACGAGTTGGCGCAAACTTCAACTATCATCTGCCTACCGGAGATCATGGACCCAGCACTCCTCAGGATTGATCGAATTCCCCGATCGCTTGACATAGGATTGCTTTGGATGCCCAATCTGACCGAAAAAGGCCCAAAAATTTGACATGCCGCCCTGGGATGTGCTACCCTTACCCCCAGTGAGGAGTTATGCATCGCGAGCGCATTTCTGACGACGTTTACGTTTTTACCAGTGGTATGTACGCCCAGGTGACGGCCAGTGCCATTGTCACTTCGGCTGGCGCAGTGGTCATTGACACATTGCCATTTCCCGGCGAAACGCGCCAGGTGATCGAATTCATCGAGCGCCGCGCGCCGGTTAAGTATGTCATCTACACCCACTATCATGCTGATCACACCTATGGCGGTTATCTCTTCCGTAATGCGCAGTTCATCGCGCATGCGTTGTGTCGTGACTTGTTGATCAACCGTGGCGAAGCAGGGCTGAAGCTGGCCCGAGCGCAAAACCCCAGCTTGGCGGAGGTGCAGCTGCGTCTGCCCGATCTCATTTTCACCGGCGAGATGTCGCTGCGGTTGGGCGGCAAGACATTTGTGCTGACGCATTCACCCGGTCACACGCCGGACGGTATCATCGTCTACATCCGCGAAGACAAAATTCTATTTGCCGCGGATACCGTCATGCCGGTACCCTACATCGTCGATGGGGACGCACCCACGATGCTGCGTTCATTACAGGTGTTGAAAAGCATGGCGTTGGAAAACGTGGTGCAGGGGCATGGCGAGATCATCCTGCGCGGCGAGATCAACGAGACCATCAACAGCAGCATCAATTATCTCAATAAGATGCAGACGGCAGTGGTCAATTCCATCACGGCCAATCAATCGCGCGACGATATGCTGCGCGAGTACGACATTGAATCGTGCGGCAAGACGCGCATCGCCCTGAACGGCCTCGTGCAGCAGCTGCATGCCGCGAACTTGATCGCGACGTACGATCGGCTGAGCACCGATAAATCGAAACTGGCAGCCCTCAAGCCCCGATCGGCTGCGGCGGCCCCCGCGCAGTCAGTTGGCAAATCGAAATCCGCCAAGGCCGAAAAGAAACCGGTGAAGTCGGCGAACAAGCCGGCGAAGCCGAAGAAGTCTTTGAGCAAAGCTGCTGGGGAATAGGCCAGCCTCGACGCGGGCGAATTTTTTCTGCGTGGGTTATGGTTCCCCCGCTTGAATCCACCTTTTTGTCGGATGTCTTACGTGCTTGACACCCCTATCCCCCTATGGCATAATCGCGCCCACCAACGTTGATGGAAACGAGTACGCCCAACGTGGCACCACAGCGAGTGCGGGATGGTGTGAGCCGCATGTGATCGCTGGGCGGAAAATCCTTCCGGAGTTGGCAACCGAAAACATCTGATCAGTAGGCTTGCCCGGTGTCGTCGACCGTTAACCACGACGCAGTGATGATGGTCACTGGTGAAGAGCCCGATCGATCCGATTGGGAAGCGGGGTGGTACCGCGAGAGCAATCCGCTCTCGTCCCTGTGTGGGCGAGGCGGATTTTTTGATTGTGGATTGCTGAGTGTTGATTGATGATTGCGCGAAACGCGATGTCACTCATCACTTGTCACTCATCATTTCGAGGTGAATCATGACTGAAGCACTGTATCACACCGATGCTTACTTAAAGGAATTTGCCGCCGTGGTCACGGCGGTCGATGGCTACAAAGTCGCGCTCGATCGCACCGCATTCTATCCCGGCGGCGGCGGCCAGCCCAACGATGTGGGCATGCTCACCGCAGGCGATCAGACGTGGCAGGTCGTGAAGGTGAGCAAGCAGGGCGCGGAGGTGTGGCACGAACTCGATCGGGCAGCGCCGCCGATCGGGACGCCGGTGCGCGGCCAACTCGATTGGGATCGCCGCTACAAATTGATGCGCACTCACACGGCCATGCACATCCTGTGCGGCGTGATCTTCCGCGATTACGGAGCCAGCGTAACGGGCGGCAACATGGAACCGTTGAAGGGCCGCATGGACTTCGAGTTCGAGACGATGCGGCAGGAATTCGTGAAGCAGATCGAAGAGAAGATCAACATCGAAGTCGCGGCGGCGCGTCCGACGCAGGTGAAGATCCTGCCGCGCGCAGAAGCCTTTCAGATTCCCGATTTGATTCGCACCAAGATCAACCTGCTGCCGGAAGACATTGCCGAAATTCGCACCATCGAAATCATCGGGCTTGATCTGCAAGCCGATGGCGGTACGCACGTCGCCAACACGTCGGAAGTGGGGCACATCCGCGTGGTCGATTACAAGAGCAAAGGCAAGATCAATAAGCGCATTGAAGTGGCGCTGGAACAATGATCAATCGGGCGCTGAGAGGTGGAACGCTCAGGGAACTTTAGTGAAGAGGCCGGATTGCGTGAAATCGCCGTCGAAAGTGAAGACGTCGGTCAGGCCCAGCCGCAGCATCACGGCGAAACTGGTGCAGTCGGTGAAACTGAACATCTTATCATCGTAACGTTTGAAAAGATCCCAAGCTAGGCGCTGATCGGTTTTGGTAACGTAGACGATGCCGGCCAAATTTCCGCTCCAAAGGTTGTCGCCTAATTCAACAGCCAAGCGATGGCCAACCCGATTCAATGCCAGCGTGATGGTTTCGTCGACAACGAAATTGGTAGTCACAAAACGATGATCAGAGTGAAAAAATGCCTGTGCGGCATGATAATACTTATCGCGTGGGTTGTAAGCGGCCAACAGAGCGCCGGTATCGGCAAAGATCGAGTGCGGCATCAATCGTTCTCAGGGTAAAGGATTGCGTCCAGATCCGAATCGCTTGGCGGCAACTTGGCAAGTTCTTCCAACAATCCGGCTTCTTCAAGACGGCGCATAGAGGCCAGATAAGCCTGATATTGAGTCTCAGCGGCCTCGCGCATTTTCTTTTCATCGTTCGGGTCGAAGCCCAGCACATCGGCCAGGGTTTCCTGGACGGGCAGCCCTTCGTCGGTCAGGCGCTCGGCGTTATACACCGGGCGTGCGGACACAATCAACTCGCCGTCCGGCAAGTCGACGTTCTCCAACGGGCGCAGCGTTCGGCTGGTTGGCTCATAAATAGCGCGAAAGTAAGTGGTCATGGGAGTGCTCCTCACAGGGGAGTATAACACCCGCATTGAAGTTGTCAATCTATCGTTCGAGGAGAAATCGTATGTCTTTCAAACCCGTCAGCACTAAAATCGATTTCCCCGCGCAGGAACGCGACATCCTGCACTGGTGGAAAGACACCGACGCGTTCAACCAGCTGCGTGAACAACTCGCTTCATCGGAGAAGCGCTACTCGTTTCTCGACGGGCCGATCACGGCCAACAATCCGATGGGCGTGCATCACGCGTGGGGCCGCACCTACAAGGACGTTTATCAGCGCTTCCACGCTATGCTGGGCGAGAATCAACGCTGGCAGAACGGCTTCGACTGCCAGGGCTTGTGGATCGAGGTCAACGTCGAAAGAGACCTTGGCTTCAAGAGCAAACGCGACATCGAAACCTATGGCATTGCGCCGTTTGTCATGTTGTGCAAGCAGCGCGTATTGAATTACGCTGCCGTGCAAACCGAGCAATCCATTCGCCTGGGTTACTGGATGAACTGGGATGATCCCGTTGGCCTGCGGTTGCTGCGCGATAAACTTGGCGAAGACCCCAACCAACCGATCGATTATCACGGCCCCGATGGATCATTCGAAGGCACGATCGAGCAGGTGGTGGGCCAACTCGGCGTCGGTCAGATGGGCGGCTCGTACTTTACCTTCAGCGACGAGAACAACTATCAAATCTGGGGCTTCCTAAAGAAGTGCTTCGATCGAGGTTGGATCTACAAAGGCCACGATGTGATGCCGTGGTGCTGGCGCTGTGGCACGGGCATCAGCCAACACGAGATCGTCACCGAAGGCTACGTCGAGAAAACCGATCCCGGCCTTACCGTGCGGTTCCCGCTCGTCGGGCAGTGGGGCGATGGCGAAACGAAGGAATCGCTGTTGGTGTGGACGACCACGCCGTGGACGCTCACGTCGAATGTGGCTGCGGCGGTCGGGCCGGAGCTCACCTACGTCAAAGTCAAGCAGGGCGATGAATATCTCTATCTGTCCAAAGGCACCCTCAAGATGCTCAAGGGCAAGTTCGAAGTCATCGAAGAACTCAAGGGCCGCGACATGGAAGGCTGGCAGTATTATGGCCCCTTCGACGATCTGCCGGTGGCGGCGCTTGCAGCGGCTAAAGAGGCGCATCGCGTGATCTTGTGGGAAGAGGTGGGCGAAGAAGACGGCACAGGCATCGTGCACATTGCGCCGGGCTGTGGCGCGGAAGACTTCGAGTTGGGCAAGCGCTACAACCTGCCCGTGATCGCGCCGCTCACCGAAGATGGCACCTACCTCGACGGCTTCAACTGGCTCAGCGGCCTGAATGTCACGGACGTCACAAAGCCGATCGTGGAAGATCTAAAAGTCAAAGGCCGCTTCTATCGGCTGGACGATTACGTGCACCGTTATCCGGTCTGCTGGCGCTGCAACACGCCGCTGATCTTCCGTCTCGTCGACGAGTGGTTCATCAGCATGGACGGTCTGCGCCAGCCGATGATGGACGTGACCAACAACATCCGCTGGATTCCCGACTTCGGCCAAGAGCGCGAACTGGACTGGCTGCGCAACATGCACGATTGGATGATCAGCAAGAAGCGTTACTACGGACTGGCGCTGCCCATCTTCGATTGCCAGAATTGCGGCCACTTCGAAGTGATCGGTTCGCGCGAAGAACTGAAAGAGCGCGCCGTCGACGGCTGGGCCGAATTCGTGGGGCATTCGCCGCATAGGCCATACATCGACGCCGTGAAGATCAAGTGCGCCAAATGTGGCGAGCTGGTCGAGCGCATCAAAGACGTGGGTAATCCGTGGCTCGATGCGGGCATTGTCTCCATGAGCACGACGGGCTACCGGATCGATCCCGACTACTGGCGGACGTGGTTCCCGGCGGACTTCATCACCGAATCGTTCCCGGGCCAATTCCGCAACTGGTTCTACGCGCTGTTGGCGATGTCCACCGGCGTGGTCAACGAGCTGCCTACTCGAACGATTCTGGGCTTTGCCACCCTCGTCGGCGAAGACGGCCGCCCTATGCACAAGAGCTGGGGCAACGCCATCGAGTTCAACGAAGGAGCGGATAGAATCGGCGCGGACGTGATGCGCTGGATGTTTGCCAATCAGCGCTACGATACCGATATGCTCTTCGGCTATCATCACGCCGATGAGACGCGCCGCCACTTCTTCATCCCGTTGTGGAATGTGTACTCGTTCTTTGTGACGTACGCGAATCTGGATAGCTGGACACCCGTAGTGCCGACTTCAGTCGGCGAACTCAGCCCGCTCGATCGGTGGATCCGCGCCCGCCTGCATGAACTAATCGGCGAGGCAACCGCGGCACTGGCTGACTACGATCTGCCGCGCTTCGCCAAAGCGGCTGAAGTGTTCGTGGACGATCTCAGCAACTGGTATGTGCGCCGCTCGCGCCGCCGCTTCTGGAAGAGCGAAGGCGATGCTGACAAGCAAGCCGCGTACTCCACGCTCTACGAAGTGCTGGTGAATCTAGCGAAGATCCTCGCGCCGGTGCTGCCCTTCATGGCCGAGGCGCTGTATCAAAATCTCGTGCGCTCGATCGACGCCACTGCGCCCGAATCGATCCATCACTGCGCGTATCCTACCGCCGCTGAATCTCTGATCGATCGCGAACTGCTGAATGATGTGGCGCTGAGCCGCGCCGCCGTGACGCTCGGTCACTCGATCCGCTCGTCGTCTAATCTCAAGGTGCGCCAACCGTTGAGCAAGGCCATCGTCGTCGTCGCGCACGATCGGCAGGACAGCGTCAAGCGCACGGCCGACATCATCGCCGACGAACTCAACGTGAAGTCGGTCGAGTTGGCCGAAGACGAAGCCGCGTTGGTCACGTACCGCCTCTTGCCGGACAACAAGAAGCTCGGCCCGAAGTTTGGTGCTAAATTCCCGCAGGTTCGTGCTGCGCTCCAAAGTGCCGATTCATTCGCGGTCGCGCACGCCGTGCGATCGGGGCAGAGTGTCACGCTGGGCGAGTTCGAATTCGCGCCGGATGAAATCCTCGTCACGCCGCAGCCGCGCGAAGGTTTTGCCATCGCGTCGGAGGGTGGTGTCGTCGTCGCGCTCGATACCCACATCACGCCCGAACTTAAGCAGGAAGGTCAAGCGCGCGAGGTGGTCCGCCGCGTGCAGGATTTACGCAANNTTTGAGATCAGCGATCACATCGTGCTCACTTATCAGGCCGCAGGTGATGTGAAGGCCACCATCGAGCAATGGGCGGCGTACATCCAGTCCGAGACGCTGGCCGATGAAATGCGCGAAGCCGAACCGCAAGGCACGACGGATGAAGATGAGCTTGACGGGGTGAAGGTGAGACTGGGCGTTGAGAAGAAGTGAAGAGTGAAACGTGAAAAGTGAAATGCCCATCACTTGTCACTCATCACTTTTCACGTTGTGGTAGAATTCGCGGCACCAAGGAGGCGTAGTATGCCGGTTCCCTACGAACAACTCAAAGCAGCGTTGTTGGCCGAACAGGCTGCACTGACCGTCGAGGTTGAACAGCTGAATAACGTCATCAAGGAAGAAGGCGTGGGTTACAGCACGCATCCCGCCGACGAAGGCACCAACGCTTTCGATCAAGCACGCGATCTGGCCGTGCAAGTGAGTGCGGAGCAGACGCTGAAGCTGGTCAACGATGCGCTGGAGCGTTTCGATCTCGGCACGTATGGCCTGTGTCTCGACTGTGGCCAGGAGATCGACGCGGCGCGCCTCGANNTGTGCCTGAGCTGCCAATCCAAACGCGAACATCGTTAAGCGTGCCTCTTACGTCTCTCTCCCGTCGCGTCTGCGCGGAGTAGTGGTCGTTGTCCAATGTCTTGCCATATCCGGCTCTCCCCTCGGAGAGCCGGTGGCACGTTAGAGCAAGTTCTGATTTGGCTTGTATTGTCTGGAGTAGAGCCTTTAGGTGGATTCCGGCTGAAGCCTCGAGTCCG
>PMCF01000335.1 GCA_003154115.1 Anaerolineae bacterium
GTGGGGCCACTATTCATCGCCACCAGATTTGTGATCGCGGCAGTGCGCAATGGCACTTCCCAGACTTGATCGTTGTTCCATTCGACGCGCGGCGACATCATTTGTCCTCCAACGCTGAAGATGATGGGACGGCCCGGCGCGCCGCAGCCGATCTTGCCGCCGGGTGCGTCGGGCTGGATGTTCAACGTGTACACCACTAGCCCATCGATCAGGCGCGTCGTTCCCTGGCCGCACGGCACCCCAGCGATCCACGCCGTGACCGTCTGCCCGGAGATCGGAGTGAGACCACCACCCACCAGCACTGACCCATACACCGTCATGGGCGGACTGGGCAGCGTTTCTGCGCTTGATGGCCGCTGCGCGGACAGGCCGTCGCCCGTCACTTTCAAAACGATCGCTTGCGAGACGTTGATCCAGTACGTCTTGCCAAAGTCGAGTGTCGCGAGATCGTTTACCCAGTCGGGCGCTGTGACATCATAGACCTTCCACGGATCAGCCGTGTCGGTGATGACCGTGCCGTACACGGTCGTGTAGTATCCGCTGATCGACAACAGCGCCTGCGCCACCGGCTTTGATCCTTGCGCCGGATAACCGAACTGATTCCACCCCGGCCCGTACAACGGAATCTCGATGCTGGACATCAAGGCATAGATCCCCACGCCTTGAGCAGTTGAAGGAATCGTCGCGATGGCGATGTTGTGATCGGTGTCGACGACGGTGGGCAAGAGTTGCCACGCGCTGCCATCCCAGAAATACACACGGAGGAAATCTTCCTCGCCCGGCAGCACATCACGACCCGCGTAGTAGAAACTGCTGGAGGCGTCGATCAGGCTGGGGGCATTGGTCGATCGCATCAAGCGATAGGCTTGCCCCACCCGTGTCGCACCGGCCGGTGGAGAGGGCAAGGTGTTCACTGCCTGCAGCGCGAAAAACTCGCCAGGGGCAAAGATCAGGCCATCGGCGAAGATTACCACCTGCCCGTCGGGAGATTCGGTCGGCGCACCCGTCCCGTGGCGATAGGCGCCGGTGCCATGCCGATACGCCCCCGTGCCGTGGCGATAAGCCCCGGTGCCATGCCGGTACGCGCCCGTTCCATGTCGATACGCGGGATTGCCCCCCAGGGCATAATCGACGATGCTTTCGCGCCGCGGGTCGGGTTCGTCGACCCATACCTGCACATAGCCTTGCGGCGCTGGCTCAGCTAGCGTGAAGGTCCCGCTATAGACCGAACCTGCTGAGGGCAGAAGTGTGATTGTCAGCGAGGCCGCTCCATCGATTGGATACAGCCGGGCTTGCATGATCGCTGTCGGTGGCAGACCGGCCACATTCACATTGAGGTTGAACGTGTGTGAGTTGACGGGCGTGACCAGGATATCCGGTTGCCAAGCGGGCTTCGCGACGAGCGCCAGTTCTTCATCGCCCGATGTGATCGTCTCGCAACCTAGCCGCTGCGCATTCAGTTCGTACACACACAGCCGATCGCCCAACCGCGCCCCACGCGCATTCACTTGATCCAGCGTGGGGCCGCCGAGATCGATCAGTCGATCGGTTTGTTGATACAGATAGGCGCGTGCACTCGTGCCCGGTTGAATGCGTGCTCCATTTTGAGTGAGGTTAAAGATCGGCGCGGGCAGCACTGTCGTCGGTGTAACAGGCTTGACGAAGTTGATCGTCGTCACTTCCAGTGGCAGGCCAGAGGGGCCAGGGTTCGTCGTGCTCTTCAGCCAGGGATAAAACGTCGTGATCGTTTGCCAGTCCCAACGTCCGGTTTGTTTCGCAGCGAGAGTGTTGGCGCAGCCGCTGATCCAACTCGATCCGCCGGGATGAAATTCGCTGTAGTCTTCACGGTAGGGATCGCTCATCACGGTGCCGCTGCACGTGTCAATCGGGATCAGATGATTGTTGGCATCAAGGCCCAGGTAGTCATCATCCAAGAAGAGGGCGTAGTGACCGATCTCGTGTGCCAACGCGCGCGGCCAGTCCTCGCCCAGATTGCCGCTCGCTTCGCCGTAGCGATTCCACACAGAACCCATGTTGACCTGTCCCGATCCGTAGGTAATGATCCCCGTGGCCGTGATCGGATCGGCGAGCAGATCGGGAACGATGCCGCCCTGCACGGCATTGGGTCGCAGGCGATTCGTGGCGTAAATCTGCACGTCCGCCGCGTCCCAGTTCTCGCGATCGAAGTAGACGTTGACCTTGCCCAGTGCGGCCTGCCCGTTACTCCAGTCAAACAGCAGTTCCGAGGTGCGGTGGAGATCGTGTTCCAGTTGCGAGAGAAACTGCTGGTCTTGACGCGCGTCCCATTCCAAGGCGACGTCGAGGTTGAAGAGGATCAACGAATTAGACGAGGTCACGACGAGCGTTTGCACGCCCGGTGTTAGCACCGTGGTCATGCTCAAGCCGGTGCTGTTGGGCGCAGCGCTGGTGTGATAGACGGTGTAGTGCTCGCCTCCGCCATTCCACGTGGGGCCAGACAGCGTACCATCATTGTGATTGGATGTCTGGTCGTGCGCGATGCTACCGGAGCCTTCATCGAAGCGCCAATGGCCGAAGAGACCCACTTCGTTGCCACTCAACGCCTGAACCATATCGGCTTGAAGTTCAGTCTGCGAGCGCGCGACGTTCCAGACGCTGATCTCACCGATCTCGCCATCAAAGTATTCGGCGTTGTTAATTGCACCCATTTGGAAGTTGCGACTGTCCGGCACAGCATGACCAGTGGGAGCATCGCTTCCCACGATCACTCCGTCGAGATAAAGTGTGCGAGTCATGCCATTGAAGGTCGCGGCGACGTAATGCCAGGTGTCCGTCAAAGGCCCCGTCACCACATTCAGGTCATTGCCCCACCAGTAATTCACCAAGCCGTTATCCGTCAGGCGTAGGGCATTGACCTGGTTCGTCGCACCAAAGTTACCCCACCCTACAATACCTCTACTTCCCATCGACACAGGTTTGATCCAGGCTGCCAGAGTGTAGGCAGTATTGGAAATCGGAACGGTCGGATTGGGTACGCTCACGTAATCATTCACGCCATCAAACGTCAGTGAGCCATCTCGGTATTGCGTAAAGACCGGCGCAAGAGCAACCAGCGTATCGCTAATGTCGATGCGGCCGCGCCCTTGCAGGTAGCCTTGGCCATCCGTGCGGAAGGGGTTACCTGAACTGTCAGCAAAGAGTGTCGCGCCAACGGTTTGATTGGCCGGTAAGTCATAGACGACAGCACCGGAGATGGGCTGCGTCCCACTGAGGACACGTACCTGCGTCCCGCGCACCCGGAAGGGGAAGGAATTAGCAAAGGCATACGGGTATTGATAGCTAGGAACGCTGCCGGGATAAAGATACTTTCCAGGCATTCCTATTGTTCCACTCAGAGCGTATGGATAAGCTTCAATCCGGAAAACTACATCGTCACTTTGACCAAAGAAGCCACTGTCGAATGTATCCCAGTTGTAGATATGAGTTTGACCCGTTCGGTTGAGTCGGACTGCAAGGTTATTCTGCGCGTAAGCGGTGTTGCAAGCCAATTGAAAGCCTTGATCACCTGTGACATTCTGAATGCCAATCGTCGCGCTGTTCAGGGTGCCGGTCATGTTTTGATACTGAAAGACAATGTTGCCATCTTTTCGCAGGATGGCTTCAAAAGTGTAGTTACCGCTACCATTATAGTGCGGTACCTGGGAATATTCCACCACGAATGTATCAGAAGTTACCTGACGATAGAAGATCCTTCCCCCAGCGCTCGGATTCAAATCGTCCCAAAAAGGTGCAATGATGTTAGTGGGCCCAGCTGAGCTGGGCAGGCACACATTGTTAAACGCTGTAGAAGTTGTCGAGGTGAGAGCGATCCAGCCATTGCTACTGATCCAAAGCTGAGAAGGCGTCTGCTTGAAGAATGGAAATCCAAAACCCAATGCGATAGGGCCAGTGATGGAGTCATCAGTCAAAGTAATAGGTGTTCCCGTGAAGGTGAGATCGATCCAGCTAAGACCAAGAGAAGCTGAGGTATAGACCAATGTGGCGCTCAGATTGGATGTCAAAGTATTGTTGGCTGCCGTCGCCGTAATCCATTTGCCACCGCCGGTCAGT
>PMCF01000295.1 GCA_003154115.1 Anaerolineae bacterium
GTCAAGTTCAACACGATCATGCAAGATGGCGGGTTTGATGTTGTCGCGGGGAATCCTCCGTATGTAGAGATAAATACGGTCTCGGATTATGGCGTTCGTGGATTTCAGACGGAGTCATGTGGAGACCTTTATGCGTATGTTGTTGAACGAGCCTATGCCTTATTAAAGGTTGAGGGGCGTTTAGGTGTAATCGTTCCAATCTCGATTTTTGGAACCGATGGCTTTGAGCCTTTGCAGCAGTTATCGCTCAAACGCCTTGACCCCGTATGGATCTCTTGCTTCGCCAATCGCCCATCGCAACTATTCAGTGGAGCGCAAAAGCGACTGACAGTAATGATTGGCAAGAGGGAAACCGCCGCTGCGCCACAAGTATATACAACCGGTTATCTTCGTTGGTTGAAAGATGAAAGGGATGCCCTATTCCCTTCGCGGCTTCAATATTCAGCCAGACGGACCGCGTTCTCAGTTTTCCCTGCTTCGCTGGAAAAGTTGGGGGACGACTTGGAAGTACCTTTGTTTGCGCGAATCATTGCGAAACGTGAAACTCTGGCTGATGGTGTCTTGGATTCCAGCAGCCACAAAGTCTATTACACTCGCAAGTTTGGGTATTTTCTTGCATTCCTAAATTTCATACCGCGAATTATTGAGATCAGAACCGGTCAAACGCAGCTACCGTCCGAGCTCAAAGAGCTGTGCTTTAGTTCGCCCGAATCGGCACGAATTGCAATTGCAGCACTAAGTTCAACAACTTTCTTCTGGTTTTGGAATGTCCTTTCCGATTGTCGCAACTTGAACAGACGCGATTTGCTCGCGTTCCGGCTTAACCCAGAGAGCTTACCGGACGATATTCGCAAGAGGCTCGCTGACTTAGGCAAAGAATATCTTGTTGCTCTTCGATCAACCTCGAAAACAATGACGAAGAGCGGCCTGCGAATTGAAACCTTCGACTATGCCTCCTGTAAACCCATCATCGACGAGATCGATCGCGTNNTTCACGGACGAGGAGTTGGAGTTCATTATCAATTACGACATCAAGTACCGGATGGGGAAGGATGCAGGGGAAGAGGAGTAAGTGGCTAATGAGAGACTGGATTAAAGCGATTGCAGAGCAAGTGGCCGCATGGTTCGTTCAAGTCAAAAGCTGGAGGATTTGGCTCCCGCTTTTAATTGGTCTGATCGCTGGTCTATTAATTGGAGGCTTAACCGCTCCCGCTCAGACTTCTTCATCTACTTCGTCTCCTTCTCAAAATATTACGTCAGGTTGGCCCGGTCTCGTTTTGGGTGCACTTCTTGGCGTGATAGTGGCATTGGGTTTTGAATGGCTGTCAAAAGTTGCTGCGCAGGTAGCTGCCCGACGCCCTCTAAGCAAAGTGCTTGGCCCCTTGGCGACACAAGAAACGACCGTCTATGTTGGTCCTTTTGCGCGTCCCTTAGACAGTAAATTGTTCCGACTAGACCGTATTCATCCGTTTGCCGAGAAGACAGCAATTGTCGGTACAGAGTTGGTCGTCGGCTACGGCGACACGGTGGCACTTTCATATATATATGCAACCCTGCTCAAATCTGGAAAGCGATCATCTGAAATAATCATCAATCAAGACGCCGATCTACAGCGCGGAAGATGGGGAATTAACTTCATCACTATCGGAGCTGCTAATGCTCGCACCATGGAAGTGCTAGAGTGTTTTCAGAGTACATACTACACATTCGACGACAATTTCAGCTCGATTGTAAGAGCCCCAAAAGCGATAGACGCGACGGCACCGTGCAAACGTGATGACGGAACTTTACTTGAGATATCTTATCGAAATAAAGTCGTCTGTGAAGGTCGTAAGGATTATGGTTTTATTCTAAAGCTCAAGGATGGAGCATCTGATGAGCGTAATAGAATTTTCGTAATAGCTGGCCTTGGGGGAGATGGTACGGCGGGGGCTGCTTTCTATCTTTGGCGTAACTATACTGCGCTTGCACAGATGGGGGATACTTTTGGTGTGCTCATTGAATCGAATGCCGGCCCTGAATCTGCTCATCTGGTTGATTTCGACAAAGTTGCCACTCTCCGACGAGTGCGATAACAAACACTGCGAGGACTATCATGGCTACGGTCACACTTACATGTCCCTATTGCAGGAAGGAATTCAAATTTGACATGCTCAACACGGAAGGTGTGTCTTATCCGTCATCTGGCTCGGCATATGTTGTTCCCAACAGTGGTTCTGCCATACCGAGTGGTATCTTCGCGGGGCAAGCGGGCGGATTTAAGAATATGACATGCCCCTACTGTGGCAGAGGCATTGGGATAGACAGCGATGAACTTTAGGCGTGCCGAGCCAGCCGAAATCATATCGTCAGTTACTTTTGCTGGCGCGGCGCTACGGCTTCACGGACGAAGAGTTGGAGTTCATCATCAACTACGACATCAAATATCGGATGGGGAAGACCTCAGCGGATGAGGACGCGGAGTAGCGGATGGTGGGGGCGCTTATTCCTCATCCGCTACACCATTGAGTGTGTCAGTTAAGAGGATGCCACTACCATCGTTTGGCTATTTCTTCATTATCCCGGCTCGTGTTGAGCCCAATTTCCTCAGGAGAAAATCATGTCTAGCCGTTTGCTATCTATTGTCTGGCGCATCATCTTGTGCAGTAGCCTGTTGGCAGGCGTGTTGGTTGCGCCCGCGCCGGTCGCCCGTGCGGCGACGCTCATCGTAACGAACAACGCCGACAGCGGCACGGGCTCGCTGCGCAACGCCATCGCGGCGGCGTCCAATGGCGACCTCATCACCTTCGACAACGATTACACCATCACCCTCGCCAGCCAGTTGGAAATCATCAACAAGGCCGTCACGATTACGGGCGCGGGACACCACATCACCATCAGCGGCAACAACGCCGTCCGCGTCTTCTATGTCGGCGACGGCATCCACCAAAGCGGGAATCTTACCCTTGACCATCTCAACATTGTGCATGGCGCGCACAAAGGCAGCGAGTGCGCCGGCCAGGCAGTCTCATGCGGCGGAGGCTTGATGTTGGAATATCTCACCACCGCGACGGTATCCAACTGCACTTTCTCGGACAACGATGGCGGTATTCAAGGCGGAGCCATCTACAGTTATTACGGCAACCCCTTGACGGTCACCAACAGCACCTTTGTGAACAACCACGCCCTAGCTTACGCCGGGGCTATCCACGTCTTTTACGGCAGCGCAACGCTGACCAACAACACCTTCACTGGCAACGCAACGACCAACATCGGCAGCGGATATGGCGGGGCAATCCTGAGCAACTGGGGCACGGTGACGTTTCGCAACAATATTTTCGCCAACAATTCCTCTCCCGACGGCGGCAACTGCAACAATAGCGCTGGCACCTTCAACGACGGCGGCGGCAACTTGGTCTGGGGCGATACCGCCTACTGCCCCGGCGCGAACGCCAACCCATTGCTTGGAACGCTGGGCGATTACGGCGGCAATACGCCCACCGTGCCGCTCCTGCCCGGCTCCGCAGCCATCAACGCGACCAGCACGAATTGTCCCACCGTTGACGCGCGCGGCATTTCGCGCAGCGCAACCTGTGACAGCGGCGCATTCGAGTCACAGGGCTTCACCCTGACGAAAACCGGCGGCGATAATCAATCCACGGCAATCAACACTGCCTTTTCCAACCCCCTGACTTTGAGTGTGACCAGCGCCTTCAGCGAACCGGTGGATGGCGGCGTCGTCACGTTCACTGCACCCTCCAGCGGCGCGAGCGCAGCCATCAGCGGCGGCCCGGCGACGATTAGCGGCGGTGCGGTCAGCGTCAGCGCGACAGCGAATGGCATTGTCGGCGGCCCCTACAACGTCACGGCCAGCGCGGCTGGCGCATCAAGCAGTGTGAATTTCTCTCTAACGAATCTCGGGGCGAGCACCACGACGAGCCTGACCTCCTCGCCGAACCCGTCCGTGTTTGGGCAAGCCGTCACCTTCACGGCGACGGTGACCGCGGCCAGTGGCGTGCCGATGGGCACGGTGACGTTCTACGACAACGCCCTCAGTTTCGGCAGTGGCACGTTGACTGCCGGCGGCGTTGCCACGTTGACGACAACCAGCCTAACGATCGGCACCCATTCGCCGATCACAGCTATATATAGCGGCAGCACGAATTACAATAGTAGCACGTCGAGCAACTATGCCCAGACCGTCAACAAAATCGACACCACGACGAGTCTAACCTCGGTGCCGAATCCCTCTGCCTTCGGGCAAGCCGTCACCTTCACGGCGACGGTGACTTCGGCCAGCGGCACGCCGACTGGCACGGTGACGGTCTATGACAATGGCCTCAGCCTCGGCAGTGGAACGTTGAATGCCAGCGGTGTGGCGACGTTGACGATGAGCAGTCTAACCGTCGGCACCCATTCGCCGATTACGGCCACTTATAGCGGCAGCACGAACTACAACGCTAGCACCTCAAGCCTGCTTAGCCAGCAAGTGAACAAAGCAGCCGCGACCATCACGCTCGGCAGCCTGGCGCAGACCTACACGGGCGCGCAGAAACCGATTACGACCACCACGTCGCCGCTGGGCCTGTCCGTCATCATCACCTACACGGGGGTCAGTGGCACCGTATACGGGCCATCGCAGACCGCACCGACGAACGCGGGCACATACAGTGTTACCGCCACGGTGAATGACGCGAACTATCAGGGCGCGACAGCAAGCGCATTGATGATTGCGAAAGCCGATACGCTCACCACGCTCACCTCCGCGCCGAATCCCGCGACGTTGGGGCAAGCGATCATCTTCACGGCCACACTGACAACTATTGCGCCGGGGGGCGGCACCCCGAGCGGCTCGATCACCTTCACGCTCGCCTCGCTCAGCGTCAGCGTCCCGCTCGATGGGAACGGACAGGCCATCTACCTTACCAACACGTTGCCCGTTGGGACGTACGCCATCACGGCACAATACAGCGGCGCGGCAAACTTCAACGCTAGTAGCAGTTCGTTAAACGGCGGTCAGGTCGTGACCGATACGACCATCACGGGCTTGACCGCGCTCAATTCCAGCCCCACCCGCTTGCGCAACACGACGTACTTCACGGCGACGGCGACGGGCAGCAACATCACGTATCACTGGAACTTCGGGGATGGGCAGAGCGGCAGCGGGGCGACCACCGGCCACATCTATACAGCCACGGGCACTTACTCCGCCACGGTCACGGCGACGAATGGGGCAGGCTCGATCCCGGCGACCGCGCTCGTCACCATCGAACCGATCAAGGTGTATCTGCCGCTGGTGCTGAATCGCTACTGAGCAGCACCCGCTCTGACGAGGAAATATCTTAGCGCAGGGCTGGTGCGCCCATAATCATCGTGCACGAGATCGATCGCATGTTGGCGCGGCACTACGGCTTCACGGACGAGGAGTTGGAGTTCATCATCCACTACGACATCAAATACCGGATGGGGAAGGAAGACGCAAATAATGAAGGGCGAAGGATGAAAATAAGCCGTTATCGTGAACTGTCTGGTGCACAGGCCACTTCTCAACCCGGCTCGCATGGTCGGGTCTTGCTGAATCGACTGGGGCTGACCTCGAAACGCGCGTTGGATTTAGCCGAGGCGCAGGCCCTAGCGCGCGTGCAGGAAACCTATTACGCGCGACTCACGGCTAAAACACGGTTTACGGCTGCGCTGGTCCGCCAGATGCATCAAGATTGGCTGAGCGACATTTACGAGTGGGCAGGCGAATACCGACAAGTCGAACTAGAGAAGAACGGTTTTCGCTGGCCGCCGGCGGAACGCGTTGCGGACAACATGCTTGACTTTGAGCGCGACATCCTGCGACAGTACACACCCTGTAACCCTGCTTCACCTGACAGGGTCGCTATGAGTCTCGCCATTGTTCATGCCGAACTGCTGTTGATCCATCCNNCTTTTCAGGACGTGGCAGCAAAAAACGGCGGGCAGACTATCTGCTTGCCGTTCAACAGGGCTACCTCGAGAACTACTGGCTGCTGGCACGTTTCTTTGAAGAGGCCATTTTGCGCCGGCGTGAGCCAGACGACTGAGGCTTAGGCAGGCCGCTGGCGCCCTCAAAGATCGACGAATCGTACACGTTCTCGGCGATCAT
>PMCF01000038.1 GCA_003154115.1 Anaerolineae bacterium
CTGATGCTTGCAGATTCTACCATAGATTATAGGCCCGTACCACGAAGTTCCAAGCGGTTGCCGGAAACTGTAACCGAGTTGTAGCTCACTTCACCCTGCCCAGTTGCCAAAGCCCGATCTATTCTGTACAATCCACCCCCGTAGTCTAAAACGAGGAGAAATCAGGATGACAATTCGCAAACCTTTGTTGTTGATTGGGCTGCTGGCCCTAGTGCTGGCGGCCTGCAATACGCCGCCCGCCCTGCCTGCTGTTACTCCGACTCCGACCAAGGCCGCGACCGGTGGAAAGGGCTTTGAGAAAACCGACTGCTGGTTCAAGGAGCCGACCGGCCGGGATGTGGAGTGCGGCTGGTTGACCGTGCCGGAAGATCACGCCCAGCCAGATGGTAAGACGATCAAACTGGCCGTCGCTCGTTTCAAGAGTGATGCTTCCAAACCGCAGCCTGATCCGATCGTGTATCTGGAGGGCGGCCCCGGCGGCAGTCCGCTGAAGAGCAGCATCCTGTCGCAATTTGATGTCTACTATGGCCCGCTATTGGATAAGCGCGATCTGATCCTTTTCGATCAGCGCGGCACCGGTTATTCGCAGCCCGCGCTCGATTGCCCGGAAATGGTCAAACTGGCGCTTGATACGCTTGATCAGAATCTGAATGCGGCGCAAAGTGAAGAGCTCAATAATAAAGCGCTGCTGGAATGCCATGATCGATTAGTTAAGCAAGGCATCAATCTGGATGTCTACAACAGCGCGCAAAATGCCGCCGACATTGAAACCCTGCGCCAGGCGTTGGGCTATGACAAGATCAATCTCTATGGCATTTCATACGGCACGCGCCTGGCGCTGACCGCGCTGCGCGATGAACCTACCGGCATTCGCAGCGTCATTATCGATTCGGTATATACGCCTCAGGAGGATTTGTACGCGAGGACGCCGGCCAACGGGGCACGGGCCATCGAGGCGTTGTTCACAGCCTGCGCGGCCGAATCTGGTTGTAACGCGAGTTTTCCCAATCTACGCCAGATGTTTTTTACTCTAAAGGATAAGCTCGACAAAGAACCTGTGAAGTTTAACATCACCCTGAAGTCCGGCGAGAAGAAAGAGATGCTCCTCAATGGAGATGGCCTGGTGGGCCTGGTGTTCCAAGCGCTGTATGACACATCGGCGTTGCCGCTACTGCCGCGCCTGATCTCCGATATAAGCAACGGCAACTACGATCTGGCCGCCGGGTTTGAAGGGGCGATCCTCAGCGAGATCGACAAGATTAGCAACGGGATGTACTACGCCGTGCAGTGCAAAGAAGAAGTCCCTTTCGACCAACAATCTGTCATCGACAGCGCGCTGAAACAGTATCCCGAATTTGCGGCCCTGGCCAGCCAACATATTATTGACGCTTGCCAGGCGTATGGCGTCAAACCCGCCAGTCCAATCGAGAATCAACCGGTTAGCAGCAACGTACCGACGCTGGTATTCTCCGGTGAATTCGATCCTATTACGCCGCCCGCCTGGGCGGAAGAGGCGGCCAAGACGTTAAGCAAGAGTTTCTATTTCAACGTGCCGCGTGCCGGCCACGGCTCCAGTCTTTCGGCAGATTGTCCACGCAGCATCTTACTGACTTTCCTAGACAATCCTACCCAGAAGCCCAATAGCGATTGCCTGGCGGAACAAGCGCAGGGCAAGTTTGCTGTGCCGCCTAAAGCCGCGGACTTCAAAATGGTACCCTTCGACGAAGCGCAGATGAACATCAGCGGCGTCATACCGGAAGGATGGAAGAAGCTCGGCGCAGGCGCGTATTCGCCTACTGGCAAAGCCACCGATTCGATGGGCTTAGTTCAACAAGCTGCGCCGGTCCCAGCGGACACGGTCTTGAACCTCCTCAAGAATCAATTTAAGAGTTCCGGTATCAACATCACGCTCGACCAGACCGGTATACGTTCGGCTAACGGCATCAGCTGGAAGTTGTATTCTGGCGATGTGCAAGTGTTAACTATCGATCTAGCGTTGGGTGAGAAAGACAACGTCACTTACATGGTCATGCTACAGGGGCCATTGAACGATCACAAGGTNNCTGGATTCCCGCTTACTACGCGCGGGAATGACAACGTTGGGCAATCACAAGGAGCAAAGTATGAACAACCAGTTTCATCCAGAATGGATTGACGAAAACGTCTTCGTTGCGCCGGGCGCGGTTATCCTGGGCGAGGTGCACATCGCGGCGCAGAGCAGTGTGTGGTACACCGCCGTGTTGCGCGGCGACACGGACACGATCACCATCGGGCCGCGCACCAACGTGCAGGACGGCGCGGTGATTCACGTCGATGCCGGTGCACCGTGCACCATCGGCGCCGGGGTCACGATCGGACATCGAGCGGTGATACATGGCGCGCTCGTCGACGATGACGTCCTGATCGGCATCGGCGCGATTGTGTTGAGNNCGCATCGGACGCGAGTGCATCATCGGTGCCGGATCACTCGTGACGGGGCACAGCGTCATTCCGCCCCGCTCGATGGTGCTGGGTGTGCCCGGCCGTGTGGTACGCGCGCTCACCGATGAAGAAGTGCAATCGATTCGGGCTGCAGCAGAGCACTACGTGGAATACGGCACTGAATATGAGCGTAACAGGCCTTAGGCAGGGCAGACCGAAAAGACCCAGTAGGTTTTACAATCTCAATAGTCGGCCTGCCGATCTCCTCGGATGATGATCTTACTACACCAGTCAATCAATGAAGCCCTCTGAGGTTTCAACGACAAAATTTGACTTGAGTTGAANNCAGCAGCCGCAAAATTCCACCCTACCCCTAGCAAAACCCTTGAAAAACAGGCCGTCTTTTAATCGCCCGTAGCAGCGTGAGGGTGTAATTTTGCGGTTACTGTACTTAAATCCCAGATATAAGCTGTTAGGTGGATTGAATTCCGTACAATGCATAACTTCATCCTTTCGAGAATCATCGATGAATACCAGAACGCACAGCAATCAATAACAGCAAAGCGAGCCGCAGGAGCAATTGGAATAGCATTGGCAGCTGTCATTCTTCTGGCAAGTCTGTCCAGTGTACGCGCCGCATCGACATTAGCTACTTGGACATCACTGGGCCCATATGGCGGACGCATTTACAAGCTGGCAATCGACAAATTCAGTCCTACAACGCTCTACGCCAGCACAGATAACGGTCTATTCAAAACAGTTGACAGCGGTTCAAGCTGGCAACAGGTGGAGATAGGCTTCCCCGGCAAGCAAATCTCGGCTATTGACATTGACTACGACGTAATACCACGAAAGGTATATGTGGCAGGTTCATGTGACTTAGTAGGTCGGAGCTCGGATAACGGGGAGTCTTGGGAAACCATAAGTGCTGGGATACCTATTACTACGTGCATTAACTCTTTGGCAATTGACCCCGCCCAAGGTGATAGCATATGGGTCGGAACGGGTAGTGGAGTTTTTAAGTGGAACAAGAGTGCGCTTCAGTGGGAATCTACTACAATGATTTCCTCTACTTTCATCGTGGCGGCTAGCAACCGAGCTGTTTATGCTGTGACTGAGCAAGACATCTTCAGTAGCACAAACAACGGCGTAAGTTGGACATCAATTCTTGGGGATTTTCCAACAGGGTATCAGCAGCGTCGGATCACGAGCCTTCAGATTGATCCAAATAATTCCCAAACACTCTATGTAGGCACGTGGTATGGCGGAGCCTACAAGACCACAAATGGTGGGCAACACTGGGCCAACATGAACACAGGGTTGCCTGCGTTCACGCAGATAGATGACTTTGCCATCGATCCCACAAACATAAGTACCATATATGCAGCTTCCTACGGCTGGTTCAATGGGAATGCCAATGAAAGTGGCATCTTCAAATCGATAGATGGCGGCGGATCGTGGAATCCTGTATCAGCAGGTTTGACGAACCGATATATTCACTCGATCGTGATTCATCCGACTGTTGGGAATATAGTTTATGCTGGAGCGGATGGCAACGGCGTGTTTCGAAGCACCTCAGGAGGAAGCTTATGGCAGCAAGTTCTACCAGGGCTAAAGAATGTTGATATTAAAGCCCTCCTAAGAGTGACCGATACTATTT
>PMCF01000003.1:0-1144 GCA_003154115.1 Anaerolineae bacterium
ACGATCGAAACCTGCCAGGTCTTTCCTTCCCTCTTACCGCTTCCCGCCCCGTGGCTTGAGGCCCATCTTCGCCAGCAGATCAGGTCGATCTTTCAACGCGGGCACGACGATGCCGCTGGATGTGTCCGCTTCCGTCCGTTTGTCCGCTTCAGAGTCCGCTGTCGGCCCGCTGCACGCCGTGTTGGACGCGCGAGAACATGCTCATTTGAAAGCCAATACGACTTGTTTCAACTCGTCTTCGTTGACGGTATTTTGCTCTCGATAATCGATAAAGAACAAGAGATACAATTTTTGTTGGTTGAATTGAGCGACAGGTGTTTCATTCAACATGGCCACATCTCTTTCAAAGATCGACTCTTGCCCAGAAATCGAAACCCTGTTCCAGCGATTGCGGGTTGCATCCTCATAATACAAATAGTGCGTGCCTGTTCCATCGACAATCAACCAATTTGTCGGATTGCGGTCGTCTTCAATAACCGCCATGAGCGGGCAGAATGCGGTCGAACACTGTCCCATTTCAGGGAAAACATAGCCAGGACGTATTAAGCGAAAGTTGCTATCTTTGTCATACACGTTCAGAGCGACATTCATTGGCACGGGAAGTTTCACGCGAATCGTAAAGGGTGCTTTCTGAAGTTGCACCTCACCATTGTGGCTGATGAGGATTTGATTGTCTTGGACGATTTGAACTTGCCACGCCAGCGGACCAGTAATCGTGGGTGTGGGAGGTAACACGGTTGCGGTTGCCTTTGACGATGGCGTCGGCTGCGTTACTGCTTGCTGCTGAACTTCGGGGAAATACGGCAATGCAATAAAGCCGATCACAATGAAAACCAAACCTACAAAGATTATCTGAAAGTGCCACCACCTCCCTGATGTTCGCAACCCCTTTGGAAGGAAGACGGTCTGTAGTCTCCCGATCGGTTTAGAAAAGAGTACAAGCACAAAGCCCAATACAATCAACCCAACTGGAGTCGTATTCATCATTATGGCCTGACTGAGTTCAGCGTCATTGCCGCGCGCCCAACGACTGATTATCCCGATTCGTGTACACGAATTCCAACATCGTCAGCATCAGCATACAACACACTTGACCCGCGGGTCAAGCGCCAAACCCAACAGACCTGGCACCCAATTTTTGCGC
>PMCF01000003.1:1181-7036 GCA_003154115.1 Anaerolineae bacterium
AATTGGGTGGCAGGTTTCCATTGATGGTCAGGCTCGCCGTGATGATCAATCTGATCGATCATCTGGCTGTGCTTTCCTGACGATCGAAACCTGCCAGGTCTTTCCTTCTTTCTACCGCTTCCCACCCCGTGGCTTGAGTCCCATCTTCGCCAGCAGATCAGGCCGATCTTTCAACGCGGGCACGACGATGCCCGAGAAGCGACTGACCCACGCGGTGAGGTCTGTCAGCGCCACGGCCTGAGCCGCCGTTGCGCCTTTGGCTTCGGCCTTTTCACTTTCCTGTTTTGTGTCGGCCTCTTCCAGACTTTGCAGATCGGCGAGTTCGGCTGTCAGGCGGGTCTGGGGATAACCCACCGTAGCCAACTCGGCTGCAATGGCCGGATCGTTCAGCGCATTGTTATACAGGATGCGCGCTCGATCGAAGAAAGCCGCCTGCGCATTGCTGAGGCGCGGAGTCGAGGGAGCGACTGGTGCGCCGTCCGGCCCGGCTGTCGCCGGCTTGCGCGTTGGTCTTAATCCCCGTTGCTCAGACGCCGCTCCCCATTGCGTAGACTTCCATCCCCATTGCGTTGGAGGTGATCCCCCTTGAGGAGAGGGCGATCCCCATTGCTTTGACGGTTGCTACCTTTGCTCAGAGGTTTGCTGCCATTGATTTGAAAATGAGTTCCATAAAAATCTAATCCGCACCTGCTCGATTACGGCCATGCCAACGGTCTGCCGTTATCGATGAGAGGGGCGTGGGGATCAGAAGCAGCGCCGGGTTGGGATTAGATGGGGGTGCCAATCTAATCCGCGCCCGATCGATCACGGCCATGCCAACGGTCTGTCGTTATCGATGAGAGGGGCGTGGGGCGCAGAAACAACGTTGGGCAGGTCACAACTAACCATCCCTTTGCTGAGATATTACCATCTCATGATCTTCTGATCAAATCACATCCATTACACCTGCGCAGCGTATGTACTCGTGTTGCTGTGGAGACTCAATTAGCCATCTACTCGACTCAAAAGGTCTGGTCTTTTACAAAGTACAGCACGTTGGTCTGTGTTTCAGAGTTCGAGCGTAAATAAACGCTGAAGAACTGCGCGTCTTTGACAAAGGGCCGGGGTATCTCGCATTCGGCGGTGTAACATTGCGCGAAGTCTTGGCAATCGAGATAAGTCGGCGCGAATTCCCAGCCTGGGAGGCAGTACCGCTGCATTTCGGTGGAGTAATAGTACTTCAATTCTTCAAGCGAACGATCAACGGTATATTCATACGTGACGACATCATACTGCCCGTGACCAATATCACTCCACACCTCTTTAGCCGTTGCGCCGGGATAAGGTTCTGGCGATGGAAAGGTGGCAGCTGCATACAGCATGTAGCCCATAAAAGCGCTGCATATTATGATTGGCGACAGGCCTGCCACAATAAGCAAGAGGTGCCAGCCCGGCGGCGCACTCGAGCTGCGGTGTTGAAAGATTCTCAGCCAGATATAACTAACAGCGAGTGCTGCAACAGCCGGGGCTAAGAAAACCAGTAAAAGGTATACGAGGCGTGAGACCCCAAAGTTATTCCAAAACTCGTTGGGGATTAGATGTAAAAGGATCAAACTGCCCCATTCCACAACGATCATCACAATCGCAGCGGATAGGAAAATAACTCCATAAAATACCAGTCTACTGGCCTGCTTCATATGTACCCTTTCATGATCATTCCGCTACTTCGCTGAAGTCTTGATGATGACACTTCTTTGAAGCTGCGACGTCGTTCAAGTATCTCTCGGAATTCCAACTCTCGTCAAGTCGCCGCAGCGAGAGACCTCGCAGGTTTTTACAGTCTTGAAAGCAGGACTTGATCAACGTGCTTTCCGATGATCTCTGCGTGATAGATCGTCAGGTTAAAACCTGCCAGGTCTTTACTCCCGAGCATAGAATGAACGTGCCGCAGGGTCAAACGTTGATCAAAGCCAACTCTACTTCCTCACAATCGGCAAATACACTCCGTAACCATTCACGATGGTGCCCGCTGTACGCGTAAGAATATTGCCCGCTCCCTCATTGATCAGCGCGGTGTTGAGGATGGCTGTTGGCAAGGTGATGGCACTCACTACTCGTCGTCATCACGTAGGCGAGTGCTTCGTCAGGATTGGGACGGGGATCGTGCGGCAGACTAATCCGCACGCGACGATGTGAAGCGCGATCGGGGGACAACGCGGTGTTAGCCCGCGGCGGTGCTTTGCCTGGCGCCTTCCCGTAGCCGTTCCACATCACGCATCGGTGGTAGGCCGAACAGACTTTTGTATTCCCGGTTGAAGTACGAGGCGTCGTGATAACCGACACGGTAAGCCGCGCTCGTCGCGTCGAGGCCCTTACCGAGCATGAGGCGGCGGGCTTCTTGAAGTCGCAGCCGCTTTTGGAACTGCAAGGGGCTCATGGCGGTAACTGCTTTGAAGTGGTGGTGGAAGCCTGAGACGCTCATCCCAAGTTCGCGCGCGATGCTGTCGATGCGAAGCGGTTGGTCAAAGTTTTTATGGAGATGCTCAATGGCTCTGGTGATATAGGGAGTGTAGCCACTTAGCGCGGCGATATAGCTGAGCCGATCGCCTTGTTTCCCTATCCAAAGCCGGTAAATGATTTCCCGCGTGATCAGCGGCGCGAGGAAAGGTGCCTCGGCCGGGGTGTCCACTAGCCTGACGAGCCGGACCACCGCATCCAACAGGCCCGCGTCCAACGTACTCACATCGATTGCCCTCACAGCGGCGTGGTTCTGCGGTGAGGGTTGACCGGCCTCGACTATGACCGAACTGACGAGGGTAGGGTCGAGCTCCAGACGGAGGCTGAGGTACGGCCGCTCCCTCGACGCGTCGAGGACGTGACTCACGATGGGCAACTCGGCTGTCACGAGCAGATAGTGAGAGGAGTCGTACAAATAGCGTTCGTTTCTTAGAAAGACCTCTTTGCTGCCCTGGGCAATCACGCAAAAGACAGGGTCGTACACACTGTGAAGCGGCTCTTTAGGCGAGGAGACGCGGTTGAGGGACAAACCTTTCAGCGGCTCAATGGTTCCATCTTCGCGAATGGCTCTTCCGATAAGCTGGGCCAGCTCGTCTCGGTTAGCCTGTGTCCGGGGTGTCTCACGTCCTATCGGCTGGAGGGGCATCGAATCCATGCTGACTTCTTCACGCTTAAGGTTTGCAGAATCGTACAATGATCTTCGAGATTCATTATACCATCCGGCACTCCTTAGCTCTAAAATAGACCTGAAATAAAGGGTGTAGTTAGGCACCTGGCAGTCACGCAGGATCTTCATTCAGCCACCGGTCGCAAGCCAGCGACGGTGGCCGAAGCGCCAGGCACACACCCTTAATCCCCAGACAGGAGTTCTGAAAATGCAAACACGAAAACTTGGCAACAGCAATCTGGAAGTCTCGGCCCTTGGGCTTGGTTGCATGCGAATGAGCTTTGGCGACAAGCCGACCGATAAACAGGAGATGATCGATTTTCTCCACAAGTCTGTCGAGCGCGGCATCACCTTTTTCGATACGGCGGAAGTCTACGGTCCTTTCACCAACGAAGAACTGGTCGGCGAAGCGCTGGAGCCTTTCAAGGGGCAGGTGGTAATCGCCACGAAGTTTGGCTGGAAGCACGGAGAGAAGGGGCCGCATCCCAGCGTTGGGGTGGACAGCCGCCCGGAGCAGATCAAGTGCGTGGCGGAGGCTTCGCTCAAACGCCTGCGGGTCGAGGCCATCGATCTGTTTTACCAGCACCGCCCCGATCCGGACGTGCCGATCGAAGATGTGGCGGGCGCGGTCAAAGATTTGATCCGGGCAGGCAAGGTCAAACACTTTGGCCTGTCCGAATCCAACGCGGACCAAATCCGCCGCGCTCATGCGGTTCAACCCGTCACTGCGTTGCAAAGTGAATATTCGATCTGGTGGAGGGCCATCGAAGCGGAAATCCTGCCGACTTGCGAAGAACTAGGTATCGGCCTCGTGCCCTACAGTCCGCTGGGCCGCGGCTATCTGACCGGCAAGATCGACGAGAACACCACGTACGATAGCACCGATATCCGCAGCCGCAATCCGCGCTTTACGCCGGAAGCGATCAAGGCCAATCGGGCCGTGATTGATCTGCTTGAGAAGATCGCAGCAGAAAAAGGTGCCACTCCGGCGCAGATCGCCCTGGCCTGGCTGCTGGTGCAAAAACCCTGGATCGTTCCCATTCCCGGCTCGCGCAAGCTCACGCGGCTCGAAGAGAACATCGGCGCAGCGTCTGTCGAATTGACAGCCGATGATCGCAGTGAAATCGAACAGGCCATGTCGCGGATCGCAGTGGTGGGCGATCGGTATTAGAGCGAGAAAGTCAATCAGGAAAGGCACAAATGATGAGTATCAGTGAAACAGCGATGAAGAACCATGAGGCCCTGTTCCCGAATCGCAAGTCAACTTTGATGGAGACCGATCCGGAATTGATCGAGGTTTTCGACAACTTCGCTTTCAATGAAGTGCTCGGCTATGGAAATCTGGACACCAGAACCAGGTTGATGGTTATTTTGGCCTCCATGATCGCTAGTCAGGCGTTAGGCGAATACAAGGTGATGCTGGGCGGCGCGCTAAACGTCGGGGTGACGCCGATTGAAGTGAAAGAAATCGTCTATCAGATGGTCCCCTATGTGGGCATGGCCAAAATGTACGATTTTATCCATGCCACCAATGAAATCTTAACGAGCCGGGGCGTCACACTACCAGTAGAAGGGCAATCCACAAGCACGCCAGAAACACGCTTTGAAAAAGGGCTGGCAGTCCAAAAAGCGATCTTTGGCGACAAGATTGATCAGCTGTACAAAGATTCGCCAGCCAATCAAATCCACATTCAGAAATATCTATCGGCCAATTGTTTTGGCGATTACGTCGCCCGAACCGGCATCGATATCAAAACCCGCGAACTGCTCACGTTTGCTATGCTGCTATCCCTGGGTGGTTGTGAGCCGCAGTTAAAGGGGCACATCCAGGGCAACTTAAACGTTGGAAATGATAAAGAAAGATTGCTGAGTGTAGTTGCTCAATTGTTGCCTTACGTCGGTTATCCAAGAACCTTAAATGCCATCAGATGCCTGAATGAAGTTGTGCCAGAATAACGGGTTAAGAGAAATGATCTGAGTCGAAAAGATGGGAGATAGAAAATGCAGAAACGCAAACTTGGAAATAACAATCTGGAAGTTGCGGCCCTCGGGCTAGGCTGCATGGGAATGAGCAGTGCCTATGGACCGGCAGCCGACAAGCAGGAGATGATCGCCCTTATCAGAGTGGCTGTGGAACGCGGTGTCACGCTCTTTGATACGGCCGAAGCCTATGGCCCATTCGTTAACGAAGAGCTGGTAGGCGAAGCGCTCGCGCCTGTCCGCGATCAGGTGGTGATCGCAACGAAGTTTGGATTTGATATTGATTCCGATACTGGACAACGGGGAGCTGGCGTCAACAGCCGTCCGGAGCATATCAGGCAGGTTGCCGAGGCTTCGCTGAAGCGGCTCAAGGTCGAGGCCATCGATCTGTTCTACCAGCATCGTGTTGATCCGGACGTCCCCATTGAAGACGTGGCAGGAACGGTAAGGGATCTCATTCTCGCGGGTAAGGTGAAGCACTTCGGCCTATCCGAAGCAGCAGCAAAGACGATCCGTCGTGCGCATGCTGTCCAGCCGGTCACGGCTGTCCAGAGTGAATACTCCCTATGGACAAGAGACCCTGAAGCGGAAGTGCTGCCAACGTGCGAAGAGCTCGGGATCGGCTTCGTTCCCTTTAGCCCTCTGGGTGCGGGATTCCTCACTGGGAAAATCGACACGAACACGATCTTTGACAGCTCCGATTTCCGCAACA
>PMCF01000287.1:0-6341 GCA_003154115.1 Anaerolineae bacterium
GGCTAAGTCTCCAAACGGTAAGATGGTGACTATTATGCCATTCCCTTAAATCCGGGAAGTACTGAGCCTTACAAAAAGTGGTGGAGCAGTCAGGTCAGCATTCAAGCGGGGCAGGATCCGGAATTTCTCGAAGCGGCGGCGCGCAGCGGCTGTAAGCAACTCTTTATCGGGTTGGAATCCATATCGCAAGCCAGCATGAATGAAGTGCATAAGGGGTTCAATCGCGTGGAAGAATATGCGCGTGTCATCGCACGCATTCATTCGTATGGCATTGCGGTACAAGCGGGCATCGTATTTGGCTTCGACAACGACACTGAAACGATCTTCAGCGAGACGTTGGATTTTCTCGAAACCACGGGCGTACAGAATGCGACGTTTAACATCCTCACGCCGTATCCCGGCACGCGCCTGTATCAACGGCTGGAAGCGGAAGGCCGCATCTTGTCGCGCGACTGGAGCAAATATAATGGGCGTGACGATGTCGTTTTTCAGCCGCGCCACATGAGCGCACAGGCTTTGCTGGTAGGCTATCGCTATGCCAACCGGCGCTTCTATTCTTATCGCAGCATCTATCGGCGGTTGTCTCATTCGCGGGTCGGATTGTGGTGGACTCTGCCGTTGAATCTGGCTTACCTGTTGGCACTGCGCCATGGGCGGAAATAGATCGCAGGAGTGAACGGCTCACTCCTGCGGTTTTCTTACCGCAGCACTGCATTCGTCCATTCCTCGATCCACTTTTCGCGGTTCTGTGAGATGGCTTGCGATGTCAAATTCGCTGGTTCCTGCGCGACCGTTGACCACTTCGCAAACGCGTCCGGCAATTTCGCCTGCGGATTGATCGGATACACGAATTGATTGAGTGGCAGGTCTTCCTGATACGGCACGCTCAACATGAAGTCCATCCACTTCTCGGCCAGATCACGATTCTTCGATCCCTTCAGGATGCCCGCAAACTCAATCTGACGGAAGCACGTCTTAGACGCTGTGATCGCCGCCGTGGGCGCTTGATCGATCGGTGGATTGGCGAAGATCACTTCGGCGGGCGGGCTGGAGGCGTAGCTCACCACGATCGGGCGTGGGCCTTTGCCGCTCGATCCGCTGAATTCCGTGTAGTACGCCGTATTCCAATCCTCCACCACTTTCACGCCGTTCTTTTTCAAATCGGCCCAGAAACCTAACCAACGATCTTCACCCAACGCCGAGACCGTCGCCAACATGAAAGCCAACCCCGGCGACGAACCGGCGGGATTCTCGATGACGAGCAGGTTCTTGTATTCCGGTTTGGTCAGATCCTTCAGCGTTTGCGGCGGCTGCAATTTCTTCTGCTCAAAGTAAGCCTTGTCGTAGTTCAAACACACATCGCCGTAATCGATCGGAATCAGATGCTGCGTCGGATCGAGTTGAAACTCTTTCGGCACGTTGGCCAATCCGATCGGCTGATACGTGTCTAAGATCCCCGCGTCCAGCGCGCGGCCCATGAAGGTATTGTCCACGCCGAAGAACACATCCGCCTCGGGATTGTCCTTGGTCAGAATGGCGCGCGACAAGGCTTGTCCCGCATCGCCTTGTTTGATGAGTTGCACCTTGACGTTGTTGGCCTGCTCAAACTGCTGCAGCACCTTATCGCTCAAGGCAAACGATTCATGCGCCAGCACGGTCAACGTGCGTGCTTCGCCGCTGGGCGTGGGCAGTGGTGATTCGGCTGCCGCAGCCACCATCGGCGTCGACAAAGGCGATGGATTGTTCGGCGTGGGCAATGGGAACATATCGGGCGGCTCAGTGGGTAGCGCGCTTGCCGGCGTCACCTCGACGGTGGCGCGCCCCGCCGAAAAGGGCGTAACCGTGGGCCGCGTATCTATCGTGGGTGCCGGCGTTAGTGTTGTCGGGGCACACGCTGCGCTGAGCAGCGCGACCAAGAGGTACCTCAGAACTGCTTTTTTCATGTCTATTCTCCTTGCTCTCATTCCTCGCCCAGCGTATGAATGGCGAGAATTTCACCTTGTTTGACCGTGATTTTCACGGTGGATTGCGTCAACACATTGCTAATGCCCAGGGTCGCACCGCAGGGTAGGGTGGCGTCACTCAACGGATAGGCGCAGCCTTCGATGGTGACGCCGTGCGCGTCGCCTTTCAACGCGATCAATGACAACCCGTCTCCCGCCCGACCGGTGATCGTCGCCCGATCGCGGATCACCTCGATCGAGACGGCGCGATCGATAATGCGCGCTGTGACGTGCGCCAGTTCCGGCAAACTCAACAACATCAAATTCGCCAGGGATTGATCCCAGCGTCCGCCTAAGGCGCTGAAGATGACGAGAGCGGTCGCGCCTTGTTCCAGCGCATAGCGGATCGCCAGTTCGAGATCGGTGTAATCCTTGTGGACAGGATAGACGATGAACGGCACTCCTGCTCGTTCCAGCTGCTCCCGATCGGCTTCGGCCAACGAATCGAGATCGCCGATCACGACATGCGGCGTAATCCCCACGGACAGCGCGTTGTGCGTGCCGCCGTCGGCCGCGATGATCCGATCGGTGGGCGTGATCCACCGTTCGATAGTTTCTCGATTGGGCGCATCGCCGTTGGCAAAAATAATCGCGCGCATCGTTTGCCTCTCGACAAAATGAAAGCCACCCGGCAGGGGTGGCTTGGTGAGAGTCGTTTCCCTCCGCCGGCATTATCCGGATCAGGTTCGTGGGTCGGCGATAGATCGATCGCCCTCTCAGCCCGCCTCCGCGAGCTCCCCATGTGTGCTTGTGATTTTGATTATACCACTTTCGATCCGCCCCTTGTCGAAGGGGTGTGAGCGTGTTACACTAACCCCAGTTTGAGCCTTTCAATAGTTTTGCAGGAGGCCGAGGATGTTGCGAACAATCGAAGCAGTTTACGAGAATGGCATGCTGCGACCGCTGGAGCCGATTGAACCGCGCGGCGATCAAATCTTTCTGGTCACCATCCTCGATACTGAAGCCATGCAGCGGCGAACGCGTCAGCCATTAACCGGCTTGCGCGGGAAATATCAGGGCTATCTGAGCACTTCGGACGAATTCGCGCGCGGCAAAGCATCTGAAAAAGCGTTGGAGCGTTGAGTCGAGATGGCTGCCGAGCGTTTTGTGGTCGACGCCTGTGCGCTGATTGCTTACCTGAACGGCGAATCAGGCGCGGACGTTTTTGATGAGTTGTTGCAGCTGGCTCGTACTGGCGTGGCGGAACTATACGTCGCCTCTGTCAACATCTATGAAGTCTACTACGATTGTTTGCGTCGCGATGAGCAAACTGCGCGCCAGCTCGTAGATGATGTTTATCAGCTACCCCTGATGGTGATCGAAACGATCGATCGCACGCTAATGCAAGCGGCTGGATCCTTCAAGGCGAATTATCGGGTTTCGCTAGCTGATTCTGTAGCCTTGGGTCTGACACGACAACTGAGTGCGCGATTGGTCAGCACGGATCACCACGAATTCGATCCGATCGAGCTGGTGGGCACAGTTCAATTCAAGTGGCTGCGGTGAGATAATTTATGGCGCAAGCCCTTTACCGCAAATGGCGTCCCCAAACCTTCGATGAAGTCTCCGGGCAGGAACATGTGCTGCACACGCTGCGCAACGCGATCAGCAGTGGGCGCATCGCGCATGCTTATCTCTTCTCCGGCCCGCGCGGCACCGGCAAGACGACGATGGCGCGTCTGCTGGCAAAGGCCGTCAACTGTCTCAATCCCGATCCGGCTGCGCGCCCCGATAACACCTGCTCCATCTGCACGGCGATTGCCGAGGCCCGCCTGCTCGATCTGATCGAACTCGACGCGGCATCCAATCGCGGCATCGACGAGATTCGCGATCTGCGCGACAAGATCAATTTCGCGCCGGGACAGGCTCGCTACAAAGTCTACATCATCGACGAAGTCCACATGCTGACGGAGCCTGCTTTCAATGCGTTGCTAAAGACGTTGGAAGAGCCGCCTGCGCATGCCATCTTTGTTTTAGCTACAACCGATCCGCAGAAAGTTCCCGCGACGATCGTGTCACGCTGCCAGCCGTTTGCCTTTCGCCGCTTAACCGTGGCGGAGATCGTAACGCGCTTGCAGGAATTAGTCACAGGTGAAGGGCTCACCGCTGAACCAGAGGCGCTCACGCTGATCGCGCGGCAGGCGACCGGCGCGATGCGCGACGCCGTGAGCTTGCTCGATCAATTGGCGGCTGGCGGCGAAGAGATTACGGTGGCACGCGCACAGGCCGCTCTGGGAGCAGGGGCGCTGCGCTGGGTTACAGATGTGTTGAATGCCTTGTGTGACGCGAATGCGGCGGCGGGGTTGGATGCGATCAATCAAGCGATGGACAGCGGCGCAGATGCACGGCAGTTCGCGCGGCAGATCGTGGAACAACTCCGCTCGTTGATGCTGATCAAACTGGGCGATCCCGCGCTCGTCGATATACCGGCTGAACAACGT
Organism: Anaerolineae bacterium; assembly: GCA_003154115.1. Taxonomy (GTDB): domain Bacteria; phylum Chloroflexota; class Anaerolineae; order Fen-1058; family Fen-1058; genus Fen-1058. Next base: position 4,445 of record PMCF01000287.1, read on the forward strand.
GCGACTTACAATGCTCAAGCGGAACGCCTCGAACTCGAGCGGTTGACCCGCGCGATCAAGTTGTTTAATCAGGCTGCCTTGGATTTGCGTAGCGGTTGGCAACCGCAGCTGCCATTGGAACTGGCACTGGTCGAAGCGTTGCAGCAACCCGTAGCACCGTTGATGTCCGCGTCTGTCGTTGCCCCTGCGACCCGAAAGCCAACTTCCCCAACGGTTCCTGCTCAGCCGGTGGCTGTCAAAGCGCCTGAGCCTGAAGTGAAATCTCAACCTGCCAAGCTTGATCCAATTCAGCCTCCTGTGAAAGAACTACCTCCGGTTGTGACATCCGACGAGCCTCTTTCATCCGTGACGATTGAGCAGATATTGACGCAGTGGGATGGCATACTGAGTGTGATCAAGACACGCAGTATTCCGGCGGAAGCGTTGTTGAAGAACTGCCATGTGACCGGCGTGGAGCACATCACCGTCGTGCTCAGTTGGCCGATGGACAATTTGAAAGTTCGCTTTGAAGGCAGCAAACATCAGCGCTTGCTGGAAGACGTGCTGAGTCACACGTTCGAACAAAAACTACTTGTCCGTTCTGTGGTTGAAGATCCCATGCTGCAGACGGCGTTGAAGTTGGGTGCGAAAGTAACACCCGTGAATCGCTAATTCAATCCAATCCATTTTAAGCGAGGAGCATCATCATGAGTAAAGGCAAAATGTCTCTGGGCGGCGGCGGCATGCTGGGGCAGATTCAGAAACTGCAAGCGGATATGCTGAAGGCACAGGAAGCTCTGGCCGACGAGACCTTGGAAGTGACCGCCGGGGGCGGGGCGATTACGATCGTGATCACTGGCCAACAGCGCGTGAAGTCGATCACGTTGCAGCCAGAAGTAGTCGATCCGGCTGACCTCGACATGCTGCAAGACTTGCTGGTCGCCGCCGTCAATGAGGCGATCGAGCGTTCGCAGGCGTATGCCGCGCAGAAGCTGCAAGGCTTGACAGGTGGACTGGGAATCCCAGGTTTCTAAGGTTAATTCGAAGCCTATTGAAAGATGGACACCACACCTCAACCCGTTCAACGTCTCATCGAAGCGTTCTCGCGCTTGCCGGGCATCGGGCCGAAGTCGGCCTCGCGGTTGACGTACTATCTGATCCGATCGCAATCCGATGAGGCGATCGAGCTATCCGATGCGTTGCGAGAACTGCGCGAGAGAATTCAATTCTGCTCGATCTGTTTCAACATCACCGAGCACAGCCCATGCCCGATCTGCGAGAGCGACGAGCGCGATCGAAATGTGATCTGCGTGGTCGAAGAGCCGCTGGATGTGATGGCGATTGAGCGCACACGCGAGTATCGCGGACTGTATCATGTACTGCATGGCGTGATCTCGCCGATGGATGGCGTCGGCCCAGAGGATTTACGCATTCGTGAGCTGCACGATCGGGTGTTGAATAGCCCCGTGAAAGAAATCATTCTGGCCACGAACCCCAGCCTCGAAGGTGAAAACACGGCGATGTACCTCCAGCGAAAGCTGATCGCGCCCGGTATTAAAATCACGCGCCTGGCGCGTGGCCTACCGATGGGTGGCGATCTCGAATACGCCGATGAAGTGACGCTGGCACGCGCGTTAGAAGGTCGGCGCGAGTTGTAGAACGACAGCTTAAATTTTAAGGTAGAAATAGCTTGACACGGAAGCGATACTGCATATAATCAGCCGTGCAGTGAAAAACACGGTTTCGTCTGGCTGAGCCGGAAAAACCTAACAACCGAAGTGCCGGAGGCGAGACGCGGACAACCCCACATTGGAGTTGTAGTGACCACCTTACAGAGAGGTGGTTTTGCGTCTCGCGCTGATGCGCCACAAGGGCGTCAGCGCTTTTTCTTGAATGTGAAAATTGCCTCTTGACAAGC
>PMCF01000287.1:6418-6823 GCA_003154115.1 Anaerolineae bacterium
GTACTTCAGTGGCGGACGGGTGAGTAACACGTAGGTGACCTACCCCGAAGTGGGGAATAACAGTCCGAAAGGATTGCTAATACCCCATGTGATCGATGAGTTTAGAGGCTTGTCGATTAAAGCAGTAATGTGCTTCGGGAGGGGCCTGCGCCCCATCAGCTAGTTGGTAGGGTAATGGCCTACCAAGGCTACAACGGGTAGGGGGCCTGAGAGGGTGACCCCCCACATTGGCACTGACACACGGGCCAAACTCCTACGGGAGGCAGCAGTGAGGAATATTGCTCAATGGGCGAAAGCCTGAAGCAGCAACGCCGCGTGCGCGATGAAGGCCTTCGGGTCGTAAAGCGCTTTTGAGAGGGACGAGATAGGACGGTACCTCTGGAATAAGTCACGGCTAACTACGTG
>PMCF01000411.1 GCA_003154115.1 Anaerolineae bacterium
CGTCACCGTACTGGCTGAATAGTTACCCTGATTTCATCACCATGCCCGCAGACTCTGACTACTATCTCATCCACGCTGATCTGCCGATGTCACGCACTAGCGATCGTATTGGCACCGTTGAGAAGAACCTAGAACAGTTTATCAAGGAATATTCCGAGACCAACCGGCTAATCAACACTGGCGAGTTCGTTGTGAAAAGCGGCACGGTGTTTCCAGGTTTCGATGATGCCTACAATGGCGCCTGGGGAGTTGGAAAACGGCGCTACATTCCGCGGCAGAATGCGGCCGGCTCCACCCTGACACAGAGTTTCAAACTATTCACTGCCAACAATCCCGATATTGGCCTCTTCGCTACTTTTGCCGATTGGGCCGAAAGCACTTCGCTGGAACCGACCTGGGAATCCGGTTACAACACAGCTATACTGACTGCCGACGAAATCCAAGCTTGGAAAAGCCTGCCAACTCCTCCGTTCCGGGTCTACTTGCCGCTCATCTTGAAAGGTGGTGGTTCCATCTTGCTAACACAGCAGGCAACACCCAAGGACTGGCTACCGTTGGTTGTCGAGGTCTATAAACTTCGGCACAGGTATGACTTTCTCAAGCAGGCGGGATATACCGAGAACGACTTGAAATTCCTCAAACAAGCTACGGACAACATCGTGCCGTATCTGCTCGCAAAAAATGTTGTGAGTGCCACTCAGGCCGTCTCCCTGGCCCAAACAACGGGCAATGAGTTATTAGAGCAGTTAATCTTGCACGATCTCATTCTCGAATGGGTCGATGAGTCTCACGGGGCGACTCCGCTGGCCGGCGCTTTGCCACTGAGTATGAGCCACGCCGCCGGCAGTCAGGCTTTCTTCTTTCCGCCAGCAGTTCGTGATCTATTGAACAGCGGAGCCTATACCGGCACTCTGACATTCGAATATCGGGATACTGGCTCGGCTTTCCTGGCGGGAACCGTCAACACCTTAAAGACGTTTGCCGAAGCGGCTGGACAATCGACCGAAATTCTCAAAGCACAACGAAGCGGCACCGGCCAATGGCTGTCGGCCAAAGCGGATTTAGTCAATGCTTCATTTGGTCCGCAGTTTAGTGACCGTCCCGATGTCTCGTTTGAGGTTCAGGGCAGCCTGGCGTATATCAACAATTTCACTCACACCGCAGACGCCTTGACGGTCGCCTACTGGGTCAAGCCTGACTTATTCACGGCGGGCAAGCAGAATCAAGTGTTAATCCTGAATCCGAATAGTGGCGCCGAGACCTTTGTGAGCCGCGTGAATAACGCTTATAGTGACAGCGTCACCCCTGGGTTATTGGAGACCTATCTCAACCTCGGCGCTTCGATTCAGACACTCACTGTCACCCAAGCCTTCACCACGGGTGTCTGGGCTCATGTAGCTGTCACCTGGGATGGATCGACCGATCTGGCTAAGGTTTATGTGAATGGCACACTCCGAGCGAGCGGCACCTATTCACAGGGAGCTTTGGCCGACAACGCCCAACAGATACTGGTCGGCACCATCAAGGATGGCATGGAGGGCAACCTGGATGAGCTGCAAGTGTATGATCGCGCGCTTACCCCTGATGAAATCAACGTTCTCTTCAATGGCGGTTCGGCGGCTTCGAATCTGGAAGGCTACTGGAAGTTTGACTTGAGCTCGGGGAACGCCATTACGGATTCTGCGTCGGGTCATCATCCGGCATATCTGTATAACGGCGCGCGCGTCATGACAAACACTGTGCCTTACACAGCCAATAATCCGGCTTCACTTCACCTGGTAAGTGATCCGGGTGGTTTGCCCTTGCGCAGGTTAAGAATCGAACTGAAAGCGTACCAGAAGGGTCAAGTTCCTGATTTCATTCCCGCCTTTGTCGAGGATTTCTCCGATCTTCGCCACTGGACAACCACGGCCGTTTCGGCCACTGCTGACGACGGCCAGGTCACCGTCACCGTGCCGATCAGCCCTACTTGGGGGCAACTCGACAGACGAGAAACCGGGTACATCAAAGTCGATCTGGATCATAGTCCCATCCTGCGGGTCACCGTCCCGCGGGCGACGGCCATGTGGAAAATTCGAGTCTTCGATGTGGTGACCTGGTATTCGGCGACGGTCAAATTCCTGGGAACTGAAACGGGGACTTTGGATTTTGACCTCAAAAAGATTACGGAATGGGGCGGCGGGCCAAAAACGCTTCAACTTCAGCTCATCGTCGATGGCGGCGCTTACGGCGGAGGCCGGTATGTGACTTTCGATGATCTCCGGATTGGTCGTTACACCGCTTTGCCTGATCCAACGTACGGATTTGTCGAAGATTTTTCGACGGTTGACAAGTGGACAGCTTCGCAGGCCACGGTGCAGACCGACGGACAGGAAGCCACCCTGACGGTAGCGACTGGCCAGACTACCGGTACGCTGCAGCGCCTAGATCCAGCGGCGTTGATTCCAATTGATCTGAGTAAGCAGCCCGTTCTGCAGACCACGGTCGTTTCAGCCACCGGGCTGTGGAGTCTTGAACTGATTGACAAGAACAACGGTAATACGCGCTACGAAATTCAGCCGGCTACCAGCCAGACTGGGACGTTGACCTATGACGTGCCTGCCCTAACAGGCATGCACAGCCTTAAGACGCTGCAAGTGCGCTTTGTGGTTCAAGGCGGCGGGCATTCGCTCACCATCGACGATTTGCGTTTCAAAGTCCCTGAGCATCCCGCGGATTGGTACATTGGGTATCAAGAAGACTTCAGTGATGTCAGCGACTGGACAATCTTGTCGACAACCCTCACCACTACCCAGGGCATAGCCACGCTCGCCGTGAATCCGGGAGAAAAATGGGGCAAAATGGAACGCGTCGAGTTCGGTCGGCTCGCAACGGTCGATCTGGATCGGTATCCTATTCTGCGCTTGTCGGTGCCCGAAGTAAACGGCATGTGGAAGATTGTCATGTATGATACCCGGACAGGGGCCGAAAAATTAGTCAAACCACTGGTGGATGAAGCCGGTGTGTCTGATTTGAACGTGAAGGACATTACCGGCTGGTCTGGCAACGAAGTTCCCCTCCAGATGTCCATCTTTATCGATGGCGTGGAGGGTCAGTATCCGAATCCTTATTTGAGACTGGACAATCTCCAGTTCCGGCGAGATGGCACCCCGCTACCCGCCGGGGTATTCGCGCAAGAGGATTTTGATAATGTCACTTCCTGGGTGACCACATCGTCAACACTGACCACAAGCAATGGTATCGCGACCCTGACGATCAGTCCCGGAGAGGATTGGGGGAAAATGGAACGCGCCAACCCCGGACGCTTGTTTAACATCAATCTGGACGACTATCCCATCCTGCGGCTGAATGTGGTGCAAGCCACGGGTCAATGGTCGTTCTGGTTGTACAATGTAACGAGCGGCTGGATCTCTCGGGAGATCCAACCAATTACAACCACGATCGGTGAGATAGATTATGACATTGCAGGTATTACGGGCTGGTCGGGGAAAGATGTTAAGCTGCAGATGATCATCAATCTAGCTGGGGGAGCTGGGCGCCGCCTCCGGCTTGACGAGATCCAATTCCGCAGAACTGGTCACCCAGACTCGACAGCACTAGTCAGACCTTACGCCAATGCAGTGGCAAATCGCCGGTGCCTGGAGCAATGTGGAGAACCACCATGCAATATGGTGTGTCGAAAAAGAAATGTGACTGGTGAACTTGACGATTAGGCAATAAACTTCGCGGCATTTGCCAACAAACGATTTTCACCCGGCACTCAGTCGAGGAGTGCCAGTAGTCGTTTGCTGGGATAGGTATGCTGAGGAGAAAAAGACTAGCGGCTACTGGTGGTCAGGAAAATTCAGTACGTGCAATTAGTGTACTGACTTGGCTTTCTTCTTTTTGCGACGCTCTCGCTGGTACTCGGCCCATTGAGACTTCTTCGGTTGATAAGGCTGTCCTTCCTGATCGAAGATACGCTTTCCGCGCATTCCGCCCTGAGCTTTGTACACGGCAGCACAGTAGGCTACATCGGCGAGATCAAATTCTGCGCCATACCCTTCGCGCACGACCTGAATATACCCGCGCTTTGACCATTTGCGCAGAGTTTCGGAGTCAATGCCGAATTTTTCTGAGGCGTCCTTGATGGTGATCGCTTGCCCGCGCAGGTGTTCAAACTGCTCGCGCGCCACAACCTGCTCAAGTTCCGGTTCACTCACGCCAATCTCTCCATTGGGTAGCACGGCGCCCTTTATCCTGCCGGAGTCAACCAACGACAGCATAGTTTCCTTTGTAATCCCTAGCCGTCTAGCGGCCTTAGGCAACGGTATGAATCGATCAAGTTGTGAGGGTAAAGCAGTTGTAGTCATACTCAATCTTGTTATCCGCTATAAAACACAAAACGCCCGACCGGAAGACTCCAATCGGGCGTCAATTCATCAGGGCCTGACTGCGAAAAAACACCCCGCATCGCCCGCATGGCTGCTTAGTGCCGGTATCGACTTAGGGTATAATCCAAAGCCGATATAGAGCGGGTGATGGGATTCGAACCCACGGCCCAGTGCTTGGGAAGCACTTGCGCTACCACTGCGCTACACCCGCATCGGATAACATTATAACCCAACTGAAATTGTAGTCAACTCTGAAAGCGAGCATGATGAAACTGTCGGTCATTATCCCGGTCTATAACGAAGCGGCGACGATTCAAGAAATTCTCAAGCAGGTGCGCGCGGTCGGCTTAGCCTATGAGATCATCGTCGTCGACGATGGCTCCACCGATCGGACGCGCGAACTGCTGAAGGCTGAAGAAAATCAGCCGGGCACGGTCGTGATCTATCACGATCGCAACCAAGGCAAAGGCGCCGCCGTGCGTACCGGCTTCGATCGGGCCACGGGCGAGATCCTGCTGATTCAAGACGCCGATCTGGAATACGATCCGCGTGATTATCCGGTTCTGCTTCGCCCGATCGAGGAGGGACGCGTCAAGGTGGTGTATGGCAGCCGCTTTTTGGGGCCACGCAAAGCTATGTTGTTCTGGCACATGCTCGGCAACAAGGCGCTGACCTTGTTGACCAATGTTTTATACAACACCATTCTAAGCGACATGGAAACGTGCTATAAAGTATTCAAGGCCGATGCGATCAAGGGCATTCCGCTGCGCTCCCGCCGCTTTGAATTTGAGCCGGAGATCACGGCCAAAGTCTTGAAGCGCGGCCATCGCATTTTTGAAGTGCCCATCTCCTATTACGGGCGCGAGTATACCGAAGGCAAAAAAATCACCTGGCGTGAAGGCCCCAAAGCCGTCTGGACGTTGATCAAGTATCGGTTTGTTGATTAAGCCCGTCATTGTGAGTGTAGCGGAGTGATTCTCAAGAGTTGAGCAGGAGATTGCTTCGTCGCATCCCTCAACTTGCTTTGCTCCGTTCGGGATGCTTCCTCGCAATGACGCCTGACATGTCATATGCGAACCGCCGAATGGACCGCTAAACACGATTGGATCGTCACGCCCGATGAAGAAGCGCAGCTGTTGCGGCTGATTGCGGCGGTGGCGGAACTGCGCGTGGCGCGTCCTAAAGATTTAGCGCGTGTGCTGCGCCGTTATCCCCGAGCCAACGGGCAATTTTCCAAAGATCAACTCGTCACCGCCTATCGCCACTTCTGCGAGAGCGGTCAACTGCATTTCGATCCAGAAGTGCTGCGGCGCTTGCAGATGAAGCCCACGCGCACCCTCTCGGGCGTGGCGACGGTGACGGTGTTGACCAAACCTTTTCTCTGTCCCGGTGAGTGTATCTTCTGCCCGACGGATGTGCGCATGCCCAAAAGCTATCTGGCCGACGAGCCGGGCGCAATCCGTGCGGAATACCACGGCTTCGATCCATACTTCACCACGCACAGCCGCCTGCGCGCTTTGCAGAACATCGGTCATGCTACCGACAAGATTGAGTTGCTGATCCTCGGAGGTACGTGGTCGTATTATCCTGAAGACTATCAGATGTGGTTCGTGCAGCGCTGCCTCGATGCGCTGAATGGTGTCGAGTCCGCTTCATTGGAAGAAGCACAACATCTCAATGAAACGGCCGCGTGCCGCAACGTGGGCCTCGTCGTCGAAACGCGGCCGGACTACGTCGATGCGGCAGAGTTGCAGTGGCTGCGCCGCCTTGGCGTCACCAAAGTTCAGCTGGGCGCGCAAAGCTGCGACGATCGTATTCTTGAAGTGAATAAACGCGGCCACACTGTGGAGCAAACTCGTCAGGCGGTGACGCTGCTGCGTGCCGCCGGGTTCAAGGTGCAGCTGCACTGGATGCCCAATCTGTTAGGCGCGACACCAGAGAGCGACCAGATCGATTATCTGCGCTTGTGGAGCGATGCCGGTCTACGCCCTGACGAGTTGAAGATCTATCCTAACGCGCTGGTACGTGAAGCCGAGTTGGTGCGCTGGTACGATCGGGGTGAGTTTCGCCCGTACACCGACGACGAGCTGGTCGATCTCATTGCCGAGTGCAAGGTTCGCACGCCGGAATACGTGCGGCTCAATCGCATCATCCGCGACATTCCCAAAGATCACATCGTGGCGGGCAGCACCGCGTCTAATCTGCGCGAGGTGATCAACCGCAAACTAGCCGACGAAGGTCGCGCCTGCCGCTGCATCCGCTGCCGCGAGGTGCGCGCCGAGGCAACGAACGTACTCGTTGGGATCAATGCGATCGAGTATGAGACGCGCGGCGGACGTGAGGTGTTCTTGAGTTTCGATACGGATACCGGCCAGCTGGCGGGCTTCTTGCGGCTGTCGTTTCCAACCGCTGAAGCCACGCGTCTCACTGGCATCGAAGAGCTGAGCGGCGCGGCGATCATCCGTGAGGTGCATGTGTATGGCCCGGTCGTCGAGCTGGGCCGATCGGGGTTGGGCGATCAGGCGCAGCATTCCGGCCTCGGGACGCGTTTGATGTGTGAAGCGGAGCAGCGCGCGCGGGCCGCCGGGTACGATCGGTTGGCGGTGATCAGCGCGTTGGGTACGCGGCGGTACTATCTGAAGCAGGGGTTTCAACGCGGCGCGTTGTATCTCATCAAATCGCTGCGCGATGTGGATGAAGCGCAATCTATCTAGTTGAGGAAAGGAGAACTATGATCACCAAAGTGCTTGGTCGTTGGTTGATTTCAATTGCGATTGCGGTAGTCGCCATCAGTGCGCTCGGGTTAGTGCTGAATCAATCGTCCGTGCAGGCGCGGGTGAACGCCGTGCATGATTGGCCCGGCGCGTTTTCACCGTGTGATAACCCGGTGTCGTTGCAACAGTGCATCGATCTCGTTCCGGCTGGCGATGTGATCCACATCTTGCCGGGCACGTATACGCAGAGCGTTACCTTGAATAAACCGATTAGTCTGATCGGTGACAATCAGGTCAGTACAACCTTGTTCGCCGAACCGTTTCAGCGTGTGCTGACCGTGACGGGCAATCTCACGGCGAGTACAGTGATCTCCGGCCTAACTTTCAAAGGCGGCAATTTGCCAGGTACGGTTTGCCCTGCTGCTTGTGGTGGCGCGGTGTTCATTACAGATACGGCGCGGCCGGCCCTGCAAAATCTGATGTTGACCGAAAACACAGCGTATCAGGGCGGCGGCATGTGGGTCTTTGATGGGCCGCCGATCAAGCTAACGAATGTGTCGTTCGTAAGTAATACCACTCAACATGCGGGCGGCGGCTTATACGCGATCCCGAGCACGTTGTTGGTCAACAGTTACTTCGAACGCAACACCAGCAACGATCAAGGCGGTGGCGTGCATGTCGATGGCGCGGCCAGCACACTTACGGTGAATGGCACCGAATTCCAGTCGAATTCGGCGAATTATGGCGGCGGCGTGTATGTCAACGGCGTCGTCGCCTTGAACTTTGGCCGGTTCACTAGCAATCGGGCCAGCCAGGGCGGCGGCCTATACGCCAACGATCTGATCGCTACAGGGACTACCTTCATCAGCAATACCAGCTCGTTTGGCGGCGGCGGTCTCTATGCCAGCGGGCCGCTTACGCTGACGGGGGCTAGTTTCATCAGCAACACCACGCAGGGATCAGGCGGTGGCGCGTATGGGCAGACCGTTGTCGTGTCAGGCAGCACGTTCGAGCGGAACTATGGACAGGCTTATGGCGGCGGCTTGTATGCGAACAATACGCTGATCATGAATAACACGCGGCTGACCAATAACTCCTCGGGAAATATTGGCGGCGGAGCATATAGCTTCGCGTATTTGGAATCTGTTCGCAACCGCTTTGTCAATAACAGCGCTTCTACTGATGGGGGTGGTTTGGGCAGCGGTGGTTTGACCTGGATCACAAGCACAACGTTTTTCAGCAACAGTGCCTTTACGGGCGGCGGTGTGTATCGCGCCACCAGCGGCGATACACACATTGCCAACTCGTTGTTTGCGCACAATCAAGCTTCGGAATTTCAATCCGCCGATGTTGCTCTCGCTGCGGCAGGCAATGCGGCGTTGTACTTCACGACGATGGCGGATGCGCCAGGTGCAGCGAACGCGGTGTCGGTGAACGGGCAAAGCACCAGCCTGGATATGCGCGATTCGATCATCGTCGGCCACGATACGGGTATTAATCTGATCACCGGGACGGCTACGGCAGATTACAACCTGTTCTTCAACAACACCGTTGACACGGCCGGCGGCGTCATTACCGGAACTCACAATGTTCTGAACAAGCCGCCGATGTTTGTCGATCCGCTACATGACAATTATCATCTGCGTTCCTCCTCGCCCGCGCGCAATGCTGGTGTGGATGTGGGCGTGTACGAAGATTTCGACGGCCAACTCCGCCCGATCGGCCCTGGCTTCGATATCGGTTTCGATGAAACTGCGGCGACGCTGCAAGAGCTGATCGATAGCACGCCGCCCGGCGGTACGGTGAACATTCCGGCAGGCGTGTACACCGAAAGTTTGACTCTTTACAAGCCCGTGAACCTGGTCGGCGCGGGTCCCGGCAACACGATCATCAACGCGGCGCCGAACGATCGGGTGTTAACAGTCACGAGCAACACGATCTTACCCACCACCCAAATCGCCAGCCTTACGCTGCGAGGCGGCCGTTTGGCTGGGACTTGTTCTGGCTTCTGCGCGGGTGGTGGTGTGCTGATTACGGGCACGGCTTATCCGGCGTTCCGGAATGTGGTGATCAATGATAATCAAGCGGTCATGGGCGCGGGCCTCTATGTTTATATGGGCGGCGCGCAGCTGTTCGATAGCTCAGTCACAGGGAACCAAGCCATGCAATCGGGCGGCGGCGCGTACGTTGAAGCGGCGAATGCCGTACTCGAACAGCTGGGGGGAACGTTCGGCGGAAATCAGGCGATCGATGGCGCAGGTGTGTTCGTGCAGTCCGGTCAGTTCAAGCAGACGGGCGGCGTGATCTATGGCAACACGGCCAGCAATTGGGGCGGCGGTATGCTGATCGGAAGCGGAGGCACGATCCAGACGTTGGCCGGCCAGATCATCAGCAATAGCGCGCAGAACGCGGGCGGCGGGGTGTTTGTCGATGTCGGCACCGCCGAGCTGCGCGACAGCCTGATTGTCAGCAATACGGCTCACGATGGCGGCGGCGTTTACGTGCGTGATATGGCCGGAACCGGCGTGGCGGTGATCGACGGCAAACTGGAAGGCAACTTCGCCGACGCTAACGGTGGCTATGGCGGCGGCGTCTATGCCGGCGGCACGCTGCTCATTACAGGCACCAGGTTCTTCAAGAATACGGCCTACGATGGCAGTGCGCTGGAGATTACGAGCACGGCACAGGCGCGTCTGGTGAATGCCATCATCGCCGGCAACGAAGCGAATGGTGCGTTCCCCAGCACGAACTCCAGCGTGCGCTTCGATTCCAGCGGCGGCTCGGTCGTGCTGCATACGACGTTTGGCAATGCGACGGAGGTGTTAACGCGCGCGCTCACGGTCAACAGCGGCGTCGTCACGGTGGCCAACACGATCGTGGCATCTTATACTCACGGCTTGAGCCAATTTGGCGGTTACTTGACTGAAGACTACAACTTGTTTTTCCGTACGCCGATCACTTTCACCGGGTCGATCAGCAACGGCGGCCACAGTCTAATCGGCCCCGATCCGTTGTTCAAGAATCCGTTCACGGGCGACTATCACATCAAGGGTTTGTCGCCCGCGGTCAACCAGGGCGCCAATGTGGGCGTGCGGCGCGACATCGATTTAGATCCGCGGCCGCTGGGGGGTGGCTTCGACATCGGCGCGGATGAGGCCAGCGTCGCCAGCGTCTCGGTGGTGCCCGGAGTGGGCGGCGACTTTACTTACACCACTACGCAGTACTCGACGATTAACCTGGACGTCCCACCGGGTGCCGTGACGCAAACGACGCCGATCTATTGCAGCTTGATCGATTCGAACACGTTGCCGACTGGTCCCCACCTGCGACTGGCGGGCGTGTTGTTTGAATTGGACGCGCAGTTGGATCCGCTCAATGATTCGACGCCGGGCAGCATCAACTTCAATGTGCCGGTGACATTGACGGTGAGTTACACGCCAGACGAATTAGCCGCGGCGGGCATCAGCGATGAGACTTCGCTGAAACTCTATCGCTTTGAGCCAAGCGTGAATGACTGGAAGCCGATTGGCTATCGCCCCGGCGAGACGCAGACGCTGGATGTGAATAATAAGACGATTACGGCAGTCGTGCTGGGGTTTAGTCGATTTGGCAAACTAGGCGCTGAGAGTGGATCGGACATCTTCTTGCCGCTGATCATGCGCTAACACCCGATTCAACTTCGCCCTACGGAACTGCCGGTCTCGCGCACGAGGCCGGCAGTTTTCTACTCTAACTGATCCAGCGCCGATTGCGCCCTGACGAGTTCTTGTGACAGCTGCAAGCGCTCGAAGATGGCGGAGGCCTTAAGTAATTGTTCGCGAGCAGAAGCTATCTGGCTGGAGTTTCGCAAAGCTTGAGCGTAATCCAGCAATGTGATTCCAAGCTCAAATTCTCTATTTGATTCGTGCAGAATGGCTATGCTGCGCTCGAACGAAGCCAGTGCCAGCTTCAGCTCGCGCAGGCGAAAGTGGGCATTCCCGATCACCCGCAAGATGATCCCTTCTTCTTTGCGATCGCCAATTGCTTGGGCGCGTTCCAAGGCCTGCTGACAGATGCCGAGGGCGCGTCCCGCTTCATCAACTTCCAAATAACATTCAGCCAGTTGACGGTGACATTCAGTTTCGGCCTGGCTGGCGCCAATCTGCTGAGCAATTCCCAGGCTCTTTTCCAGAAAAACAATCGCTTGGGCTGGATTGCCTAAGGCGCGATAAGCCTCGCCAAGATTGATATAGCAATCGGTTATCCCCAGATTGTCGCCTAAGCGTTCTTTGATACGAATGCTTTGTTGATAGTCGTCAATCGCCTGGGGATAGTTGCCTCTGGCATACTGAATGATCCCCAGGTTTTGCAAGATGGTCGATTCGGCGGCGATATTTCCGAGCCGGCGCATCGTCTCCAGGGCGCGCTGGAAGTAGTCACCCGCTCTGACCAAATCGGTTTGATAGTAGATGATGGCCAGGTTGTTGTAGATCTGCGACGCCCCATGCTCGTCGCCGATGCGTTCCAAAATCAACTGGCCGCGCTCATAATGGGCAATGGCTTTGTCCAGCTCGCTGCGTCCCTCGTACGCGTTGCCCAGCTCATTATGCGCCTGGGCGATTTCACGATAGTTGGCCGTCTCTACAATGATGGTCAACGCTTTCTCGCCGACTTCGATCGCTTCCTCAAACTGTCCTTGTTGATGATGGATGCGGCATTGCAAAGTCAGCAGCCGTGCCATTTCGACGGTCTGCGGGTAATCGGGTGTCAGCAGCGAGGTGCCCATCATCACGCTGGTTAGCGCTTGCACGTATTCGCCGCGTTTTTCGTACACGGCCCCCATACGGCGATGCAGATCGGCCAGCTGTCGCGGATCATGGCGAAAGCGCAGGGCTTGCTTGAACTGCCGCAGCGCTTCATCATACTCGCCGATGTGATACGCCACATCCCCCAGGCCTTCGGCGATGGCCGCTTTGTCGGCGTCATCCCCGTATTCTTCGGCCAGGGCTTCGGCTTGTTGATAAAAGTTGATGGCTTCTTTGTTGGCGTAAGCCGATCGGGTCTTGTCACCGGCCTTGATCAAGTAGGTCAGGGCTTTAGCATGATCGTCAGACAAGCTGTAGTGGTGGGCCAGCAGTTCGTACACATCTTCACGCTGCGAGGCAGTGTACAGTCCTTCGAGCTGTTCGCCGACCAGCCGATGGTACGTGCGGCGATCGCGCACGAGCAGGCTTTCATAGGCTACCTCGCGGAACATCGCCTGCGCAAAACCATATTCCAGTTCGGGGACACGGGCCTGCTCGCGGATTAGTTCGGCGCGTTGCAAGTCGGCCAGATCGAGATCGAGGTGGGTGAGCGTGGCCGCTGTCGAGAGCCAGTTCAAGACCAGATAGCGGAAGTTGCGTCCCACCACCGAGGCCAGCTGCAGGGCACGCCGCGCTTCTTCCATTAAGCGATCGATGCGCGCCATGATGATGCCCTGCAAACTATCGGGCACCGCTTGCAGATTCAAATCACTGGCGATGTCCCATTGTCCGCCGCGCAGCACGATGGCATTCGCCTCGATCAAAGCGCGGATAATCTCTTCGATGTAGAACGGGTTGCCTTCGGCCTGACTGATGATGTGCGCCAGCGTGTCCGGCGTCGATGCGATGGACAGCAAGTTGCACACCATCAATTGATCTTCATGCGCGGCCACGTTCAGGGGCTTCAGGATGATCTCGGTGTAACGATGCGGATAGTTGCGCGCCGCGGTCTGGCCCAACGCCCAGCAGCCGTGGGATCGATCGGGGCGGTACAACAAGCCGATGAGCAGCGCCGCGCGATCGGGCAGGGCCAACAACCGTTCGAGCAAGGCCAGCGAAGCCGAATCGGCCCAGTGCAGATCGTCGAACATCAACACGGTGGGTCGCTGCTGCGCCAACCTTTCGATAAAGACGGCGACGGCGCGGATGACCTGGCGTTGCAGCGCTTCGCCTTCCAGGTACGCCACGCGTTCGGCCTGCGCACCCTGCAAAGGCAGATTCAAGAAGTGCGCCAGGTAGGGCAGTACATCTTCGCCGATCTCTCCCGGAAGCAGCTCATCCACCCGACGGCGCAGCTTGGCCCACCGTTCGGTGTCGCTGTCCGATTCAAAGATGTTCAGTGCGCCGCGCATCACTTCGATGAAGGCCGAGTAACTGACGTTCTGTGTATAAGAGAGGCAATGTCCTTCCAGCCAGGTGAAGGGCAGCGCTTTGTTTTCGTTGGCGCGCAGTTCGTCGATCAAGCGACTTTTGCCCAGACCGGCTTCGCCGATCACCGACAAAATGCTGCCGCGTCCACTGTGCAGATTCAGGGCCATCTCGCGCATGATCTGCACTTCGCGCTCGCGCCCCACCAGCGGCGAATATAGGCCGCGAATACCGCGCACCGGTTCGGGCTGCGCCCGGCGGCCCACCACGGCGAAGATCGGCACGGGGTGCGCTTTGCCTTTCACCTTCACAGCGCCGCGGCTGGCGAGTTCAAAGAAGGCGCTGGCTTTGCGCTGCAGCGCGTCAGATAGCAAGAGCTCACCTTGCGGCGCAGCACTCATCAGACGAGCGGACAGATTCACATCATCGCCCATCACCGTGTAATCGCGCCGCTCGCCCGACCCCACATCGCCGGCAAAGGCCAGGCCAAAATTCACGCCGATGGATTGCGAGACGAACATGGCCCCGGCCTCTTTTTCGGCGGCCTGCATGTCGAGCGCGGCGCGCACGGTGCGTTCGGCGTCGTCTTCGTGCGCGATCGGCGCGCCGAACACGGCCAACAATTTATCGCCGTGATCGTACAGATCGATCTTGTTGACCACGCCTTCGTAACGCTCCAAGGCGGTCAACATCTGCGTGAAATATTGATTGATGTGCCCGGCTATCTCGATCGGCCGATCGGGACTCAGTCGTTCGATCAGTTCACTCGCGCCGATGAAGTTGCTGAATAACACGCCCACCAGGCGATGTTCGCCGCTCGCTTTCTGGCTGGTCGGCGAACCGAACAGGCGGGGCAGCAGTCCCAGTGAAAGATAAGGCGAGAGTCGATCGAGACCGGTGAGCAGATCCGGAATGGAATTCAATGAAGGGAACGGGTCGGATAGCGGCGCATCAGGCGGCCGGGGTGTGAGGCGCGTCAGCAAATGGTGGCCTTCGGGGCCGGGCACAAAACAATCGGGGCCAAGCTGGGCCGCCGCTTGTTGATAGACCTGCGGCGTGCACAGAATCTGACCGGCCACCGACAGCGATTCGGCTCGTGCGGTCGCATTCATCTCTTTGCCCGTCACGATGTATTGCCGCGCTGTGGCGGTGCCCACGCGCGCCGCAAAAAATGATCCGGCGTTAAGGCCGATCTTCATACGTAGCGGAAACGTGTCGAGGCTGGTCTTGATTTCGGCAAATTCCGTCATGGCCTGCTGCATATGCCAACTGGCTTGCAGCGCGGGCAGAAGGCCGGGCACGCTGCCATCGGGAAAGAAGACCAACAGGGCATCGCCGCCAAACTTGAAGACATCGCCGCCATACGCGAAGATGATGGACATCATCTGGCCGAAATAGCGATTGATGATGTCGGTGATCTGTTCGGCGCCTTCACGGCCCAGGACGCTAAGCCGTTCGGACATGGCGGTGAAGCCGCTAACATCCGAGAAGAGCAGGGCGCCGCTCAAGAATTCTCCGCCCGCTAACTGCTGGGCTTCTTTGCGCAGCGCCAGTTCCACACGCACCAGATTGCGCGGCAAGTAGGGCACGACGGAGACGAACAGGCGCGACAACTGTTCGCGCGTGACGGCTACGTCGGCCTCGCGCCAGGCCGCGGCGGGGGGCAGGGCTTCGATCTGTGCCGGGGTGAGATATCGGCGCAGGCGAGCCAGATCGACTTCGTTGATGAGCGTGGGGGCAACGGCCGTCAGCCGTGTGCCGCATTGGCCGCAGAAAGCAAAGCCGGGTGGATTTCCAAATCCGCAGTTTGGACAGTTCATGCCAGTCGGAGTAAGACCTGCGCCATAAGATGGAGAAACTATACGCGGAATTGTTGGAAGCGTCAAACGAGGGAAGTGATGAGTGATGAGTGATGAGTGAATTGCCATGTACGGTTCACTCGTCACTCGTCACTCGTCATGCTTTGACCAGCAGGTAATCGGCGCTGATGGTTCCGTCGCTGAAGAGGTTGATGGACTGACAATCACAATGATCGAAATTCCAGTACGTTACTTCCATGCCCCGATAATCATAGACCGGATTGCCGCGATATTCTCCCAACTGGGTTAGCTCATTCTGAGCGGAGCACAGCGCAGTCGAAGAACGAGCTAGCCCGGTAACGATGGGCAAGGCATGGGGGTCGCCATACAGCTG
The DNA here is from genome assembly GCA_003154115.1 of Anaerolineae bacterium. Taxonomy (GTDB): domain Bacteria; phylum Chloroflexota; class Anaerolineae; order Fen-1058; family Fen-1058; genus Fen-1058. The sequence continues at coordinate 15,433 of PMCF01000411.1, forward strand.
ACGGACGACCAATCGCTTGATACCGATCGTCTGACAGTGTTCGAGAAACTCTGGTAGTTCGGAGCGGTTGTGCTCGTTGACAACGCACGAGACCTTGATGGGAATCTGTGCCCGATAGACGATCTGCGCGAGATCGGGCACGCCGCGCACGCCCATCATTTTGAAGTAGGTGGCCGGATCGAAGGTCGGAAAAGAGAGGCAGGCCCGATCGTAGTGGTTGAACGTTTCCAGTTTCTGCAGCGCCAGCCGTCCATTGGTGTGAAGTGAGTAGTGCGTGTCGCCGGGCAATTGACTACGCAAATAATCGAGCAAGCGGGCTTCATGCCGATACAACTGCGGATCGGTGGTGGTGCCCGTGAAGATCACTTGCTTGATCGCGTGGGCCAGAACCATCTCGACGAAGCGATCGAGATTGCTCGGCGGGAATTCGCGCAGGTTGTTCACGCTCAAGCGCGGATCGATCTGCCGCCCGATGCAGAACGGACAGCGGGCATTGCACGGCCCGGCGAAGAGGATGTTGGCGAAATCGTAGTGCGTCCCACAGGGAGGCTTCGCACTGGTGCGTGGTGCGTGGTGCGTACTCATGCCATCACTCTGTCCCTCTGTCTCTCTATCCCGCTATCCGCCAGTGAGAGTTGCAGCAGATGTTCCTTCACCGCGGGCGCATAGAACAACGCGATGACGCCATTAATTTGTCGTGCCCCTTCAACGGTGAGGCGAAGCGTTGAGTCAGTGTATTCCATCAAGCCGCGTTGCAGGACGAAGGCTACTTCATGAGGAAAGACTTCTTCCACTGTCACACCGAATTTGCGTTGAAAACTGGCGAGGTTGATCTCTCCGAAATAGAACGCGACCGAGATCATTTTACCCATGGCGGCTTCCCGCGAGAGGTGATACAGGTCTTGCAGCGGCAAACGACCTTCCTCGATCTTCTGCTGGTACAACGTCAGATTCTTACTGGCAGCGCCCGCGTTATAGGATAGGGTCACGTGTGACAGCGATTGTGAGCCGAGGCCGAGTCCCAGATACGGCGTACCATCGATCACACGGGTGGTCAGATAATCGCTTGTGCCCGGATCGCCTGCGATGCGGCTGTACGTGTTCTTGCCCGCATTCGCCGTATAGCCGGCGGCGCTCAACTTCGCTTTGGCCAGATCGGCCAAGGCGTTGATCTGTTCGCGCGTAACCTGTGCGGCTTGCCCGGCGATTTGCGTGCCTTTGTAACGCATTCGATAAAGTGTGATGTATTCCGGATTGAGATCGATGGCGTGTTGCAGCGTCGCTTCCCAGCCACTGAGGGATTGCCGCGCGAAGCCGTACATCAGATCGATGTTGAACTTCTCGAATCCAGCCGCCCGAATGGCATCGCGCGCTTTAAGATTGAAATCCACCGTCGAAGCATTGCGCCCCAACGCCTTCAATAGACTCGGCTGGATAATCTGCACGCCCATGCTGATGCGATCGATACCCAGCGCATGGAGATCGCGCATCTTCTGGGGATCATTCGCCGCGATGCGCGGCGTGGTCTCGATGCTGATCTGCATACCGGGCTTGAAGCGAAACTGCCGTTGGGCGGCTTCGATCACGCGGGCGGTATTGGCGGCCTTGGGCAGGGCGGGTGTGCCGCCGCCGATGTCGAAGCCGCTGAGCGTCTTCTGCTGTGAATCGATCGCGCGTCCCCACATCTCGAACTCACGCAGCAATAGATCGTAGTACGTATCCTCGGCCGATTGATTCTGATGGGGATCGACCACGGTGTATTCGCAGAACGAACAGCGTTTCTCGCAAAACGGGACGTGGACGTATAGGCACAGCTCGTCAATGCCGTTCCACGCGGCCGCGGCGACTCGATCGTCCTCGCCGGCCCGCCGGGTCACGCGATAAGGCCGCATGGTGGTGAGGTGGCCGATCGGATAGGCAGTATTCGCCAGATGATGCTGCGTCAATCCGGCGGCAAAGATTTCTTCCGGAGCAAAGTGCTGCCGGTCGGCCGGTGAGGTGATGTTCCAGTTCATGTGGCCCCAGTAAGTGTTATAGTTACACTAACTATGGCTAAAAGGAGAAGCGCGTGCTGCGCCTTAGTAATTAGTGTAATTCGTACACTAATATACTCTCGATCAGCTTGCTTGTCAAGAGCCTGTTGGATAACTCGCCGGTGGCCTGATCGTTCCTACAGTGCGCGGCCGCAGTGGAGCGGTATGCTTACGTCACGAGGTGGTAACTGCTCAGCCATCGCGCGGCGCTGTCATTCCCGCATGCTGGAAGCGGGAATCCAGAGACCGTGCCAGCGGCGAATCTGGATGCCCGACAGAAGCACTCGGGCATGACGGCTGAGCAGTTACACGAGGTGGATGATGTCAGCCGCAGAACTTCAACCTGATGTGAATTTACTCGATGCCTATTCACAGGCCGTGATCGCAGCCGCTGAGAAGGTAAGCCCGGCGGTGGTGAACATCGAAGTGAACAAGGGTAGCAACGGGCAGGGGCCGAGTCGGTCGCGCTTCCCAAATGAACGGCGCGGCGCGCCTGACCAGCGGCGCGGCACAGGCTCGGGGTTTGTCTTCACGCCCGATGGTTTCATCCTGACGAACAGCCATGTCGTGCATCAGGCCGCGCAGTTGGATGTGACTCTGGCCGATGGACGCGAATTCAAGGCGCAGCTCATCGGCGATGACGCGGCCACCGATCTAGCGGTGATCCGGATCGATGGATCGAATCTCGCACCGGTCACGTTGGGCGATTCGCAGCAGGTGCGCGTGGGACAGGTCGCCATCGCGATTGGCAATCCTTACGGATTTCAGACGACGGTCACAGCGGGCGTCGTGAGTGCGTTAGGTCGATCGCTGCGCACGGATGCAGGGCGATTGGTCGACAACGTCATCCAGACGGATGCGGCGTTGAATCCCGGCAATTCCGGCGGGCCGCTGATCAACTCGCGGGGCGAAGTAATCGGCGTGAACACCGCAATGATTCTTCCGGCACAGGGGCTGTGCTTTGCCATCGCCGTCAACACGGCGAAATTTGTGGCGGGCCAGTTAATGCAACATGGCCGCGTACGGCGCAGTCTCATCGGCGTGGGTGGACAGGATACGCCACTGCGTCGGCAGCTGGTGCGCTATCACAACTTGACGGTGGAGAGCGGCATTCTCGTCGTCTCGATCGAGCCCCGCAGCCCGGCCCAGCGTGCCGGATTGATCGAGGGCGATGTGATCGTCGGGTTTGGGGATCAAGCGGTCGGCGGGATCGATGGGCTCCATCGGTTGTTGACGCACGATCGGGTAGGCCAACGCGCGCCGTTGACGATCATCCGCCGCAACGATAAGCTGACGATCGACATCGTGCCGGAGGAATCCAAGAATTGATCGATCTAACCTGTCCAGAATCTGTCGTGACAGCTGCACGGATGGACAGTCACACCGGCGTTGTTTGGGAATATACTGTGAACACTGAGCGCGTATCAGCACATAGGGTAAAGCAAAGGAGATAACATGGCAGCACAACGATTCGAATACAAGGTCGTGTACGTCGATTTTCGAGGACGTACTTCGGTGGAAGGCGACGAGACGTTGATTCAAGAAGGCGAGCGCATGACGGCGTTTGGCCGGCGCGTGCTGAACGGCCTTGGTACGCAGGGCTGGGAACTCGTGGCGATTCAGCATCAGCCGATGGGCGCGGCGTTTCACATCTTCAAGCGTCCGCTGGCCGAAGGGCAAGAGCCCGAACCAGCCAAGCCGATTAAGAGCGAGACTGTGCCGTTGTGAGGCTGGCAGGTTGTAAGATGCAGGAGGCAAGAGGCAGGAAGAGTCCTCTTGCCTTTTGTGTTTGTCTGGTATCATCATAGTAACTTAAATTCACCAGGAGGACACCACATGAAAATCGGAGTTTTGGGAACAGGCATGGTGGGCGAGGCGATCGGCACGAAGCTGATCCAGTTAGGTCATGAAGTCAAAGTGGGATCGCGCACGGCGAACAATGAAAAGGCCGCCGCGTGGGTCAAGCAGAGTGGCGCAAAGGCTTCGCAGGGCACGTTCGCAGATGCGGCGGCTTTCGGTGAAGTGCTCTTCAACTGCACATCAGGCGGGGCTTCGCTGGAGGCATTGGGCCAGGCGGGCGCGGAGAACTTGAAGGGCAAAGTCCTCATCGACGTCGCTAATCCGCTCGATTTTTCGCGCGGCATGCCGCCGTCTCTCCTCGTTTGCAACACTGACTCGCTCGGCGAACAGATTCAGCGCGCTTTCCCTGCGATGAAAGTCGTTAAGAGTTTGAATACGATGAGCTGCAACCTCATGGTGAACCCCGGACTGTTGAAAGAAGATCATCTCGTCTTTGTCAGCGGCAACGACGCCGCGGCCAAGGCGACCGTGACGACGATCTTGAAAGAGTGGTTCGGCTGGAAGTCGGTCATCGATCTGGGCGATATTACGACAGCGCGCGGCACAGAGATGGTACTGCCCCTGTGGGTGAGCTTGATGGGAACTTTGCAGACACCAGTGTTTAATTTCAAGCTCGTGAAGTAACATCTACAGAAACCCGGTTTCTCCATCTCAATCATGGACGACATCACACACGAAGCCGTTGATGAGGTGTTACAGCGCGCGCTCGATCGCTTGAAGCACGCCGGGCGGCTGCTTACCGATCGGCCTGAGGCGGCCCGCGAGTTGAGTGTGGCGCAGCGTCTGATCGAAGCGGCCATCTTCGCCGCGCGGGCCGATCAAGGCGTAGCGAACGACCTCAACGGTGACACGCCGCATGAGGTCGATACGCTGCGTGAAGTGGATACACCGCATCGATCGGCGCCGCATGACGATTTATTACCCATGCCGCCGCTAACCTTGCGCGAAGAAGAAGTGCTGAAGTTGATGTCGGAGGGCCTGCGCAACAAAGAAATCGCCGCCCGGCTCGGCGTGACCGAACGGACGGCGACGTTTCACGTGGGCAATGTCCTCGCTAAACTCGGCGCGGATGGCCGCGTGGAGGCCATTCATCTGGCGCGCAAACGCGGCTTATTGTGATGCCTCCCACTTACCTCGCGTGCTGCAACACGAATAACGATCCGCCCTGAATCAGCAGTGCCACAATGATGGCCCCGCAAAAACCGATCGCGATGCCGAACGGTTGAAGCATCGTCGCCAGGAACACATAGAAACCGGCGAACGAAAACAGGCCCAGCAATAAACCGCGCTGCACGCGCGCCGCCGCATCCGGTCCTTGCAAATGTTGCGCGAAGGCCGAGAGCGTGGAGGCGTAGACCGGAAACGTGGCGAGGAGTCCGGTCAAACGCGGCCCCAGGACGGTTGAAAAACTGGTCAAGGCTAACACCAGCGCCGTGACGACGATCATGCGCGCCGGCAAGTCCCACCACGGCAAAGTCATCGGTGTAACTTGTGAGGGCGCTTGGTCGGGCGGCATCAGCCGCAGGGTGATCAGCAACAAGCCGACAATGCCCAGAAACAAGGGGAGAATGGTAAAGGTCTGTTGTTGCAGGACGAACGTCGTTGCAAAGAATAACAGGCTGCTCAGAGCTAACGTGATCGGCCAACGGAACGAACGGGCCAGCCAGCTGTACGTCAGCGCGAAGATCATGAGCGACAAGCCGCCCGATAAGGTGCCGAGCGCCGCCGTGGTGGCGTAGGCCGTGCCCTGTTGCACCGCGAGAATAAAGATCACCGGGCCGGTGGTCAGTGGCATGCCCACAATCCAGCCGCTGATCGCCGGTCCCCATTTGCGGCCGGCTAAACTGGCCAGGCCGATCAACGTCGGCGCCATGACGATTTTCAAGATCGACACGAAGGTTGGCATGGTGGTGCGAGATCCGGATGAGATAAAAAATCTCCACCTGTAAAAATTGGTAGTGTCCCTGTAAACGGTGCAATCGCTTTTAGGACGCACGGAAGCCCTTATTTTAAGGCGTTTTTTCAGGCGTGAATCGCCTTGCACCGGTTAAGGGGACACTACCAGTTATAGGGACACTACCAAAAAGCCAAGATAGTTAAATACTGAGCTGAAATTCGGCCGCACTTTGCTCCGTCAAAAAGGCGCGTCGTCCAGGTTGTTCGTTGCCAGACATGGGACGGGCCTTCAAAAAGATCGAAACGCTAAAAGACGAGCCATTTCCACGGCAGTCGACCAAGTTGGCTGGCGCGGAATACTTGTATCGCATCCGCATAGGCGATTACCGCGTCATCTACGGCGTGGACAAAGACCTCAAACAAGTGGTCGTGCATTACGTGCGGCATCGGCGTGAAGTCTATCGCCAACTGTAAGGAATAGCGCTTCGCCATACAGACCTCGCAGGTTTTAGCCATCTGGAATGCAAGGCTGGTTGATCGATCGAGTGGATGATCACGGCCAGCCCGATATTCGATCAAAACCTGCTAGGTCTTTTAAGATTTGATAGGCATGCAAGCGCATCTGGCGTATAATATCAGCAGCGATGCCAGCCTTGACTGGACGGATACGAGGAGCATACAGACCATGGCTGTTCAAGAGCAATTTGTCGTCGATGCCAAAGGCAAAAAGATCGGTGTCCTTCTATCGATGAAGCGGTATCAGAAACTCATGGAAGACCTGCACGATCTTGCCTTGGTTGCCGAGTGGCGTGCAGAGAAGCCAGTGAGCCTTGAAGAAATGAAGCGCCGCTTGGAAAACGATGGCGTCACATAAATGATGAACCGTTTCCGCGTCAGCCGATTAAGTTGGCTGGCGCGGAACATTTATATCGCATTCTTTCGCGAATCTCTCGCGGCGGGGCGGCTTGGCGAGAGTTAAGGGGATCAGTCAGTCTAAAACAGGGTTGGTCGTTATTCACTCATGCCACCAATCAAAACCAGATAAGGAGAAATTCCATGCGCCGCCCATCTTACTTCACCACTATTGTTTTGTTATTTAGCCTGTTGCTCAACGGTACAAACATGGTTATGGCGGAGAACAAGAGACCAGCAGAGGCCAGGCTGGCCCCAGCTGACTTGATAAGCGGCGCAGTACAAGATGAGCCTGTCGGCTCAAGGACTATTGCCTCTTTACCCGCGCCTTCTACGGAGGAGTCTCTCGCTGTTGCCCAAAGCCAGAGTTTCACTACGCTTACGGCGGGAGGCTATCATACTTGCGCGCTGTCAGACAGCGGAGGGGTAAAGTGCTGGGGCGTTAATATTGCCACCTACGGCGGACAATTGGGAGATGGCACATTCATTAGCCGCGGCCAACCCCAGGACGTGAGCGGTTTGACCAGCGGTGTAACAGCTCTGGCCGCTGGATTTGACCATACCTGTGTCGTGATGGCGAATGGGCAGATGAAGTGCTGGGGATACAACCTCTATGGTCAACTGGGCGACGGCACATTTGCTAATCACAATACGCCTGTGGACGTGACCGGCTCCATCACCGGGGTCGCAACCCTGGCTATGGGCGCCTATCATTCTTGTGCCGTAACGGGAAGTGGAGGTGTGAAATGCTGGGGAAATAACGGTTACGGGCAATTAGGCGATGGCACAACGATTAGCCGTACTGCCCCGATCGATGTCACTGGCTTGATAACGGGAGTCACCACTGTTGCAGCCGGTGGCAATCACACTTGCGCCATAACCCCAACCGGGGGCGTGCAATGTTGGGGCTATAACGCCTTCGGTCAATTGGGGGATGGCACGACCCTTTCCCGCACCACACCGGTCGAGGTAAGCGGTTTGATCTCTGGCGTTGTATCTCTTGCCGCTGGATACTCTCATACCTGTGCCCTCATGGGCTACGGCGGAGTGAAGTGCTGGGGTTATAACTACGCGGGTCAACTGGGAGATGGCACAACTCTCTCGCGTAATCAGCCGGTCGAGGTAAGCGGTCTCACCAGCGGCGTAACAGCTATTGCCGCCGGCTCCAACCATACCTGCGCCATATTAACGGACGGCGGGATGAAGTGCTGGGGCATTAACTCCTATGGTCAATTGGGGGATGGCACCACCACTAATCGCCTTGTTCCCGTGGCAGTGACCGGATTAACAAGCGGAGTCAGCACGTTGGCAACAGGTGGATCTCACACTTGCGCTTTGATGACAGGCGGCCAGATAAGATGTTGGGGAAGAAACAGCGATGGGCAATTGGGGAATGGCACGTCTCCTGTTTTTCTCACACCTACCGATGTGCTTGGCTTGAGCAGCGAGACGGCGCTTATCGATACGCGCCTGGCTCATACTTGCACCGTCATGACAAATGGTGGCGTGAAATGCTGGGGATTGAACGGCTATGGCCAGCTGGGCGATGAGACGACCAATGATCGCGGTGCGCCAGTGGCGGTGACCGCATTACCTACCGGAACCTTGACGGTTGCGCCAGGGTGGTACCACACCTGTGCAGTGACGTCAGGCGGTGGCGCGAAATGTTGGGGCTGGAACAACGCCGGGCAACTGGGCGACGGGACTACCATTAGCCGTTCCACGCCAGTGGAAGTAACCGGGCTAATAAGTGGAGTAACCGCTCTTGCTTCAGGCTGGAGCCACACTTGCGCGCTGACCACGAATGGCGGGGTGAAATGCTGGGGCGGCAACTTCTATGGGCAATTAGGCAATGGCTCCACTACAGGGCAACTGACTCCCGTAGATGTAATCAGTTTGACCAATGGCATTACGGCCATTACGGCGGGTTATAACCATACCTGCGCGTTAACTATCAATGGTGGAGTCAAATGTTGGGGTGACAACCGCAATGGCCAATTGGGTGACGGGACAGTCACAGGCCGACTTACTCCGGTGGACGTCAGCGGACTCATCAGTGGCGTTGTCGCGATTAGGGCGGGGTACAACCACACCTGTGCGCTCACCACAGAGGGGGGCATGAAATGTTGGGGGTGGAACAATACCGGACAGTTAGGCGACGGTACTACGCTTGATCGCCTCACACCCGAGAATGTAAGCGGATTGACAAGTGGCGTATTGGCCATGGCTCCTGGCTGGTCGCACACTTGTGCGGTAGTGGCAGGCGGGAGCGTGAAGTGCTGGGGGGAGAATGAATATGGGCAATTAGGCGATGGAACAGTCACCAACCAGATATTCCCCGTTGATGCGAGTGGCATCATCAGTGGAACCACGGACATTGTGGCAGGTCATGATCACACCTGTGCAATGACCGCAAGTGCCGGAGTAAAATGCTGGGGCGGTGATTTCGATGGACAAATAGGTGCAGGGCGGTTGGTATGGAGTGCCACACCAATCGATGTGGTGTTTAGCCCCGGCCCCGACTTGGGTCTGACCAAGTGGGGACCCGCTTCAGTCGCGGTCGGCTCACCCATCACCTATTCGCTTACAGTGAACAATCATGGAACCGTGACTGCGACCGGCGTGATCGTGACCGACAGCCTGCCATTGAACGTGACCTTTGTCGCCGCCAGTCCTGAGTGCAGTCACAACGCGGGGCTGGTTACCTGTGCACTGGGCTCGTTGTCACCCTATTCAGGAACGGCGACGGTTGTTGTTGTGGTCATGACCTCTGCTGCGGGCTGGGTTCATAACACTGCCCAGGTCGGCGCCAACGAAGTGGACATTGATCCCGGTGATAACTCGGCCGGAGTGGATACCAACGTGGTGGCCTCTGGCCCCACTGTTCAGTTTGACGCTGCGGCCTATCGTGTGGACGAAGGGGTCGGCACGGCCCTCGTCACCGTGACGCTCAGCGCCCCGGCCGTCATGACCACCGTGGTGAGCTACGCCTCGCTGCTAACAGGCACGGCCACGGCGGGTGCGGACTATACCTCAGTTAACGGGACGCTGGTTTTTGTGGCGGGTCAGAGCACAGCCACATTTGGTGTGCCGATTTTGGAAGATGCCCTCGGCGAGCCTGACGAAACCGTATTACTCGTGTTGAGCAACCCCATCAATGTCACACTGGGCTCCACCACGGTTACGGTGTTGACCATTGCTGATAATGACGGCGGTGTCCTTCCCGGCCCCGACTTGGGGCTGACCAAGTGGGGACCCGGTTCAGTCATGGTCGGCTCACCCATCACCTATTCGCTCACAGCGATCAATCAGGGGATTGTGACTGCGACTGGCGTGATTGTGACCGACAGCCTGCCATTGAACGTGACCTTTGTCGCCGCCAGTCCCCAATGTGCGCATACCACAGGCATCGTCACTTGCGCTCTGGGGACGTTGTCACCTTATTCGGGCACCGCCGCGGTGTCCATCATTGTGACAGCCTCGGCTACGGGAATGATCACGAACACGGCACAGGTCGCAGCCAACGAAACAGATATTAATCCCAGTAACAACTTCGCCGTGGCTAACACCAACGTCGTCAGTTCCAGCCCGTCAGTTCAATTTGATGCGAGTACCTATCGGGTGAGTGAAGGGGCGGGCACGGCTATCGTCACCGTGACACTCAGCGCTCCAGCTATCACGACTATGACGATGGTGAGCTATGCTTCATTGTTGACCGGCACAGCCACGGCGGGCGTGGACTACACCGCAGTCAACGGGACGGTGTTTTTTGGAATCGGCCAGACTGCTGCGATATTTACCGTGCCGATCTTAGAGGATGCTCTCAGTGAGTCGGACGAAACCGTGCTATTGGCCTTGAGTAATCCCGTCAATGCTACGTTAGGTTCTCCTACCGCTGCCGTGTTGACCATTGTGGATAATGATGGCGGCGGTGGGCCGAGCGTCGATCTGAGCCTGACCAAATGGGCACCCAGCTCCGTGATGGTCAGTTCGGCCATCAGTTATTCGCTCATGGCGATCAATCATGGAACCATGACGGCGACTGGCGTGATCGTGACCGACAGCTTGCCACTGAACGTGACCTTTGTTGGCGCGAGTCCCCAATGTGTCAACAACGCGGGCGTGGTTGGCTGCGCTCTGGGGACGTTGTCACCCTATTCTGGAACCGCAGCGGTCTTTATCATCGCGATGGCTTCTGCTACGGGAATGATCACGAACACAGCGCAGGTCAGCGCCAACGAAACGGATATTAATCCCGGCGACAACTGGGCCGGGGTTAGCACGAATGTAATCCTCCCGACCGCAGATATGTCTGTCACAAAATGGTTACAGGGGATGCCTCTGCCCGGTGAACAGGTCCAATATCAGATTTACTTCCGCAATAACGGCTTCTCAACGGCGGAGGACGTAGTGATTACGGATACCTTGCCAGAGAACGTAAGGTATCTGTCATGGTACGGCTATGCTTATAACCCAACCTACACTGACCTGGTAATTCCACCGACGGTGGTTAATAACCAATTGGTGTGGAATCTGGGTCCAATAGCGGCCGGCGGCTATGGTTATCTGTATCCTGCCGTGCAGATTACGGACACGGCGAACGTCAGTGATACTTTGACGAACCTGGTTCGGATCTCCACTCGAACCGCAGATACAAACCCCACCAATGATTTCTACACTCATACGGTTGCCCTTACCCCTGCCATCCGCGATGTGTATGTATCCAAATCTTTGAATAGTGCTCCAGGCACGGTCGGAGGCAATATCGAATACCGTATTCACGTTGGGAACCAGGGTAATGCAACGGCTCGAGATATTGTCATTACAGACACTTTGCCAGCCGATGTGATCTATGTATCCGACCGCAACTGGTCAGGGTTTACGGCCCTTGTAACTGGAACCACGGTGGTTTGGACGCGCCCTGCACTGGAGGCAAACAGCAGCGCTGACCTTTACCTTCAGGTACAGATCGCAGATACGGCCTCTTCTGGCGAAGTCCTGACCAATGTGGTCAGCGCTAGAACCACAGATACTGATCTTGACCTGGCGAACAATGTCTATACCAATACTACGAGTGTAGAAGCCCCCAGCGTGGATCTGGCAATCGACAAGTACGCTTACGGTGACCCGCGGCCAGGTGAAGAGGCTGAATATGCTCTGTACTATTGGAATCAGGGGACTACTTCGGCGTCAAATGTCCGCCTCACGGACACTTTGCCGGCTGGCACCACCTATTTATGGAGCAATATTGTTCCAACCGTGGTCAACGGTAATACTATCGTGTGGACGTTTTCCTCAATACTGCCATATGGCTACGGCTATCTGAGTCTGCGGGTTCGAGTGACAGACACCGTCAGTCCGGGGATGAATCTGGTGAACATTGCTCAAATCTCCGGAACTGGCCTGGATGTTAATCCGGGGAACAATAACGTTTCCTATACGACTACCGTCAGGAGCCTCCCGGGCCACATTACGGGGATTGTCACTGCGCCCGACGGCGTCACCCCATTAGCAAACATTAGCGTCCAAGCCTATCGTAATGTGGGCGGCTGGTGGAATGTGGTGGGTGGGGGTTCTACAGACCTGGCAGGGAACTATGATATTGGCGACCTCGAACCTGGCGTCTATCATGTCCGGTTCTACGATTGGTCACTTGCCTATCCAGACGAATACTATCATGACCAACCCAACCTTGAGAGTGCGGCCGACATTTCAGTGACTGCTGGCGCCATCACACGCTATATCGACGCTTCCCTCAACGAACCGGCGCCTCCTGTGGCTCAGGCTACCGCTACCACCGGGATAGTTCATACTGATCCCAAGACTGGCGAAGTCAATATTGATATGTCCCGTTGGAATAGAGGAAATATCACCGTTACGAAAGAGATCACTTGTGCGNNCCTCCACTGAGGTTACTCTCATTTTGTCTGGCACAGCGGGGCTTACAACCTACCCGATGGTTCTTACCGGAACAACAGGGTCCACTTACCAAGCAACCCTTCCAGCCGATCAAATTGCGAGCGGTGATCTCACTACCCAGTTTATTTGCCCTGGCATTCCTCCAGCCACTAACCCCGTTGGCAAGATATATCTGTATGACCCAAGTGGGAAGATTACAGATGCGCTGACAGGTGACCCCATAGAGGGCGCTCAGGTGGATCTGTTAAAAGTCCCTGACTGGCAGCCTAAAGTCAACGCAACGGATACAACGACCAACACCTGCGAGACGAATCTAACCAAAGGTTCGGCCGATTGGGATAGCTTGCCGCCCGCGCCGATCGAATTGGGAATCCAAGTTGATCCGCAATCAGGTGAGATCGATCCGGAACGCAACCCGCTGTTTACTAATTCTCAGGGGCGTTACGGCTGGAATGTTGCGCAGGGATGTTGGTATATTGTGGTGCAAAAATCCGGCTATACGGACCGGGTCAGCCCCTTAGTGGGTGTGCCGCCAGAGGTCACTGATCTGGATTTGGCTTTGACTCCCACTTCTAAGACCGACCAGGCAATTGCGTTTGATCTTTTGCCTGACAAGCCATATGGCACCCCGGCCTTCACACTCACGGCCACGGCATCATCCGGCTTGCCGGTGACGTTTACGACCGGCAACCTAGTCTGCACTGTAGAAGGGAACTTAGTCACACTCACGGGAGTGGGAAGTTGTACAATCACTGCCCATCAGGCGGGTAACACGACCTACAACCCCGCGCCAGATGTGAGTCGGACTTTCTTTATAGCCAAGGCCAACCAAATCATCACCTTCGACACGCTGGCCGATAAGGTGTATGGTGCCCCGACCTTCACACTCACGGCCACGGCATCGTCCGGCTTGCCGGTGACGTTTACGACCAGCTACCTGGCCTGCACGGTGGAAGGGAACTTAGTCACACTCACAACATCTGGGATTTGTGCCATCACTGCCCATCAGGCAGGCGATGGTAACTACAATGCCGCGTCAGATGTGACGCAGACCTTCACCATTGCTAGGGCAGATACGGCTACCGCGCTTGCTTCAGTGCCCACTGACTCTGTGTTTGGTCAGCCCATTATCTTTACCGCGGCCGTCACTTCCTCTGTGGGCATCCCGACAGGTGTGGTTACCTTCACGCTGGACGGCGCGCTTATCATTCGCTCCCTGAACAGCGGCATAGCGACGTACACCACCAACACCCTCGCTGTTGGTTCCTACCTCGCCGTGGCCGTGTATGGCGGCGATGCTCAGTTCGATGCCAGCCAATCGGCGGGCGTGACGGTGACCGTGACCTCCCCAGTTGTGCCTGTTGATAATCTGGCGGTTGCTAGTAACAGTCCAACTGCTTTAGGCCACGCCACCGCTTTCACCGCGACCATCGGCGCAGGCAGTAATGTGACTTATGCCTGGGCCTTTGGAGACGGCGCAAGCGACACAGGCGCGCTCGTCTCTCATATCTACCCGGCCACCGGGAACTACACCGCGGTCGTTACCGCCGCCAACAGCGCTGGCCGCGTGACCAAGACCGTTGCCGTGGTCGTCGTTAACGCGACTACGTCTGTCGCGTCTACAGCACCCACGCTCGCGGTCTTTCCTTCCTCTCCGGGCGCGCTGCTGTCAGTCACGTTGACAGTGTTCATCCCGGCCGGAGCAGTAGCTAGCCCCGTCAGTCTCGCCTATACTATTTTGCCCTCTAACACACACGCCGCGCCAGCCAAATTTACTTTTGCGGGGGCAAACTTCAGCCTGGAGATGTACCAGGGTGACCTGTTGCAGCCGGATTACCAATTCAGCACTCCAATTACCCTGACCCTCGCCTACAATCCGGCCAACCTGAGCGTGAGTGAAAATTCGCTGGAGCTGCGCTACTGGAATGGCAACGCCTGGGTCAGCGACGGCCTTACGCTGATCCAGCGCGATACGGCCCACCACCGGCTAGTCATCACCCTCACCCACCTGAGCGAATTCGCGCTGTTGGGTCAGGTTGCCAACAAGGTTTACCTGCCGCTCGTTGTGCGCTAATTGTGCAGGCGAATGAAAGCGCCGTTGTGGCCGCAATCCGATAGTGTCCTTTAAATTTCGCAAA
>PMCF01000034.1 GCA_003154115.1 Anaerolineae bacterium
AGGTCGTCTGGGGTGAAGGTCAGTTGAATGGTCATATCCCGATTTTATCAGAAAAGGTCGAAGGGCAAAACCGCAATTTATACCCGTGGGCAGTATATCTAACGCAGACGGAGTACGAGCCCACGCCTGAGGAAGTGCTGCAACCGTTGATGGATAAAATCGTTTTGGCCTGTGTCGACCTCTGCTTTGGCCGGGGCGTTCTGAAGTACTGTCTTACTCGGCTGATTGAACGCGAAACGGCGGCGGGACTTTTCGACTTCGTGGCGTTCTATCGTTGTCTGCTGGCATACGTGGAATATGAGCCGTGCGAAGCATTAGCCGCGACCTTGCCGACGCGTTTCCAAGCACTGTGGCGCGACTTTCAGCAGGCGCTGCACGATCGGGCGTGTTGAAAACCAGCGCCTCAAGGATGACCTTGAGGCGCTGGTTCCGATGAACATATCGGCGACGGGCTTTACTCGCGGAAATATTGCTTCAAGAGTGTCTGAATCGCCTCAGCGACTGCTTTGCGCACTTTCGGGCTTTGAATCCGCGCGATGTCCTTTGCCACACTCACTGCTTCCGGCGGTAGATGCTCAGCGCTCTCGGTGTGAATGTCAAAGGCCTTCAGCGTCGGATAACTGGCCAGCTGCAAAAACTCATTGGGGTTCACCTCGAAATGATCGGCCAGCAAAATACACGTGTGCATGTGGGGCCGCTGCCCCATCTCCACAATGCGCCGCACCGACTGATGATCGAGGCCGGATTTGAGCGCCGCTTCGCGATAACTCTCATTTCGCTCGGCGAGCAGCTGATCGAGTCGTGCCACAAAGGGTTTAGGGTGATACGGGGCCTTGCGGACGTAGCGAACGGGTTTGTCAGAAACAGGCGATGGTTTACGCATGTGACCCTACCACACTGAAGGTGTTGTATCATGTGCCAGTGTAACACAGTTACACTCGACTATTTTACACTATCTTCAGGAGGAGGTTCACATGGCTACGGCAGTCTATCGAGCGGCCGGCTATCGGCGCGTATCGATGCGCGAACAAGTGGACGGCCACAGTCTCGACGCGCAAGAGACACACATCCGGCAGTACGCACAAACTCAGGGCTGGGCGCTACTCAAGATCTATACCGACGCCGGCCTCTCGGCCAAGAAAGACAGCGAGCGACCCGCGCTCACTCAACTGTTAGCCGATGCGCGCGCTGGACAGTTCGAGGTCATCATCGTCGATAAAGTCGACCGCTTTTATCGGCATCTGGGCGGTCTGCTGGTTGCGCTCGATCAGCTGAATAGCGGTGGCGTGGCGTTTGTCTCAGTACAGGAGCATCTCGACTTCACCACGCCCTGGGGCAAATTGATGCTTACCGTGCTCGGCACGCTCGCTGAAATTTACCTCGACAATCTCAAACAGGAAACACGCAAAGGCAAAAAGCAGCGGGCGCGTGAAGGATTGTGGAATGGTAATATTCCATTCGGATACTGTTCCGGCCTGTGCTCGCACTGTGTTGACCCTAACGGTGCTGGCTATTGCCCCCATTACGGGCGGCCTGATCAGGGCGACGGTAAGCGGCTCATCTTGCATCCGATCGATCAGCGTGCCGTCAGGCTGGCCTTTGACTGTTATGCTACCGGCCAGTATTCAGATGCGGCGATTACGGATTTGCTTAACAGTTACACCGTCGAAATCGATGGGCAGCAAATTCAATTGAGACATCGCGGCGCACCCGGACGTACGCCCCCCGGCCCCTTCATGAAAGATTCCGTGCGCGAGATGCTCAATCGTGTCTTCTACACCGGGCAGGTGCGCTATCAGGGCGTCGACGCCAATGGCAAGAGTCATCGGCGTTCCGCGCCGGCAGAAATATTTGCCGGTCAACACCCGGTATTGATCGAGGCTGACCTATTCCAACAAGTGCATCACTTGCGTGCTTTGTTCTCAAATAACAGCCGAGAAAAACAGGGCAAAACGGTGCGGGTCTTTCCCTTGAGCGGGTTGCTACGCTGTGGTTATTGTGGCGCTCCGATGCGTGGCACATCAGCCCACAACCGGCGCTACTATCGCGATGCATCACAAATCGAACACACGTTGGATTGCCCGCAGCCACTCGTATACGCCGATGACATTGAACAACAGGTCGTCGAGTATCTGCGAAGCCGGCTCACCGATGATGCCATGACTCAGGCCCAGGCCGCTCACACTCGCCTGGCGCAGCATGAAGTCCACTTCAAACATGTGCAAGAACTATATGTGTTGGGCGAAATTGACCGACAGTTGTATGAGGCAGAACATGCTCGTCACGAGAATCTCACGAAGAGCTTGACGGCTGGAAAATATAATGCTACCATAGCATTACATGATTTCAGTGAGCAATTACTTCACTGGGATAGTTCTTTGCCAATTGAACAGAAAAGGCTCCTTCGACTGGTACTCGAAGGAGCCTTCATACGAGGCAACGCCATCGCGGCTGTACAACCGACTCTAGCGTTTCTGCCTCTCGTGGGAAACCCCACAAGTTGGAACTGCGGACCCGACGGGATTCGAACCCGCGATCTCGGCCTTGACAGGGCCGCATGTTNNGTTTGGCCGCTACACCACGGGTCCAACACGCTTTCATGCGAATGTGATAATACCAGAGCCACGCCCGTTTGTCAACCGCCATATGTGACTGACCACGGCTCTCACAAAGTCGTAGCGCGGTGTCATTCCTAGCCGCGTGGCGGCGAGGAATCTCTTTGACTGTCATAGAGACCCCTCGCTACGCTCGGGATGACACTTTTCCGGCTAATTGGCTGTGTCTGTAAAAATTCTCGTGATACACCAACCTCAACCTATGACTCCCGTTGGGAACCACAATTCCTGCCAACGCT
>PMCF01000300.1 GCA_003154115.1 Anaerolineae bacterium
GTTGCGCTCGAACGACCCGCCCGTCAGGGTGGTCGGGCCAAAGACATACGCGCCGCCGCCATAAGCGGCAGTGGTGGTATTGCTGATGAAAGTGGCGTTCGTCAGCGTCACGGCGGCAGCCGCGTTGTTCGCATCCAGCCCGCCGCCATACAAGCCCGCCGTGTTGGTGAGGAACTGCGTGCCGGTCACGCTGAGCGCGGCATTCGCCAACAGCCCGCCGCCACTGCCATTCGCGGTGTTGCGCTCGAACGACCCGCCCGTCAGGGTGATCGGGCCATCGACAAACGCGCCGCCACCATACAAGGCAGTGGCGGTATTGCTGATGAAAGTGGCGTTCGTCAGCGTCACGGCGGTAGTCGCATACAGCCCGCCGCCGAAGCCTCCCGCCGTGTTGGTGAGGAAACTGACATTCGTCAACGTCAACGCGCTGGTGGTGTTCAGCCCGCCGCCGTCGCCGGTGACCCGGCCGTTTTGGATGGTCAACGAGATGATGCTCAAGGGTGCGGTCACGGTGAACACTCGGTACAAGCCTTGACCATCCACTTTCACGTCTTGCCCCGTGCCATCGATCGTCGTCGGCGCGGCGATGGACGCGCTCGAGGTCAGCGTGATGGTGCCGCTGCAACTAAACGTCACCGTGCCGCCACCCGCCAAGGCAGCCTTAAAAGTGGCCTCGTCGCACGTGCCCACGACGCCAGCGCTTAACGGTCGCGCTTGCGCGATGTCGGGCGCAAAGCCCGCCGCTAAGAACAGCAGCAACAGCATGAGCACACTCGCCCCTATGCTGAGCAGTGCGCGCCTGATGCGCGGATTCCGTCTCGATGTTACAACCTGCAATTTCGATGAGTCGTTTCCGATGGTTTCCATTTTTCTCCTTGTGTGATGAGTGATGAGTGATGAGTGAAACGTGATGCGTAATGCGTGATGTGTGATGCGCGATGGTAGGGGCGAAGCCCGATCGGCGTGACACGTTGACACGATGATCTCTGAACAACCGATCATCTTGTCACGCGCAGCGTGTCATCTTGTCATCTTCACCTCCTTCATCGCCTCGTCCGGCAAAGCATACGAAGTCTTCAGGCGCTCATCGCCCCAATCCAATATCGCCGGGAAGCGGGCGGGAATGACCTGCACCGCAAAGACCTCTTGCACGCCCTCCTCAAAGCGCAGAAAGCCCACCGTCTCGCCGGTTTGAATGTTGACGACCCACACGCCGCACACGCGCTCGGGCTGCCGCTCGATCAGCGGAATGCCGCTGAACACGGCGCTTTCGCGCACCTGCGACAAACCGATGAAGGCCAGCGGCCCCACAAAATCGATGCCGCGCGTGAAGCCGGGCAGCGTGGCCACGGTCTGCCAGCTGCCCGGCTTCACATCCACAGTGGCCAGTGTGCCCTGGCCCGATTCAAGCAGCCACAACCGATCGGCGTACAGGCGGGGCGAATGCGGCATCGACAGGCCGCGCAACACAATCTCGTTACGCGCTACGTTGATGAGCAGGCCGCCATCTTTCTTGTTCGCGCGCCAGCCGCCGGGCGTGTCGGTCTCGCCCAACGCCGTCACGAATTTGGGCTGGCCGTTGCGCACACACAGCCCGTTAAGGTGGCAGCGATCTTCCGGGGCCAGCGCCGACACGAACCTGGGCCGCCAACGCGGCACAAAACTACTGATGTCGTCGAGCGTACACAACGTGGAGAAGCGCGTGTTGATGAACCACAGTTCTTCACCCTTCCCCCAGCCCAACTCGTGAATGTCGATGTCGCCGGTGACGTGGACGCGCCGGGGCAAATAACAGGCGTCGTGCTGGCCGAGCGGCTCCAGCTTGGGCGCGACCGCCGGCATGTTGTGCAACAGCCAAATGCTATTGCCGCTCCCGATCGCCATGCGCCCGTTATCGGCCGCCAGGCCCATCGGTTTCTGGTAAGCCACAAAGTGGGTATTCAGCCCGTCGCCCTCTTTGCGGATCAGAATCACCTTGCCGGCCTGATAGGTTGTCACCACTAGGCTGATGCCCAATTGATCGAACAGGCCCGGCAAGTTGGACGTGTAGACGCTACGGAGCGGATGGGGCGCATCTTGATGCGGCGCTGCTGACGGCGCGGGTTCGGTTGAGGCAACAGGTTGATCGGTCATGGCTCTCGCTTTGATTCTGGCGTTAGAAGATGATCGAATGATAAATCCGATTGATTCCATTTATTCATTTGGGTGTGGCTAAACTCAGTTGATCGCCAATGTAAGGGCAGGGCCTTGCGCCTGTCCAAATGCGGGCGACCGCGAGGGTCGCCCCTACGACTCAACCAGATTTAGCCACACCCTATTCATTTGCGCTCTCGTTCTGCACGACCGTCGTGGCATGGCGCGTGTTTCGCTTGATGCGATACCTATCCGATCAATGGGTCGAGGGAATGAAGATTCCTCGGTGCCTTTTTTGATTTACCCTTCGCGGAGCGAGTCCGCAGCGATGCTAGATCGCCTGTGCCGAGGGTGACAACCACCACCCGCTGAGGCCAATCGCGATCAACGCAACACTACAGCTCACAATGCTTAACCACAGACGTGATTTCATACTGTTTTCTCCTGATGGCTAGATGACTCGGCGATGAGACGCCGTTTGATGGCCTCGCTCAGTTCGTCGGCATTCGCAAATGTTACCCGCCAGCCGAGGGAATCGCCCGGCTCCGTGATCTGCCCGTGCCACTGATCGGGTGCAGCTTCCTCCACGACGATTGTCACCACAAAAGTGCGGATCTGGCGCATGCCGCTAACCGCTCCGACGGGATTGGTGGTGCTGCTCTGTTCGGTTATAATGCAGTCTAGTACAACGCCGTGAATAAACTGTGAATTTCAGGGTTCGTATCATGTTACAACTCACCACGCTGGGCCGCCTGCACATTCGCCTGAACGACACGCCCGTGCCGCGAACGCCCGCGCCGCGGCCGCTCACAACCAAAGCCCAGGCCCTGCTGGTGTACCTCGCCATCACGCGCCGCCCGCACACGCGCGAAGCGCTCGCCAATCTGTTGTGGGGCGATATGCCTGACGCCGCGGCGCAAACTAATCTGCGCAAAGCCCTGTCCACCCTGAGGCACATTGCCGCCGATTATCTGCAACTCGACAAATCCACGGTGGCGTTCGATCGAGCGCAGCCGTATGGGCTGGATGTGGAAGAGTTGGAGTGCCTGGCTCAAACCCGATCGGCCCTGCCGCTCAACGCGTTAGCCGCGATCGACGCAATCTATGGCGGCAATTTCCTGGAAGGGGTCAGTGTCAAGCATGCGCCCGACTTCGAAGCCTGGCTCATCAACCAACGCGAGCGCTATCGCGAACTCGCGGCGCGCGTGTGGCAGCAGTTGGCCGAAGCGCAGCAAGCCGAGGGCGACAACGCCACAGCGCTGGCTTCGGCCGAGCGCTGGCTGCAACTCGATCCGTGGAATGAGCAGGCGCATCGCGCCAAGATAGTGCTGCTGGCGCATCAGGGTCAGCGGCCGGCCGCGCTCGCGCAATACCGCCTGTGCTGCGCTGTCCTGAAAACGGAGCTCGCGGTTGAGCCGGAAGCGGCCACCACGACCTTATTTGAGCGTATCCGCGCGGCGCAACCGTTTGAGTCGCATTTGCCGCCGCAGCCCACCGACTTCATCGGGCGTGAGGTCGAGCACACGGCGCTGCAACACTTGCTGGCCAAACCGACTTGCCGCCTGATTACGCTCTTTGGGCCGGGCGGCATCGGCAAAACGCGGCTGGCGATCCAGGTTGCGGCTGCGCAGCAGACCCATTTTTTGCATGGCGTGGTCTTTGTGTCTTTGCTGGGCACACCTCGCGCCGAGGATGTGCCGCTGGCGATCAGCGTAGCTCTGGGCTTCACCTTCAATCGTCACACACCACCGCTCGATCAACTCGGCGTCTTTCTCAGTGACAAAGAGATGTTGATCGTGCTGGACAACTTTGAGCACGTGATCGATGCCGCCAGCATGCCGGGGCAACTTCTTCAAGCCGCGCCCGATTTGAAGTTGATTGTCACGTCGCGCGTTCGTCTTTCGCTGCAATGGGAACAACTCTTCGAGTTGCGCGGCTTGCCCTATCCGAGCGCCCCACTGCCACCGGGCGATCTCGCCCACTTCGATGCCGTGCGGCTGCTGCTCGATCGTGCCCGGCGGTTGCACTTCGATTTTGCCGTCATGGACGACAATGCTTCGGCCATCGCTCGCCTGTGCCAGTTAGTGGAGGGCTTTCCGCTGGCGATTGAGCTGATTGCCGGTTTGACGCGCGCGCAAGCGTGCGACCGTATCGTCGAGACGCTGGAACATGATCGAGCGGTACTGGCCTCTGATCTGCGCGATATGCCCGAACGACAGCGCACGCTGCGGGCGGTGTTCGATCAATCGTGGCGATTGTTGACACCCGACGAGCAAGCCGTGATCAGGCACATCACCGTCTTTCAAGACGGCTTCACCATCGCGGCCGCGCAGGCGATCGCGTCCGCCGAGGTGGATGTCTTGAACCGTTTGTGTGATCGAGCCATGATCTATCGGACCGGCGAGGTGCGCTATGCCATGCACGAAGTGCTGC
>PMCF01000081.1:0-544 GCA_003154115.1 Anaerolineae bacterium
CGGGTCGGCTGCAATCACCCCTGTCGCGAGCGCCATTCCCTCGCCGAAGAAACTGACGGGCCCCGCATCTCGCGCAGTTGGACATCGGATAAGATTAGCCTACGCTCGGCCAACACATTGGCCCACCCCGCTCCCCTCGGAGCGGGGACATGGGCAAGCAAGACCATCAATACACTGGTGCGGCGATCGCTCCAACCGCTCTGCTTCCCTCGCTTGAATTATCCCCCGCCAAAAAATGCAGCGCCTAGCGTATGACCAACGGCAGGTACACCTTATGCATGGCGACGACCACAATGTCCAGCGTCTTTTGATCGCTGCCCGCGCNNACGGGGAACGTGCCGGTGAGCGTGGGCGTGCCGGAGATGACGGGCGAAGTAAAGTGCGCCCAGGCCGGCAGTCCCGCCACGGTCAACGCGATCGGCTGCGTGCCACTCGCGGTGACGGTGTAGCTGAAGGGCAGTCCCACCGTGCCGGTGGCGACCAACCCGCTGGTGATCGTGGGCGGTTCAGCAACGACCACGATGTTCAGCGTCTTTTGATCGCT
>PMCF01000081.1:571-34179 GCA_003154115.1 Anaerolineae bacterium
TGGGTGTGCCGCTGATAACGGGCGAAGTAAAGTGCGCCCAGGCCGGCAGTCCCGCCACCGTCAACGTGATCGGCTGCGTGCCACTCGCGGTGACAGTGTAGCTGAAGGGCGATCCAAGTGTGCCGGTGGCGACCAACCCGCTAGTGAGCGTGGGCGGCTCGGATAACATGCTTCCCACCGCCGCGTAGGCATCAATCAAGCCCGCGCCGACCGAGTTGAGATTGCCGCCACTCATCGAGCGCGCCGTTGTCTGCAGGATCATCTTAGCCGTATCGCGCGAGAGCGGATTACCGAGCGCATTGGCTTGCTGCTTCAGCAAGGCTGCTATAGCGGCGGCGTGCGGCGCAGCAGCCGACGTGCCATAGAAACGCCAGCAGCCTGAGTTAACACCAAAGAAGGTGTTGCAACCGCCGTCAGTGGCGGTAAAGTCCGGTTGCTGGATGGCCTCGGTTGGGATCGCGGCGGCGGGCGTAGTATTGACCACGGGACCAAAGTAGTGCGCTGCCGGTCCGCGCGAACTATAACCTTCAGGGTTGTTGTCGTCGTTATAAGGCGCGGCAGCCAGACTGAGGGCATCATGGCTGGCAGTGTGTCCCATAATGGTCGGTCCCACGATGTCGCCGTTCACGCCAGTGGCGGGTGATACGCCCGAGATGCCGCAGTTGCAGTTGGTGAACAACACGACCTTCAGGCGCGGGTTCGCCGTGTCGCCGCCGCCTGCAGTATAGCGTCCTACGCTGATGTGATAATTTGCGCCCGAACCGCCGCTGTTGTACAGGTACGTATACTCGAATGGCTCCTGGGTACTGAGGTTGTTGTAATTACTATGTGCCACCACGGTGTCAGAATCGTTGGTCACGATCAAATTAAGATCGGTGGTGACACCGTACCACGGTTCGGCATACTGCAAGACAATGTACGAAGCATATCCAGCCTGCAAGGTGAAATCGAGGCTGTTCTGCGTGCCCCCACTCGGATTGAAGTTGTGGCAACTGCTTGCATACGAAGAGACGCCTGCGCGGCAGGAGGTCGGACGATAGGCGGGCGCTTCGTTTGAAGCGACATTATTGCCACCGTTGAACAAGGCGGCGTTGGTGGCGGCGGTGAAGTAAAGCGCGCCGGTGCGGACAACATCAGAGATGCCAACTGTCACGATGCCGTCCTGAAAGTACGGCTCGTCGAAGTAGATGATGTCATCCACAATCACGTTCGCACCCGCCGTTTTCAGCGCGCGGATGTGATCGGCGAATGTAGTCTGCCCGCCCTCGGCAGTAGCAAAACTCAGGGTCGCATTAGGCGCAAGATCGTGTACGATCTGCGCCATCGCGCGACCTTCGTCTTCGGCGCCCGATGCGCTATAGTCATAGAGCACGTTGACCGGCGTGGATTGACTGGCGCACGTGTTCGTCGTGCCGGGGAGGTCGCCGCTGGTCACATCCGCGGCGGCACCACCCAGCCAGTCGTACGAGTCAGAGAGTACACCGACCTGCACACCCGCGCCGCTCAAGGAGTAGGCAGAACGGGCGAGCGCGGCGCGCAACTGTGTGTCGCCCTCCGAGATGGCAACACCTTGCGGGCAGGTGGAAGCCGGTAGAGCAATGCCGGAATGTCCCACAATCGGAGCGAGCACTTCCTGGATACTCTGCGCGGCGGGCAGAGCCTCCACTTCGCCAAGCCGTGCTGTATCCACCCATGCGGCAATGATCTGATACCGTTCCGAGACGTGCTCAATGCGGGCGCCGGCATTGCGCAGAGACTGTTGGAAAGCATCAGACACATCGGCCGTGCGCACCTCGACCAGTACACGACCTTGCGCGTCGCGCATCAGGCTGCCGGGACCGTCGGGCGCGACACTGAGTGCCTGCGCCTGATCGGCGACCGAGGCGGCACGCAGTGCGCTAGACTGTGCGAGCGCATACAGACGAGGGGTTAGTTTGCTGACCGGTTTGGATGACGCTGCCATCGCTACTCCTGATGAAACATCAGGCAAGCTGGTACTCGCTACGGCGCTCTTAACAAGCAGTGTCAGCAGAAACATGGTGAATACTAGACCGAGGCTTTGCTGGCGATTCATTTTATTCTCCCTCAAGGTGGATCTCATTTTAGAACCTGGGGCTTAATTCTCTCGATGCAAACTAATAACGCGCTCTGTCTCTGTAGCGTTGTGTCAGGGTGTCTGGGGAATAACAACTCCGCCAGAGCTTGCGGGCGCAAGCTCCTCTTGCACATTCAACACCGTTGACAGATTGGCGATAGTCGTTAAATCCGATAGCGCCACAAACGCCGTCACTTGCTGATACGCCTCGGCGACATTCGTGATCACCGCGCCAGCGTCTCGCAACGATTGCAGACTATTCGCAGAAACATCAGCGGTTCGAATGTCCACCAACACCCGACCTTGCGCATCACGCTCCAGACTGCCGGGACCTTTGGGCGGGAGGCTCAGGGCGCGCGCCTGCTCGTCAACACTCGCGGTGCGCAAGTCAGGCGAGTTAGCCAACATTTCCAATCGTGCTGAAAGTTTGCCTGTGGGCTTGCCCGTTGTTGGACGTGGTGTGGCAGAGGATGGCAAAGCTGTTGGCGACGTTGCGCACCCCACAATTAGAACAAGCGCCAATGCGGTAAACAATACGTTCATCCACGTCGCTTTGTTCATAGCCACTCTCCTCATCTCAAATCATATCAATTCGTGATAACTGGAACACCACAGCTCCATTAAT
Source organism: Anaerolineae bacterium (assembly GCA_003154115.1). Lineage (GTDB taxonomy): Bacteria > Chloroflexota > Anaerolineae > Fen-1058 > Fen-1058 > Fen-1058. The sequence goes on from PMCF01000081.1 coordinate 3,292, forward strand.
ATGTGCAACAGGTGAAATAGACAATGCAGCGCAGTAGCAGAACGAATTAAGGATTGATGCGGCGCGGATCAACCGACCAGCCCGAGTTAAAGCGGAGGAAAGCCGCCCGGCACGCTTGGCGTGCACGTAATCCCGAGTTGAACTAAGCCAAGCAGAACGCCCGTCTATGGAATTTAAGGTCAGCGGGTTAACGGGACTCGGCTGCTCATCGATTGCCACACAATCCCATTGTACACTCAGGAGGCCAGCCAGGGCAAATGCGAAGGGGTCTTGGCCAGCTGAGATGAGGCCAGCGAAGGCCGAAAGGACGAGCAGGGGAAGTCACAGGGCAAGCGGCATTCAAGACGCAGGGCGAGCGCTTCTGTGTCCAAGATTTGACACGCTGCTCATATGGGTCAAGCCGCGGGAGGCGGAGTACGGTCAGCGCTTGGCGAGCCACGGTGTGACGGGGAGGGCTTGGGACGCGGCAGCGTGCGAGAGCGCATGAGGCGGCCATAGACCGGGCAACGCCGTCCCGCCTCGGGCGCGGGATCAGCCCGTTGGGGATCAGGAGTTGGTGCAGCGGTGTGAGCAGCCGCCACGGGAGAGGGTGCGTCGGGGTTCGGGGCGGGCTGGTCGTGAGAGGCATTCGACGGTGAGGCTGAGTGGTGAGAGGGCGTCTCGGCATTCGATACCTCCGGGAGAGAGACTGGGAGCGCGGTGGTCGGCGCGAGCGCGGTACCGAGTTGTTGGCGGATCGTGACCAATGCGGCGGCGATCTGTCAGAGGATCGCCGCCGCTGCGCCACTGCTTCTCTCCACTGTCTACTGCGTTGTCTTCAGCCTTTCATTGATTGCTCGCGCCCAGAGCCGCACATTGTCGCAGTAATTCTCTGCTCCACCCGCCACCACATCAGAAGCCGTCATCGTCCACTGAATCGGAGGGTCGTATGATCCGTGCGCGGCGGGCGTACCTGTGATCTTCCAATCGCGCTGGCTGGAATCCACGCGGGCCTGATAGCGCTGACGTACCTCGGCGGGTGACGCTCTTTGTTCGACAAACTCTAGCAGTAACTGTTTCGCCGCCTTCAAGCCCACGGGTGAATACAAACTGGGATGTTGTAGGTGATAGCACAACACCAGCAGGTGATGCACCTCTGCGCCATACGCAGGATAGTCTGCTTCCCAAAAGAGCATCTGCTGGAAGCAGTCTTCGCACGTTTGCCTGTTTGTCCAGGCCGTCCCGCATTCTGCACACTTCTGAGGCACTTCCATGAGGTTCGCTACGTCTGTTCTTCTTCCACTGCCATAAGCGGCTTGAGCTGCGCGAGCAACGACTGCACTTTCGCCGGAACACTGCCGTCGAAGAACTCGATCGCTTTCGACTTGCGGCCGACGCGCGCGATCAACTCATACGCATACCCATCGGGGCTTTGCCGCCCGATCGAGGGGGACAGTTCCCACAGGCCGCTCTGCTCGATCAGTTCTTTGAGCTCAGCCACTTCAGCGGGTGTGATGCGCCGCGATCCTTCTCCCGCGCCCAGCTTGCCTTGCCGCCGCGCGATCAGGTGCCCATCGTTGTACACCGTGACTTCGCGCGTGCTAAAGCGCAGACCGCCGCTCTGCCGCACAACGAGGAACGCCCCGCGTGGCAACTTCAGCCGATCGTCGGCGGCCTGCAATCGATCGTCATGCAGGCCGGACGACAAGTGTCCCAGTTCGGTGTCTTCAGATTGATTCATGGCAGGTTCACCGTTTTCAGGATTTCATCCAACTGCGCACTGGCCGCCGCGAACTCTTTCTCCGGCGCGGCCAAGGTGAGGTAATACACGCGATCTGTGGCGACGACGATATACTCACGCGCGACCACGACCACCGGCAGCGAGATGCGGCGCGGCTGATCGTTGGGCTGCACGACGTAGGCGTACACAATTTGTCGGGCCTTCTCGCCGGCGACGGTGTCATCCTTTTCGCTGATGAAGTGATAGCCGGTCAGGTTGCCCTTCTGGGTCACGCGCCGATCGACGAACTCTTGCAGCGTGGGCGGATGCTGCGGATCGAGATCGCGCGCTTCGACGACGAGGTTGGTTTTGTACGATGAGTCCGTGGCGGGATTCTCGACTTTCAACAGCACCTCTTGCAACGAATCGGCCGTGCCCCACGCCGCCGGAAATTGAAGGCTGAAGCCGGTCGCGCTGTCCTGAAAAGCGATGGCGCGGCTGAGGGTGTATTGGCGCAAGGCAAAGCCCAACGCCAGCGCGATCAACACGACGAGGGCGACGCCGGCATCTTTGCGCAAGTTGTGAATGCCGTGCACGATATCGGTTTGAGTGGTGTCTGTGGTCATAGATCCTATTCCCTTAACCAAATGCTCTCCAACCGCGTCCCCGCGGTTGGACCCGACCGCGAGACGCGGTCTAGGAGCAGTTAGCCCCTCTCTTGTCCCGCCGCTGTTCACGGGACGGAAGAGGCTGCGCGCAAACGCGTGGGGTGAGGCTTAGTTTGCTTTCCTGCGCAGCGTCACTTCCGTCGAGCGGTTCATCAGCCAGACCAGCGCGCCAAACGTGATCAGCGTCACCAGCAGGCCCAACAGCAACGATCGGATCGGCTCGACGGACAGGCCGGTGGCGCTCACTTCGTTGATCAGCCAGCCGAATAATCCATTGAGCACGGCGGCCAGTGTAAAGCCCAACGGCACAAACCAGATTTTGCGATGCGTGAACTTTGCCTCGGCCATGAACCAGCCCATCAAGCCGCCGAACGACGCCTGTGCCAGCGCAACCGTCACCACGTTGATGACCCCCGGCGCTAAAGCGACGCCCTCATTGTCGATGATGTAGTGCAGGTTCAATAGGGTGGCGACGCCCAGCCCCGCCACCGTGCCGTACACGATGCCGTCCATGCGCTCGTCGAATTCGCTGCCGGTGTAGACCAGCCGCACGGCGATATACATACAGGCTTGCAGAATGAAACCGTTGATCAGAATCGATGCGCCCAGCGACGTCCACGCATTGGCCGGCGACCACACGCTGACCTGGAACCAGGTGTTGATCACGCGCAGCGCCAGAAAATCGGTCGCCACCAGCGCGGCCACAAAGACCAGTCCGATATATGTCTTGGGCTCCGGCTCCAAGCGATCCTGGCGGTAGAAATACCACAGCCACAGAGCGCTCGGCACGCTGGCGAGGAACAGCCCGAGGATGAGCTGCGCGGTTCGATCGAGCGGGCCGAGATTGCCGGCGATGGCCGCGACGATCAGACTAAAGATCGCCATCCCGCTGATCTGGATCACGCCGGCGCGCCAGAAGCCAATGTGCGGCTTGTTGACGACGGCGTAGTGTTTGGCGCAGTACAGGCGTCCGCCTAGAAGGTTGTACGGCTCTTCGACAGGTTCCTGGCAAATACAGCAGATGGGTTTGTCGATCATGGTTACTTGCTCTTCCTCATCGTCACATCCACTTGATACGGATTGGTCGCGTCGGCTGGCACGTCGAGGCCGTCATCGGCCACAATCGAGCGGTAGCCGCGCGCGATGACGATCACGCTGTAGGTCTTGCCGCGCGGCAGCGCCACATCGGTGCGGTAAAAGCCCGACGCATCACTCACGCCTGACGCGGCCACTTCATCGCGCGTCACGGTGTCATCGGCCGCCGCGTCGGTGGCGCTGAGACCTTCTTTGAGAATGAACACCTGCGCGCCTTCGAGGCCGCGCCCCGTGTCCGAATTGGCGACGGTGCCTTCCAGATAGACTTGCTCTTGTGACTTGGTCTTGGGCGCCGCCGGGCCGCCCCCGTCGGTGGTGCAGGCCAGCAGCGTCACATCGTCCACGAAGAGACTACTGATGTTGCCTTTGGGATTTTCAGCGTGAAACGCCAGCCGCACGGTCTTGCCCGCCAACTGCGCCAGATCGAATTGCGCCTGCGACCACGTGTCGTCACCGCTCGAGGAGACCAGCTCTTCGATCGTGCTGATCACATCGCCTTTCGTGGTGGCGGCCAGCACCGTGAACTGCGCATCATCGGCAAACAGGCCGGAAAAGCCTGACGTTTCCTCGTGGATCAAACGGTAGTAGGCCAACTGCACTTGCGTGGCATTCGCCGGAATCTTCACATCCTGATAGATGTACATGAACGACTCTTTGTCCGTGCCCCCCAGCCACGCGCTGCGCGATCCGGTGTGCGGCTTCTCGGTCTCGATCAAATTGTCTTCGCCTTTGCCCACAATCGACACCCAGCCGCCGTCCCCTTCAAACGTGCCATTGACGATCAAGTTAGTGCAGCCGGTCGGAGTGTTCTGTGTCGGCACGGGTTTCTTGGAACCGCTGGAAGAAGCAGGCGTGGGCACCGGAACTTCCGATGAGCCCTGGGCATCGATGCCGACATTGGCAAAGGCCGCACGCACTGCTTCGCTTTCGGACTGGCCGTACAAATCTTGTGCGGCGCGGATCGTCGCGCGGGCTGCGTCGGAGAAATCCGAACTGGGTGAGAGGTACTGCGTCAACGTGCGATAGTAAATTTGTTCGGTCTTCTCCGGCCCGATGGCGCGCGCGATCAAGAACGCCGCCAGGTTGGGGATGCCGCTGTTGACATGCACCCCGCCGTTATCGCCTTTGCGCGTGTTGGGCAATTTGGCATATTCGCTCATCTTGGCCGGTTGGCCCACGCTGTTGAGGGGATCGCTGGAATCATACGATCCATGGATGCCGGGGTCTTCCAGGCTGCGCAGAAACTGGAAGGGGTAGGGCGGCGATTTGATCACGGTTTCCCCGATCGTCCAGTTGCCCCGATCGATCAGCGCGCCGAAGACGTCCGCATACGATTCATTCAACGCGCCCGATTGACCTTCGTAAACCAAGTTGGAGGTGTTGTCGATGATGCCGTGCGTGAACTCGTGGCCGACCACGTCCAGCCCGTAGGCCAGCGGCTTGAAGATTTTCCCGCCGTCGCCGTAGATCATCTGCTTCGCTTCGCCGATCCACGCGGCATTCTCGGCGTCTTCCGGATCGCTGCCGTAGTGCACGGTAGACACCATGACGCCGCCCTGATCGTCGAGGCCGTCACGCTTGAACGTGTTGAAGTAGTAATCATACACTTTGCCCGCGTTGTCATGGGCGGCCTGCGCGATAGGGTCTTTCGAGCGTTCACCCTCATCGATCAACAAGCGGCCGGGAATATCGGTGGAATTATCGGCGGTGTACGTCGTGCGCCGTTTGTCGTGCGTCACACTGTCGAACTGGTGCACCACTTGCGCGCGGCGCGCATTGACGAAATAGCGCCACTGCCCCAGCGGCGCATCCGTCATGATCGTCACGACCCACGTCAAGCGCGGTTGATCGTTCTGATCGACGTAAATCATCAACTGCGTCTGGTCGCGCAGGATCGTCGCCTTGACGCGCGATCGCTGATCGGGTTGGAGTTGGCCGTTGAGCAGATCGTCCAGCGCCAGTTGTTCAGCGTCGGACTGCGTTACTTTCGGCGTCGTATCCAGATCGAGGTTGGGGCGGAAATGGCCGTCGACGGTCACCACCTGATTCTGCGCGTCGAGGTGGACGATGAGTTGATAACCGAAGACGGGCAGGCCCTTATAAACCTGCGCCATCCGCACGTGCGACCAGCCCAGCTGCTTGTCGGCTTCGTTGCGCAGGAAGCGCAATTCGTCGGCGACGCTGCGGAGCTTGAAGAGCGCGCGATTTTCATCCAGGAAGCCGCGCGCAATCGCGATCGGGTTGCCGAGTTCTGCCGCGGTGGGCTGATAGGGCAGGCGCGTGGCCGGATCGCGTCCGGTCAGGAAGTTGGGCGCCTCCGATCGAGCCTCCCAATTCACCGTCAAGGCGCTGTTCGATCGAGCCTGCAATTGATTGAACGCGGCCTGCGGGCCGACTTGTTCGGGCCGGGCGGCTGCGCTGCTGGAGAAGTGCACAGCAATTCCCAACAAAACGCCAATCAATAACAAACGCAAACTGATGTATCGTAACATGTGATCTCCTCGCTGGAGTGAAGTAAAAGCAGCCGGAGCCCGTGTGCCAATCTTACAACATTTTTGGGCAATTTGTCTAGTTTTTGGTGGCGCGATTCTAATTCCTCCAGCGGGCTTGACTCAGGTCGAAATTGACTTACAATAATATGGACAAAATCGAGGTGTTCTTTATCTTTGCCCAATTGGCTTATCGGAAAGGAGGTGAACTCATCATGTTATATCTCCCCCGTGAAGAAGGTCAGGGTCTTGTTGAGTATGCGTTGATTCTCGTTTTGGTTGCTATCGTCGTGATCGTTATTCTCGCCCTGCTCGGTCCGGCCATTGGCAACATCTTCTCCAACATCTATCGCAACGTCTAAGCACGCATCATCTCAGTCGAAGGAACAATCGACCAAGCGCGGAGCCTCAACGGTTCCGCGTTTTGTTTGTGCAAACTGCATTACCGAACGGTGACGAAATCGTGAGAGATTGCCCGTTGACGGTGTGCGTCGGCGCGGGTAAACTTGCATCCATGTTCACCCGGCTGTATAGCACTACCACTATGATGACTGCGACGCCCAAGCGGGTAGCCGTTGCTTCGTCGTGAGTGGAACCAGAGTACACTAGCAGCACCGAAACGCGGAGCCCAACGGCCCCGCGTTTTTATTTGCGGTGCTTCCGCCGGATGGTGACATCCGGCGGCCGATATACTGAGCGCGGGAACAAATTGCGGTTTTACGTGCTCCCGCTGGATGGTCACATCCAGCGGCCCAAACGGCGGACACTTGCACCCCGCCCGGCGCGCCTCCGCCACAACGTGGCGGACAAGGCGTGCGTGCAGTGCGGTGTGTAACCACGCGCAGCGAACCGCGAGCAATCAAAAGCGCAAAAGGTGCCCGCGCGCAGTATAGCGCTGGATGTCACCATCCAGCGCGAGCACCGTAAGAATTGCAGAAGATACTCGGAGGAATCCATGGGTACACTCATCATGAAGTTTGGCGGCACCTCGGTCGGCAGCGCGGATGCGATCCGTTCCACTGCCCAGATTGTGCGCGGGGGCCAGCAGACCTGGTCGCGCGTGGTCGTCGTGGCTTCGGCGCTGAGCGGCGTGACCGATGCGCTGCTCAAAGGCGCGCATACGGCGGCCAGCGGCGACGCGCGCACCTTCAAGACGGTGGCGCAGGAATTGCGCGCCAGGCACTTTAAGGTATTGGATGAATTGGTCAATCTGCCGGAACAAGCATCGCTGGCGCGGGCCACGGTGGAAGTGTATGTCGGCGAGTTCGAGTCGCTGTGCCACGCGGTGAATGTGTTGGGCGAAGCGTCGCCGCGCGCGCTGGATGCGATCAGTTCGCTGGGCGAGCGCATGAGCATTCAATTGATCGCGGCCTACTTGAAATCGATCGGGACCGCGGCGGAACCGATCGAGTCGTCGGAGCTGGTGGTGACTGACGCGCATTTTCAGGCGGCCAACCCGATCGACGATCTCACTCGATCGAAAACGCAGAACCGCTTGCTGCCGTTGTTAGAGAAGGGCGTCGTGCCCATTGTCACCGGCTTTATCGGCGCAACTCGGGACGGTGTGATCACGACATTGGGCCGCGGCGGCAGCGATTTCAGCGCGGCCATCATGGGCGTGGCGTTGGACGCCGACGAAGTGTGGATCTGGACGGATGTGAACGGCGTGATGACCACCGATCCGCGTATCGATCCGTCCGCGCAGACACTGCCCGAATTGACCTACCGCGAAATTTCCGAACTGGCCTACTACGGCGCGAAGGTGCTGCATCCCAAGACCATTCGGCCCGTGGTGGAGCGCGGCATCGCCTTGTGGATCAAGAACACGTTCAACCCGGCGCATCCCGGCACGCAGATTGTGCGCGACAACGGCCATAGTCATGGCGGCCAAATTCATGGCGGCGTGAAAGCCGTGACGGTGATTCGCGGCCAGACGATGTTGACGGTGGAAGGACGTGGCATGTTGGGCGTGCCGGGTGTAGCCGCGCGCACGTTTGGCGCGGTGGCGCGCACGCATACCAGCGTGTCGCTGATCACGCAAGCCTCTTCGGAGCAGAGCATTTGCTTCACCGTGCCCGAGCAGCTGGCGGCCAGTGTCAGCGCCACGCTGGAAGACGAATTCCGGCGCGAGCTGCACGATCGCGACATCGACGACATTGCCGTGATGGAGAACGTCGTCATCGTGACCGTGGTGGGCGCAGGGATGCGGCATACGCCCGGTATCTCGGGGCGCGTGTTTGGCGCGCTGGGCGCGCAGGACCTCAATATCATCGCTATCGCGCAGGGTTCGAGCGAGTGCAGCATCAGCCTGATCGTAGACAAACAGGATGCGGATGCGGCCGTGAAGGCGATTCACCGCTTGATCGTGAACAGTGAAAAGTGAAGAGTGAAGAGTGAAAAGTGAAGAGTGATGCGTAAACGTATTGCGTAGTGCGTGGTGCGTAGTACGTGAGAGCCGACCTTTTTTCATGTGTCATTCCGAAGGAGCGTTGTCGTCAGGCGCGCCCCCGCTGCAAAGCGACGGACAGGGCGGCGACTGAGGAATCTTAAACGCTGATCAGTCGTGTTGTCGATGTGGGTGGAGATTCCTCACCGGGTTCGGAATGACACTCCGATAAACGGATTACGCAATACGCACCACGCAATACGTTCAAAGGAGCAGTCATGGCAAAGATCAAAGTCGCCGTTCTCGGCGCAACCGGAGCAGTGGGTCAACGTTTCGTGCAGTTGCTAGACAACCATCCGTGGTTTGAAGTAACGGCGCTGACGGGTTCCGATCGCACGGTGGGACAAGTCTATGGCGAAGCGTGCCGCTGGGTGCTGGACAAGCCGATGCCGGACTACGCGCGCTCGATGAAGGTGGTCCCAACCGAGCCCGGCCTCGCTGCGGCGATTGTGTTCTCCGCGCTGCCGTCGGATCAGGCCAAGGCCATCGAACCAGCCTTCGCGCAGGCCGGGCACGGCGTCTGTTCCAACGCTTCGGCGTATCGCATGGACGACGATGTGCCGCTGCTCATCCCCGAAGTCAACCCCGATCACACTGCGTTGATTAAAGTGCAGCAGCAGAAGCGCGGCTGGAGCGGTTTCATCGCGACGAATCCCAACTGCACATCCACGGGTTTCACCATCGCCTTTCGTCCGCTGCTCGATCGATTCGGAATCAAGAAAGCGTTCGTCGTGTCGCTGCAGGCGTTGTCGGGTGCGGGTTATCCCGGCGTGCCCTCAGTCGATGTGGTGGATAATGTGATTCCATACATCGGCGGTGAAGAGCCGAAAGTAGAAACTGAGCCGTGCAAGATGCTGGGCAAGTTGAACGCCACTCACGTGATCGACGCGCCGATCACAATTTCGGCGCACACCAATCGCGTGGCCGTGATCGATGGACACACCGTCTGCGTGTCGTTGGAGTTCGATCAGCCGATCGGGCCGCAGGCAGCCGCACAGGCGCTGCTCGATTACGAGTGGGCGGCGATCGTGCGATCGTTACCGTCAGCGCCCGAACACGTGATCGAAGTTCGATCCGAGGCCGATCGGCCGCAGCCGCGCCGCGATCGAGATACGGGCCACGGCATGACGACCGTGGTGGGGCGTTTACGCGAAGACCCCTTATTCCATGTGAAGTTCGTGGTGTTGTCGCACAACACGATTCGTGGCGCGGCGGGTGGATCGCTGCTCAATGCGGAGTTGCTGGTGGCGCAGGGAATTGTGAAGTAAGCAAAGACCTGGCAGGTGTGGCGCAGAGATGGGTGACGTGGGGCGGTGGCAAGTGTGTTATTATTTGCTGTAGAGGAAATTCATGGACGATTTAGTTTCCGCCCGCTACCGGGCTGAAGATTTATGGCGCAAGGCTTACGCCTATCAAATGAACGGCGATCTGGCCGAAGCGATCGAAATGTATCGTGCCAGCATCGATCTCTATCCGACGGCCGAGGCGCATACGTTCCTGGGCTGGTCCTTGTCATTTCTGAAGCGCTACGCTGAGGCCATCGAAGAATGCGCCAAAGCGATCGCGCTCGATCCCGACTTCGGCAATCCGTACAACGACATCGGCGTGTACTTGATGGAGCAGGGCCACTGGCGTGAGGCGCGGCCCTGGCTGGAGCAAGCGGCTGATGCCCCTCGTTACGAGTCCCCCCACTTTGCATGGATGAATCTGGCCCGCATGTATGAGAAGATCGGGCCGTGGCATGAGGCGCTGCGCTGCTATCGGCGCGCCATCGAACTCGATCCGGATTATCAACTGGCCGGGCAGGCGCTGAAGTTGCTGATTGCGCGGATGAACTGATTACTACTCAGTCGTCATTCCCGCGAAAGCGGGAATCCAGCAACCCTGTCGGCATGACTTGCCAATCGTCAATCTGGATGCCCGACAGAAGCATTCGGGCATGACAGCTGAGTAGTTACCTGAACCGACTGAATTCGGAACGTGGAATTCTGAATGCGGAATAAAAAGACTTCCGAATTCGTGAGAACGATCGGAAGTCTTTTGCATCGTGCAACTTGCAACTTGCTTCTTGCTTCTTGCTTCTTGCTTCTTGCCTCTTGCCTCTTGCCTCCTGCCTCCTGCCTCCTGCCTCCTGCCTCTTGCCTCTTGCTTCTTGCTACGGCTTTATCCACCCGATGTTGCTCAACTCCTGCGCGGTGCTGTCGCCGATCAACTGCGGCTCGCCGTTGGGAATTTCTACAAAGTATAACTGGCCGCCGGATTGATAAAACACGCTGGTGGCATCGGGCGACCACGTGGCGAATGCTACCGCGTCTGATGTGATGGTGCGCTTTACTTCGCCGTCAGGCGTGTAGAGGCGCAAGCCGATCGGGCTGGTGTAGTTCCCATCGCCCCATGCTAACAGCCACGCGCCGTCCGGCGCATCGATCGGCAGCGCTTCTTCACCCCCATATTTTTTCACGACCCCTTCTGGCGTCACACTGATCACACCATCCTTGCCTTTGGCAAAGAACAACTGCGCGTGCGGCAGCCAGCGAGTTTCATACCAATCGCCGGAGGCCATCAATTTGGCTTGACCCGCTGCGGCAAAATACAGGCCGCCGCTTAACCCGTTCTGCTGGGCGGCGAAATCGTCGACGAAGTAGAGCTGTGTCTGCGTCTTGGGATCATACGCCAACGTCTGCACGTCGAACTTGGGCCCGATGAGCTGGGCTTTGCCCGTATTGAGATCGACCGCGCGCACGTTGTGCCACCCCATCACCGTCCACGAATAAACGAGAAACTTTTCCGGCGAAAGCCAGTTCACGAAAACTTCACCGCCACTCGAGGTGGCATCGTAGAGCTTGCGTGTGTTGTTGCCGTCAGGTGCGGCGGCCCACACCGCTTTGACGTTCCAACCTGCGCCGGTGCCAAAACTCTCCACTTCTTCGTGCACGATCCACTTGCTGTCCGGCGACCAGAACAAATTCGCAGCCTGATTCGGCCCATCGGTCAACCGATTGATCTGCTTGGTGTCTCGATCGTAACTGTACACATCCGACGAGGGCCCGTCGATGGCGGCGATGAAGGCCACGTAACGTCCATCGGGCGACCACTTCAGCGTGTCGGAATTTTCCAGGATGGCGATGCCCGCTTCAATGGCATCAGTTCGATCGCCATTCGCCGCCTTAATCGCCTGCTCCATCGCCGGAGAGAACAATGGCGTAATCGTTGTAAGCGTTCCCGTCGGCAGCGATTGCAAGTTGAGTGTCACGGTTTGCGCCGTTGTCCCCATGATGTCTAAAGAACCTGCGCCGGAGCGGAACGCCAGCCAGCCGTGCGCCGCTGCCCCGTCCGATAAATTGCGACTGATGGTAGTGGCTGTGTTAGCGATACTCGTTTTGCCGGTACCGTCTGCACGCACAGTCATTAAACCGCGAGCGGTGGGAAAGACGAGCAGCGGTGTTGCCGAATCTGACGCAGTCGCCGGTAGTGCGGTTGCTATGGGTGCTGCCGTCGTTGGATTATCAAGGGGTGCCGTTGGAAGCGCCGTGGATTCTTTGGTAGGCGAAGCAGGTGGCACAGCGGATGGTGCGGTTGTGACGGTAGGAAGTTGCTGCGCGCTAACGGGAAGCGCGGTGGGCGCTGCCGCTGGCGCGCTCGGCGTGGTAGGTGCGCCGCAGGCGGTCAATGCGCCCAACAGCAGGCCGACGATCATGAATCGGATGGTCATACGATGACTCCTATCCTCCCGGAGGTTACGCGAAGCGCCTCCGGGAAGGTCTTACTTTGCACCCACGCGGATCACGGCTTCAGCGATCACCGTGGGCGCATGGGCGCAATCGATTCTGGCGCGCACCAACCGCGATTTGGCCGAGTGCTGCGCGACGAACGACGGATCAGCATCTTCCGGGATCGGCAAATCGATCGGGAAGGGCTGCCCCCCGATCAGCTGCGCCGGATCGATCTCGACGCGCACGCGTACTTTGTCGAAGTGGTCCGTAAACTCGCGTGCTTCGCCTTTCTCGCGCGAAATCAATTCGACAGTCGCTGCTGTGAGAGACAGCTGATCCGTGCCAGTGGCACGCAGCGTGCCCTGCACGTGATCGCCCGGATAGAAACCGCTGGCGTTGAGTGCGAGTTCCAGCCGCACGCCCTGCGGCGACACGGCGGAGGCGCTGACCGGCTGATCGGCCCCCGTCAATGGTGCCGGCAAAATGTGCAGCGTTTGCTCGCAGCGGATGTCGGCGTGCAGCGCTAGATCGACTTTCGCTTCGATCAGATACACGATGCGCGTGAATTCGCCGTTGAAACTGGGCGGCAGCGGGGTGGGCAGGGCGAACTCGAAGGCAAAGTCATGTTCGCCTTTGAGCAATCTGTCCTCGTGGGCGGTGGGTGACCACAAGTTAAAGGTTAAATCAAACGGATGCGAGTGCTGGGTCATCAACGTGTTCGGCCCCAGCGTGGTGACTTCTTCCCCGAAGGCGCGCAGCATCACGCCGCGCGGACGCACATCGCTTTGTACGGTCAAATGGACCCTGCCGTGAACCATCTCGCCGGGGCGGTAATTCGACTTATCGAGTTGGAGTGAAATCTGGGCGGGAATAGTAAGCCTCCTTAGGCTGCAGGATGATCCGCGTCCTCGTCGAGGCGGAACCGCGTGCCATCGAAGACGACATTGCGAATGATGTGTTGTTCGGCGTCGGGATAATCGGCCGCGATAGCGCGAATCGTCACATAGTCCTTCAGCGGCGTCGCGATCAATTTGCGCGCGAAGACCTGCTCCACTTGAAAGATGCCCGCCGAATTGCTGAGGGCCACCACCATCTCGATCGGCTTGTCGCCGCCCGCGCGGATGTCAACCGTTTCCACGCCTAAAGCCGACACCGAATGAATATCAATCTTGCCTCGATCGAACGCCACGCGTCCGCGGCCTTTCGTCATATCGGTGGCATCGGCCACGGCCACGACCGCGCCTTCCATCGTCAAGGGCGAAGGATTGCAATCGTGGCAGGCAATGGCGCTGAGCGTGAAGCCGGTCAGCGCTTGCAGCTTAACCGGATCGTCGCCATAGAGCGGCGTGAGGTGTCGTTCCAGAATGGGTTGCGCCAGCGCCACGCTGAACACTTCGTGCCCCGTTCGATGAATCTGATTGCCGATGTCGTGCAGCATAATGCCGGCCAGCACCACGGCGTGCGCATCGTCCAGATCGCCCGCGCCGGATTCGATCACGTCGAAGGCCACGCCGCGCTGATGGAGCAATTGCATCAGCCGCATGGCGGCGGCGGTGACTACCTGCGCGTGAATCGGCCCGTGGTCATTGTAACCCAGCTTGATCACGGCGATGTAATTGGCCAGGTTCCAATGCGTCATGACGCGCGGATCGCTCAAGAGCGCTTCGAAGAGTTGCGCGGTCTTGGGATAGGCGCTGACGATGTCGCGCGTGGTCTGGTTGGCGGTTTGCGCCAACGCGGTGTAATCGGGCTGAAAATCAAGCGGCAGCCCTGCTGAGTGTAATGAGTCAGATTTGTTTTTGAGTGCGATATCGGTCATCAGTTTGCCTTGGCAGCGTCAATTTTTTCGGTTATACCCTATCTCACTGACTGGGCGTTGGCAAATTCCGGAGTCGAGGCTTTAGCCGGGTCAATTGACCGCCACATCTCCGGCTAAAGCCTCGACTCCAGTCGAAGATGTGGGGGCTTGCCAAAGTCCAGTCACTGAATAACTAACACTGCATGGGTTAAGGTTGTTTAACGTTTGCTCCAGCGCTCTTTCATCACGATCTCGTCCAACGGTTTACGCGCGCGCTTCGGCGCGGCCGAAATACTTTGCTTGCCGGGCAGGGGATAGCCGAAAGAGATAATGTGCTGCAACCGCAGTTCGCCCGGCACGCCCAGCACGGCCTTGCCATCATCTTCGTGATGGATGGAGGCGATACACGATCCGATGCCTTCATTCCAGGCGGCCAGCATCATGTTCTGAGCGGTGCGGCCCGAATCGAACTCGCCCCGATAGAACTTGGGATCGAAGACGATGGCAAGCGCGAAAGCCGCGCCGGCCAGGTGCTGCGCGTAATCGCCGGTCCTGGACAACGCGGCCAGCGTAGCTCGATCAGTGACGACAATGAACCACCACGGCTGCGAGTCTTTGCTCGATCCGCTCATACGTCCGGCCTGCACGATGCGCTGCAGTGTCGCCTCGTCAATCGGGCGGCTGAGATCGAATTGCCGGACGGAACGAAGCGAAAGGATGGTTTGGTAAGTGTCCATGAAAACCTCCCAGTAACGAGTAACGTATTAGTTCTAGGTTTTGACTGTATTGGAGCAAGATGAGTGCCACACCCGATGTCAGGGCCACAGGGCGTCGGCGTTTTTTGGAGAGCATCTACTACTTCCGCCGAATCCGCTGAGCTCGTGATATAGAGAGCCTGAGTAAAACTGAGATAGGTACGACCTGCTCCTGGCCCCATGTTTGTACCAGCATCAGCTTTCACTATCCATTCTCCGGGTGTCGTCACGCGAATGGTTAAGTCCCTTATGATCTTTTCATCTTTCGCGAGGTCACCATGCCAGGACAAATCACCCTGGATGAGCTCGATCCCGGAAGGCAGGGTGATAGTTAAAGTAACATTTGGCACTGGCGTGCCTGTCGATGACATCTCGACGTGATAATTCACGATTCGACCAACAATCGGTTCCGGCGAGATAGACGAAGTCAAAGTTAGTACCTTTCTCTCACAGGCCGTGAGCAACAGGAGCATCAAACCAAACATGCCAGCGATCCGTAACCCGCGCGGCAGAAGTCGAATCAGATTGAACATAGAACATCTCCAGCTGACGGACCTAATTAGAATTTAGGCGGCTATGGACAAGACAGTGAATTCGATCGCCTTTTAATGGTTGTTCATGGGCTCCCGTTACCGAGCAACGTAACGCATGTAATTCTTGGTCTCGATAAGAGCCTGAGTATAATCTTCCACGGTTGCTCCTTGTGTTAGATGAGGAGCCTTTTCTTTCCAGAAATAGTCCCACGTAGCATCAGCGGCAGATTGCCATCGATGTATTTGAATAATTGTATGGATAATCACAAAGGAAAACGCTAGCAGCCTGTCGGAGAGGAAATCTCAGCCCCTGTTTGTGGGTGTTTTGACGCCACAAGTGGGGAGTAAGTCGCTATTCTGACCTGAAATACCCGNNTTCTCTCCGACAGGCTGCTAGAAGAGTACCGATGGCGAACGCCGTAGTTGTGGAAGCCCGCCTTTTCCAGAAAACGGATCGAGTAATCTTGATCTTCGCGGCAGCCTGTCCAGAGTTTTTCCGCGCCTTGCGCGCGCCCATAGGTTTCCAGGCGAGGCAGCAAGGCCTGCCCGAGGCCGCGCCGTCGCCAATCGGGATCGAGCATGATCCACATGAAATAGATGCCGGGCGCTTTCATCCAGAAGGGACGCAGGCAGACCCCCATCCCGATGAACTTGCCCTCGGTATTTTCGACGACAAGGCGCAGGCGGGGATTATCCGGCGGGTATGTCTTCTCGTTGAATTCTTCTTCTTCGCTGGTGGAAGGATCATCGGGCCAGGTGCGATTCTCAATATCCACCATGGCGGGAATGTCCTCGAAGCGAAAATCGCGTAAGCGAATGCCCTGTGCGGCTAAGCGATCGTTCATGTTCACCTCAGCGGATCAAGATTCTCGGCTGGAGCAGCCAGACCAGTTCGCCCTGCAGTCCCTCGTTCACTGTACCTAGCAGATCGACTCGCGCCAGCGCACCTTTCTTCATGAGCAACCGCCCGTTGCCCATCAACTGCAAGATGACGGTGCTGAAACCCGGCTCGTGCCCGGTCAACAGCAGCGACTGGGCTGCCGCGTGGGCGCGTAATAGCTCGGCCAGCCGTTCGAGATCGAAGCCGGGCGCGAGGAGCGGCTCGATTTGCACTTCCAGCCCCACCTCTTTGGCGACGATGTCGGCGGTTTGATAGGCGCGTGTGTAGGGACTGGACAAGACCGCGTCCAGTTGCAGATCGAGCGCGGCGATCGTTTTCGCTTCAGCCTTCATTTTCTTCAGGCCCTCTTTCGTCAAAGGCCGTTCGTGATCGCGCGCCACGTCCCACTCGGGCCAGTCGGCCAAACCGTGGCGCAGAAAGTAGAGGCGCATAGGAAACCTCCTCAAGGTGATGCGTGTCTTAGAATGCGTCTTGAAGCGCTCTCAAACCGCGTCCGCGCGGTTTGCTTCGACCGCGCGGACGCGGTCGAGGAGCAAATGATAGTGCCTTAGAAGACGACCACACCGCGCGCGACTTCGCCGGCCAGCATCGCCGCGAAAGCCTCGTTGATTTCGGTCAGCCGATAGGTGCGTGACACTAGCGCGTCGAGATCGAGTTTACCCGCCGCATACAGATCGAGCAAGAATGGAAAATCGCGGGCGGTGTGGGTGGTGCCGTAATATGATCCTATCACCGTTTTTTCCTGGCGTACAATTTTCGCACCCGAGAGGGGCGTGCTCGATCCCATCGCCGACAGGCCGACCAGCACGGCTTTTCCGCCTGGGCGGGCCGCCTCCACACAATCGGCTTGCAGCTGCGGCACGCCCACGGCTTCAAACGTCACATCCGCGCCGCGTCCTGCGGTCAACTGCCGCACGGCTTCGATCGCATCGATCGTCGCGGCGTTGATCGTATCCGTCGCGCCGAAACGCCGGGCTAATTCCAGCTTGGCGGGCACGCGATCGATCGCGATGATCTGCTGCGCACCGGCCAACTGCGTGCCCATGATCACGCTCAACCCTACGCCGCCGCAGCCAAACACCGCCACCCGATCGCCTGCTCGCACATTGGCGGAGTACAACGCAGCGCCGACGCCGGTGGTGACCGCACAGCCGACCAGCGCGGCGACACTCAAGGGCACATCACGGCGCACCACGACGCAGGTCTCTTGCGGCACCACCGTGTATTCGGCAAACGCGGCCAGCGCCGAGAAATGATAGACCGACTGCCCCTTCCATTTCAGGCGCGGCGTGCCATCCAGCATGACACCGTCCCAGATGGGCCCGACGAAAGTGTCGCACAGATTGGGCTTGCCGCGCAAGCAGTAAAAGCAGCGTCCGCAGTTGGGCGCCCAGTTCAACACCACGTGATCGCCGGGCTGGATGTGCGTTACGCCGTCGCCCACCGCTTCGACGATGCCCGCCCCTTCATGTCCCGGCACCACCGGCAGCGGATGTTTCGTCGCGCCGGTGATGAGGTGATAATCGCTGTGGCAGACACCACAGGCTTTGATCTGCACCAGCACTTCGCCTGTGCGCGGCGGATCGAGTT
This sequence comes from Anaerolineae bacterium, assembly GCA_003154115.1. Lineage (GTDB taxonomy): Bacteria > Chloroflexota > Anaerolineae > Fen-1058 > Fen-1058 > Fen-1058. The sequence continues at coordinate 20,979 of PMCF01000081.1, forward strand.
CGAGCGTTTCGATCTGGATCGGTTGATGGGGTGCAGTGATGAGGGCCGCTTGAATTTTCATGCTGGGTTCACTTCACGATCGAGATGGATAGACCATCCAGATTCTCGCGGATGATCGGCAGGATGATGGACTCTAACTGCGGATTGGCCGCCAGCGCCTCATTGCAGGCTTTCGCGCCGCGTACGTTTTCATCACGCGGATGTTCGTCGAGCACGCGTCCATTGCGGATGAGATTGTCGGCCAGAATGACGGTGCCCGAGTGTGCGAGGTGCAGCGCCAGGTCGAGATACTCCACGTAGCCGGCCTTGTCGGCGTCGATGAAGATCAGATCGAAGGCGGCTTCGTGTTGATCGATCATCGTGCGCAGCGAAGCGACGGCGCGGCCCACGCGCACCTCCACCCGATCGCCCACCCCAGCCCGATCGAGATTGTGGCGCGCCACCTCCGCGTGCTTCTGATCCAACTCCAATGTGATCACTTTCCCCTCGGCCGGCAGAGCACGCGCCAACCATGTTGTGCTGTAACCGCCCAGCGTACCGATCTCCAACACGCGCTTCGCCCCCGCGATCTTCGCGATCAAATACAACAACTTGCCCTCGTTGGGCGAGACGTTGATGGTGGGCAGCTCGGCTTCTTGGGCATTCTGAAGGTTCTGCGCCAACGCTTCGTCGTGCGGATTGAAGAGGTGCTCGATGTACTTGTCGATTTTTACGGCCAATTGTTCGTCGAAAGATTCCATGTCTCTCCCCTTGTCCCCCTCTCGATCTCGGGAGAGGGGAAGTTATTGATTCTTATCTTAACCGTATTGGGTTTAGATGCTCATCGTTGACAAGCGCGCTGTGCCAGGGACACCTCCGATCGGTGAAGAGGTGCGTCCAGTATAGCCAATTTGGCGCGCCTTGTCGATAGGGTGGGGAGGAGGTGTGATGGCGAACTACAATCCCGAGTTTCTCGTGTTTGACCCTGTCGCACATTTATTCTATACTCACTCGGAACATCCTTGCGAGGGCCTGGTTTTCCCTCGCAAGGATGTGTGGCAAGTTCACCCCTGAGAAGGGAAGCACAGCCTCCGCTGGGTTTTGAGGAGCGACATGACACATCTCATCGGTCATTACTATCACGTCTACAATCGCGGCTGCAATCGTGAAAGTATTTTCGTCACCGAAGACAATTACCGTTATTTGTTGCAGCAAGTCAAACGCATTTTGCCCGGCTCGCTAATCAGCATCATTGCTTATTGCCTGATGCCCAATCACTATCATTTTTTCTTGCGTTCGGATTCTGAAGAAGCAATCAGTCGTTTCATTCAGCGTTTGTTCAGTGGTTACACGCAGGCCTTTAACAAACAACAGAAGCGTCACGGCACCTTGTTTGAAGGCCGTGCCAAAAACATTGAGGTCAGCGATGATCAATACGCGGTGCATCTCTGCCGTTATATTCATCTGAACCCGGTAGCCGCTCGGCTGGTGAGCAGGCCGGACGATTGGCCATATAGCAACTATCTGGAATGGATTGGCAAACGGCCAGGCGCGTTGATCGATCATGATTTTGTGCAGCATTATTATCCACGGCCCGGCGATTACGAAGACTTCATGCGCGCAACGATTGATGAAGCGCTTGCGCTGAAGCTGCCGCGTTATTACCTTGATCAATAACCTTCCTTGCGAGGGCTGGGCTTTCCCTCGCAAGGGTGTGCGGCAAGTTCACCCCTGCGAAGGAAAGCCCAGCCTTCGCAGGGGTGACGACGATCTTGCAAGGGCTTGGTTTTCCCTCGCAAGGGTGTCTGGCAAGTTCACCCCTGCGAAGGGAAGCATAGCCTTCGCAGGGGGCGGGACTTTGTGAGAGCCGTGTCACCCTCTTTTTCTCTGGTTGACAAATCTGCTGGCCTGCGGTATCCTAGCAATACGATAAAGTCTATTTAAGAAGTATTCTTTTGGAACTTCGGCTATGAAACTTTCCAAACGCGGTGAATACGGCCTCAAGGCGCTGATCGACTTGGCCTCCCAGGAAGATCCGCAGGTGTTGGTGCAGATCAAGGATGTCGCGCAGCGCCAGCGGATTCCGGTGAAATTCCTGGAGCAGATCATGCTGGCGATGAAGAACGGCGGCATCCTGCACAGCCGGGCCGGCCTCGGCGGTGGTTATTCCCTGGCCCGGGCGGCGGATGAAATCACGCTGGGGCAGGTGGTGCGCCTGCTCGATGGGCCGCTGGCGCCCATTTCGTGCGTCAGCCAGATGGCCTACGAGCGCTGCGTGTGTGAAGACGAGGCGACCTGCGGCTTGCGCCTGGCCATGCTCGACGTACGCAACGCCATCGCCGATATTCTGGACAAGACGACGCTGGCCGATGTATCGACCCGGGTCGAGCGGGCGCAGCGCGCCGAAAAACGCCCGGTGCGGCGTACCGCGCCAGCCAAACCGGCGCAGCGCGCCAAGCGTTAGAGCGCGTGATGCGTTTCTTTTGTTTTTCAAAAAACATATTAATTCACTGGAATTTATCTACAATACGCCCTTATTCGAAAATCTAAAGGGGCTGGAGGAAGAATATGCAACAGTCAATTCGTCGTGGAGCCGTCGTCGTTATTGTCGTGGCGCTGATCGTGCCGCTGCTGGCGGCCTGCGGGCAACCGGCCGCTCAACCGCAAGGTAACGACCTGAAAGGAAACATCACGGTGTCAGGTGCGAATGCCTTGTATCCTTTGATGGTTCAATGGAGCCAGGAATTTCAAAAGCTGCATCCCGGTGTGAAGTTCGACGTTTCGGCAGGGGGCGCCGGCAAAGGCATGACGGATGTTTTGTCGGGTGTTTCTGACATTGGGATGGTATCGCGCAGTATCACAGCTCAAGAGGAAGGAAATGGCGCGTACTGGGTGCCGGTCGTCACGGATTCAGTTTTCCCAGCGATCAATACTCAGAACCCGGTGTTGAAGGACTTACTGGCGCGCGGCGTGTCCCATGATGTATTTGTCAAGATCTTTCTCACTGGCGAGATCAAAACCTGGGGCGAGGTCATCGGGCGGCCCGAGGTCAAAGATGAGATTCATGTCTATACTCGATCAGATTCTTCCGGCGCGGCCGACGCCTGGGCAAGCTACCTCGGAAAGAAGCAAGACGCTCTGAAGGGAATCGGCGTCAATGGCGATCCAGGCATGCTGGAAGCGTTGGGCAAAGATCCCTTGGGCATTGGCTTTAGCAACCTGGCTTATGCTTTCGATGCGGCCAGCGGCAAACCGCAGCCAGGCTTAACCCTCTTGCCGGTTGACGCGAACAATAACAATCAGGCTGATGCCGAAGAAGTGCTTGATACCAGGGCAAAGGCTATTGAAGCTGTGGCGAATGGCAAGTATCCTTCGCCGCCCGTACGGCCGGATAACCTAGTGACCAAAGGCAAAGCTTCAGGGTTAGCGCAAGCCTTTCTGCTATGGGTGTTGACCGATGGACAAAAGTTTGTCGACAGCGCCGGCCTCGTTCCCCTGCCGTCCGATCAGCTGAATAGCAGCCTGGCGAAAGTGAAGTAATACAACCAGCCACCGTTAAACAACAAATTGTCGCTCTACCATGACGAGGAACCTCCTGTGATACAATGAGGTTCCTCGTTACATGTCTGATCGCAAACGGAGTTGAGGGAAGCCATGCGGCGTTGGAAGGATCGATTTGCGGGCCGGTTGTTTTTCATCACGACGCTGTTGCCAATCGGATTGCTGGTGGCCATGATCGTCGGACTCGCCATCCGAGTACAACCGTTGGCGGCGTCACAACCGATTGGCGATCTCCTTTTCGGCCAGATTTGGCTGCCTTCGGAAGGCCGCTTTGGTTTCTGGCCCTTTATCATGAGTACGCTCTGGGTCACGGTGGTGGCGATGATCATCGCTGTGCCCGCCTGCCTGTTGAGTGCCCTATATCTGTCGGAATATGCCGGACTGCGCCTACGCGCGCTGATGAAACCACTCCTCGATATTCTGGCGGCGATTCCCTCGGTTGTTTACGGCGTGTGGGGTTTGCTAGTAATTGTCCCGTTTACAGCCAACGTGGCTGCTCCCTTAGCTCAAAAGTTGCTGGGGTTCATCCCTCTGTTCCGATCCAACAATACCACGGGGTATAGCGTATTTTCCGCCGGGCTGGTGCTGGCCGTAATGGTCACGCCCGTCATCGTAGCCGTCACTTATGAAGTGCTGCAAACCGTACCGCAGGGTTTGCGGGAAGCTTCACTGGCGATGGGTGCGACGATGTGGCAGACGATCAAATTCACGCTCTGGCCCAAGGCCTTGCCGGGCATCATCGCGGCGATTGTGCTGGGTTTTTCGCGCGCCTTCGGCGAGACGATCGCCGTGATGATGGTTGTGGGCAATGTGACGCAGACTCCTACCTCGATCTTCGATCCGGCTTATCCGCTGCCGGCGCTCATTGCCAACAACTACGGCGAGATGATGTCCATTCCGATGTATGATTCCGCGCTATTGGGTGCGGCCTTGATCCTGCTGCTGGTGGTGCTGGGCTTTAATTTGATCGCCATGCTGGCGCTGCGCCAGGCCGTGCGTCGGGCGGTGTAAAGGCGGAGTTGAGCGCGCCCCACATTCGCTAAGGGAGGATGCTGGTGAAGAAGAAACTGGCCAGGCGACATATCGAAGAGTCGATCTTCAAAGCGTTGATGATCGGCTCGTTTGTGTTTGTCGTGGGAAGTCTGGGACTGATCTTGCTGACGGTCATTGTCAAAGGCCTGCCCTCTTTGACGTTCAACATGCTGACGCAAACACCGCAGGGCGGGTACTATCTGGGCAAAGAAGGCGGCATCCTCAATGCGATTGTCGGTTCCCTGTACCTGGCAGGCGGCGCCACTCTCCTGGCCCTGTTGGTCAGCGTGCCGATGGTGTCGTACCTGACAACCTACGCTCACCGATCGCGTTGGGCCGGCACGCTGCGCCTGTCACTCGACGTATTGTGGGGCGTGCCATCAATCGTGTATGGGGCGTTCGCCTTCATCATCATGGTGGCAGTTGGAATGCGCGCGTCTCTGTTGGCCGGGATCGTGGTTCTGGGGTTGATCGAAATTCCGGTCATGGTGCGGGCGATGGATGAAGTGATCCGATCGATTCCACCTGAACTTGGAGAGGCTTCCTACGCGCTCGGCTCGACACGCTTTGAAACGGCGCTGAAGATCGTGCTGCGGCAGGCCTTGCCCGGCATCGTCACGGCAATTTTGCTGGCCTTTGGGCGCGGCATTGGCGATGCGGCGGCCGTGCTGTTCACGGCTGGTTATACCGACCGCATGCCCGAAGGTCTGCTGCGGCCGGTGGCTTCTCTGCCGCTGGCGGTATTCTTGCAACTCGGCACGCCATACCCTGAAGTGCAGCAGCGCGCGTATGCTTCGGCGTTAGTCTTGACGATCATGGTGCTGTTGATCAGTCTGGGCTCGCGGCTGCTGGCCCGGCGGTTGTCACGGAATGTGGTGAAGTAACAAGCCTCCCCCCGACGCTAGAGAAGAGACGACATGCAACCTCACATCCAAGTGCAAAACCTGAATGTTGAATACAGCGGTGGACATCCGGCGTTGAAAAATGTGTCGGTTGAGATTCCTAAGGGCCAGCTGACCGCCATTATGGGGCCATCGGGCTGCGGCAAGACGACCCTGCTGAAGAGTATGAACCGCCTGTTGGAACTCAGTGATGACGTCCGCATCACCGGCCAAGTCTTGATTGACGGGATCAATATTTACGATCCGGCGATCGATGTCACCGAAGTCCGCAAGAAGACAGGGCTGCTGGCTCAGCGGCCTTACCCGTTGCCGATGTCGATCCGCGACAACGTGGCGTATGGCATGCGCATCCATGGGACGAAGAAGGGCAAAGAAGTCGATCGGGCGGTGCAGCATTATCTGGAAATGGCGGGGCTGTGGGACGAAGTCAAAGATCGCTTGAAATCGCCGGCAGCGCGCTTATCGATCGGGCAGCAGCAGCGTCTGTGCCTGGCACGCGGCCTGGCCGTCGAGCCGGAGATCATTTTGGGTGATGAGCCGACTTCGGCGCTCGATCCCATTTCGGCGCAGCACATCGAAGGGAAGCTGAACGAGCTGAAAGAGAAGTACACGGTGGTGCTGGTGACGCACACGCTGCGACAGGCCAAGCGCCTGGCCGATTACGTGATCTTCATGTACCTGGGTGAGGTGGTCGAGGCGGGAGTCGCGCGCGAGGTGTTTGAGCATCCGCAAGAGGCGCGGACGAAGGCGTTCATTGAGGGGGCCATCGGGTAAATGAACAATGATCAAGTAGACTAAGCCCGCGGGGTATGTGATAATCAAAGCATGCAAGCGCAAACTTTTTTCAAGGTGATTGCCATGGATGAGGCTGATCTGCTGGAACGGCTCATGGTGCTGTTCGAGGAGCAGCGCATTGCGTATTGCGTGATTGGCGGTCAGGGCGTCAACGCGTACGTCGAACCGCTGATCAGTCTGGATCTGGATGTCGTGGTGGTTGCCAAGCAATTGGCAGAAGTAGAAAAACTGCTGACAAAGTCATTCAGCGTCAAGCGTCTTCCACAGAGCCTGAGTGTCGCCGCGCCTGGTTCTGATCTGCGCGTACAGATTCAGACGGATGCGCGGTACGCGGATTTTCCAGCACGAGCGTCGGTGCGTGAAGTGTTGGGCAGGCCGCTGAGAGTGGCGGCCTTGGAAGATGTACTGCAGGGTAAGGTCTGGGCGGCACTCGACCCGGAGCGACGCGGTAGCAAACGCCAGAAGGATTTGGCCGATATCGCCCGGCTCATCGAGGCGTATCCGCAGTTACGCGAGCGCGTTCCGGCGGAGATTATGGGGCGACTGGTGTGATGCGGATTGCTCGTGGCTGAGTTGAAGGCAAGAATGAGAGATAGCGAGACAGAGGGATGGAGAGACGAAAGGTGTGGTCTCTCCATCCCTCTGTCTCTGCCCGTGTCCGCGTAGCGGCGGGCCGCGCTTTTTGTGAATGTGGCATTCTACGGCGCGCCTGTGGGATGACGGAATTCTCGATCCGATCGGGACGAGAAGAGTTATCGGGCTGGCGTTGAGCGCGAGCCTGAATGCGCCGATCCAGAAGACGGAGTATGGAGTATTTCGAATGTAATTGCTGTCGCTCAACCTCAATGGCTATATGCCAGCCCATCAAGTACAATCTCCTCTAAGCCAAGTTCAATCATACTAGCCATATCGATTGATAGTAGCCAATCTACTTCGCAAGGGAGCGAGATGAAAAGAAAGCCTCTGTTCATTCTGTTAGTGTTGGTCTTAATCGGGGCGGTGGGGCTGGTGCTCAGTGTCAGACCGCCTACGTCCACGCCAAGCGCAGCATCCCCCACAGCGCAAGCAGCAACTCAACCGTTGACGTCGACTACCAAACCGTTTAATCCGCCATCACTGGGCTTGCCACAAACTGCGCAAGACAGCGAGGCGGTGCCCAACGGCGAGGCGGCGCCTAACAGCGAGGCGGATCAAGAGCACGATGCGGGGATCAGGTTACCATCAGGTCCAGCCGAGCCGCTGCCGCCCGATCTGCCGACGATCTTGTTGACTGATCGACCGATCGAATCCAGCCCGCTGACGGGGGGTGTGTGGAACTTGCCCTACGTGCCGCCCTCGCCGGACACCAAACCGGAATTTGAAATTGAAGTTGAACCCAAGAGCGACACGGGTGTGGGCAGCGCTCCACCGGCCGCGCCCGCGCTCGTCCTCGGCACAATGCCTACCCCGACGTTGACTTTTAATGCGCTGAATTTCAGTACGAATGGAGCCGGTCATCCCCCGGATACGAACGGTGATGTCGGCCTCAATCATTTTATGGAGTCCGTCAACACCTCGATCGGCATTTACACCAAAACGACGGGCACCAAGGCCACGGCCTTCACGTTCAATTCGTTCTGGTCGGGTGCAGGCACCGGCACGTCGTGCGATACCGCTAACACGGGTGATCCGATCGCATTGTATGACACCAGCGGACAACGCTGGATTTTCATGGACTTCTCCTGGACAGATCTTCAGAACGGCCCGTACTACTTCTGTTTCGGCGTCTCGCAGACCAGTAATCCGTTGGGCAGCTATAACCGCTACGCCATTCGCGCCGATGATGCGCTACATCCGTGGCTGCCGGACTATCCCAAGGGCGGCGTATGGCCGGATGGTTTGTATTTCTCGGCCAATATGTTTGACTGTCTGAATGCCGGTTGCTCATCGGCGACTTACAAGGAAGCACGCGCCTACGCGTTTAACCTTCAGAGGATGGAAGCGGGCCAGACGCTGGGGGCCAATGATATGCAGGCCAAGGATACATCGGCCAATTACTTCTCACTGATGCCGAGCAACGTGCGCGGTACGTTGCCTCCAGCGAATACACCAAATTACTTCGTGAGTCAAGATCAAGTGGGGTACTTCTGGGACGTTTTCAAATTCCATGTGGACTTCACGACACCGGCTAACTCCACTTTCATCGGCCCAACTCAAGTCAGCCAGGCCAGCTACACTACGGCGGCGAGCTCTGTCCCCGAACCAGCGCCGGGGAACAATAGCGATTCACTGGCCGATCGGGTGATGTTCCTCAATCAATATCGCAATATCGGCGGCGCGGAATCGTTGTGGGTGCAGCACACCACCGGCACCGCGTCGACCTCAACCCCGACCGGCATTCAGTGGGCGCAGATCAATGTAACGGGCGGCACGATTAACACGACACCCATGCAGCAGCAAATCTTCAACAACGGCGCCGATGGGCTGAACCGCTTTATGGGCAGCCTGGCGGTGGATAAGCAGGGCAATGCCGCGTTAGGCTATACTGCGTCGAGTTCGTCGGTGGCGCCAGACATCCGCTATGTAGGACGCCTGGCGGCTGATCCGTTGAATCAGCTGCCGCAGGCCGAGACGACGCTGTTGCCCAGTGTGACACGCAGTATGCAAACAGGAAACTGCGGCTCAGGGGCCTGTACCCGCTGGGGCGATTACAGTGCGATGACGGTCGATCCAGTGGATGATTGCACGTTCTGGTATACGAACATGTATTTCCCCGCGCAGGGCACAAACTGGGTGACGCGCATCGGCTCGTTTAAGTTTCCGTCGTGCGGCGCAGTGGCGACGCTCACCAATACCCTGACCAGTGTTAGTTCGTCGCCGAATCCGTCGGTATTTGGGCAGGCTGTGACGTTTACGGCGACCGTCGCGCTCAGTGGCACAGGGGCGGGCACGCCGACGGGGTTAGCCACGTTCATCATCGACGGAAGCACGGCGGGCACGGCGGTCTTGAGCAGCGGTGTGGCGACATTCTCGACTTCGTTGTTGAGCGTCGGATCGCATCCCATTACCGTGACGTATGGCGGCGATGCGAACTTCAACGGCAGTGTCGGGAAACTAACACCGGATCAAACGGTGAACAAGGCCGATACAACAGCGGCAGTAGCATCATCGCGGAATCCGGCGAGTGCGGGTCAAGTAGTCACCTTCACTGCTACGGTAGCAGCGGTCGCACCAGGGAGTGGCACACCGACGGGCGTGGTGACATTCACGATCGACGGAGGCGCGGTGGGCACGGTGGCATTGAGCGGCGGCACGGCAACGTTTGCTACTTCGTCACTGGCTGTCGGAACGCACCCGGTGACGGTGACGTATGGCGGAAGCGCGAACTTCAACGGCAGTACAGGCACGCTGACGCCAAGTCAAACGATCACCAAGGCGAGCACGACGACGACAGTCGCGTCGTCGCAGAACCCTGTGTTCGCAGGTCGAGTCGTAACCTTCACGGCCACGGTGGCGACTGCCGTGCCAGGCTTCGGAACACCGACGGGGGTGGTCACGTTCACGATCGATGGAAGTACGGCGAGCACGTCCACCTTGAGCAGCGGCATGGCGAAGTTTGCTACTTCGTCACTGGCCGTTGGAATGCATCCGGTGACGGTGACGTATGGCGGAAGCGCGAACTTCACGGGGAGCGTCGGGGCGCTAATTCCCGATCAAGCCGTGATAGACCAATACTTCATCTATCTACCTCTGATCCTGTACTAGCTCTCCCCCGTGGTGAACAAGGGAGGGTGATTTAACTCAAGCTGCCGCCCGCGAGTTTGTTCTTCGCGGGCGGCAGCGGGTTGTGAATGAAAAGATCGATCTGTTCAGAACGCGGCGGTTCTCTTCTAATAAATGCCTCCGTCATTTCTCGCCAGCGCCTCCGCGAGTATAATCAACTTGTGGATGTTTTCCACAGGGCGGGCGCAGTGCGATCGAGGTGAGCGGCGTTGACTGTCGCAGAAAGGACCACCAACATGAAAAAGCTCATCGGGTTGTTGACATCCGGCGGTGATAGTCCTGGATTGAATGCGGCTATTCGTGGCATCGGCAAAGCGGTGTTGGGCCGCTATGGCATGGAGGTCATCGGCTTCCGCGACGGTTTTCGCGGCTTGATGGAAAATCGTGCGCAAGCGCTGGACAGTTCGTCGTTCTCCGGCATCCTGACGGTGGGCGGCACGATCCTGGGTACCAGCCGCGACAAGCCTTACGCGATGCCTGTTGGCGGCAAGATGATGGATATGACCGATGTCATCATCGACAATTACCGAAAGCATCATTTGGATGTACTGGTGTGTCTGGGCGGCGGCGGCACGCAGAAGAATGCCTATCATTTGATGCAGCAGGGCCTGAATGTCATCACGTTGCCCAAGACGATCGACAACGATGTGGTCCTGACCGACGCGACCTTCGGCTTTGATACCGCGCTGGGCATCGCCACCGAGGCGATCGATCGCTTGCACAGCACGGCGCACAGTCACCATCGGGTCATTATCTTGGAGTTGATGGGGCACAAGGCCGGTTGGTTGGCGTTGGGGGCGGGCATTGCTGGCGGCGCTGATGTGATTCTGATCCCTGAAATTCCTTATGCTGTCGACAAAGTCGCCGAAGCGATTTTAGGCCGCAGCCGCAGCGGGCACGGCTTCAGCATCGTCGCGATTGCGGAAGGAGCGCTGTCTAAAGAAACGGCCACGGCGGCCGGGGACAGTAAGAAGGCAGACAAGAAGAAGAAGGAGCGCAAACAAGCGCCCCCGGCCGACGGCGAATCCGACGATATCTCGACCGGTCACAGCTTGCGTCTGGCTCAACAGCTGGAGGCGCTGACCGGCCTGGAATCACGCGTGACGATTTTGGGTTATTTGCAGCGCGGCGGAATTCCATCGGCTGGAGATCGATTGCTGGCGACCCGCCTGGGAACGGCGTGCGCTAACTTTATCAATCAAGATCGCTATGGCATTATGGTGGCGGCGCGCGGTGATGGTGTGGAAGCGGTGCCGTTGGAGCAGGTGGTGGGCAAGCGCAAGACCGTGCCGCTCGATCATGGCTGGATCGAAACCGCGCGCAGCGTCAATACCTGTCTGGGTGATTGATCGTAGGAATAGATTGCTTTTCAAAGAAAAAAAGTTACTACTCAGCCGTCATGCCCGAACGCTTTAATCGGGCATCCAGATTCGTTGCTGGCAAGGCTTCTGGATTCCCGCTACGTCGTACCCGGCACGTTGTGCCGGCGACGCGCCAGGCGGAAGCACGCGGGAATGACGTCGCCAAGCGGGCTGAGTAGTAACGAAAAAATCAGCGTATAGGAGCAAATGCATGTCGCCCTGGCAATCAGACTTTATCCACGCTAATGGAATTCGTCTCTATTACACGCGCACCGGTGGCGCCAAGCCGTCGCTGGTGTTGGCGCACGGTTTCTCTGACGACGGCTCATGTTGGACTTCGGTCGCGCAGGATTTGGCCACAGATTATGATGTGGTGATGGTCGATGCGCGCGGTCATGGTCTGTCGGATGCGCCAGCGCAGGGCTACAGCCCGCTGGAACAATCCGACGATTTAGCCGGGGTGATCACTGGCTTGAAGTTATCACGGCCCATCGTACTCGGTCATTCGATGGGCGCGATGACCACCCTCACACTGGCGGGCCGTTATCCTGATTTACCGTGCGCGATTGTGTTGGAAGATCCACCGCCATGGTGGTCGATCGATTTCGATCCGCCGTTCGCTGAAGCGTGGAAAGCGGGGACGCGCGCCTGGATCACTGGCTTGCAACAACAGACCCGCGAGGCGCTTATTGCCAGGCAGCGCGCTGCATCTCCCGACTGGCCGGAAGTCGATCTAGCGCCGTGGGCGGATTCCAAACTGCGCGTCAGTCTCAAATTCTTCGATCACCTCGACCCTTTCAACATCGACTGGTCTGCTCTTATACGCGGCGTTCGCTGTCCCGTATTGTTGGTCACTGGCGATCCAGAACGAGGCGCGTTAGTTGCCCCCGAACATGCTCGTGCGCTTCACGCGTGGTTGCCGCAGCTGTCTACCGTGCATATTCCCGGGGCCGGGCACAGCATTCACCGCGATCAATCCACTGCCTTCCTGCGCGTCGTGCATCCCTTCTTGTACGATGTCGTCGGATTTGAATAAGCCTCACAAGGCAAAGTGGGTTAAGCAATCGATCGCGTCCAACAGGATCGGGATGGGTGTGCGGAGTGGTATGATTACAGCGCAGTCCAGCTCATCTTACTGAAAGGTTATCATCATGAATACTGCGCTGGTCATCGTCGACATTCAGAACGATTATTTTCCCGAGGGGAAAATGCCGCTCAGCGGGCCGGTGGAGGCGAGTCAACAGGCTGCGCGCCTGCTCGATCGTTTCCGCGCGACCCAACGGCCGATCATTCACATTCAGCATATCGCCATCCGTCCGAGTGCGACATTCTTCCTGCCCGGCACGCCGGGCGCGGACTTTCATCCGAACGTGCAACCGCTGCCGGATGAGTCGATCGTGCAGAAGAATTTCCCCAACAGTTTTCGTGACACGCCGTTGCTCGACGTGCTGCGCGAGAAGCAGATCAATCGCTTGATCATCTGCGGCATGCAGACCAACATGTGCATCGATGCCACCACGCGTGCCGCCGCCGATTATGGCTTCGAGTGTGTCGTTGCGGCGGATGCTTGCGCCGCGCGGAATCTCACCTTCGATGGGCATACCGTTCCCGCCGAGCAAGTGCATTACGCCTTTCTGGCAGCGTTGAACGGATCGTATGCGAAGGTGCTGCCGGTCGATCAGATTCTGGCGCAGTTGGCTGAGGCGTCGGCTTGAGGCGACGCAACAGAAGCCGCATGGCGTAGAGAGGTATAATCCGCACACAGGCGACTATACAGAAGAGTGGCTATACTTCAAACGGGCATAAATT
>PMCF01000062.1 GCA_003154115.1 Anaerolineae bacterium
ACCATCGGCGACACGATCATGCGCAGCCTGAAGATGCCCGTGCCGCGCTGGCAGCGCATCATGTTCCGCTTCTACCTGGGGGTTCGCAAACCCAAGCGGCCCATATTGGGCATGGAACTAGCTGGCGAGATTGAAGCCATCGGCAAAAGTGTGACGCGCTTCAAGATCGGCGATGCGGTTTTGGCATCGACCTTCAGCGTGAACTTCGGCGGTTATGCTGAATACAAGTGCTTGCCCGAAGACGGGATGATCGCCCTAAAGCCGGCCAACATCACTTATGAAGAAGCCGCCGCCCTGCCTGGTGCGGCGGCGACTGCCTTGCGTTGTCTTAGAAAAGGGGACATCCAGCGTGGGCAAAAAGTTCTGATCTATGGCGCGTCTGGCGCGGTGGGTACTTATGCGGTGCAGCTTGCCAGGTCCTTCGGGGCTGAAGTGACCGGGGTATGCAGCACGACCAATTTGGAACTCGTGAAATCGCTGGGCGCCGATCGGGTCATTGATTACACGCACAAAGACTTTGCCCACAGCGGTGAGACCTATGATGTGATTTTTGATGCAGTCGGTAAGACTTCAGCGTCACATGGCAAACAGGCGCTCAACAAGACCGGCGTCTATCTGAACGTCCATAAGGACTCAGGCAACGGCGAAAAGATCGAAGGGTTACTTTGCATCAAAGAACTGGCTGAAGCCGGAAAAATCAGAGCGGTTATTGATCGACGCTATCCGTTGGAGCAGATCGTCGAGGCGCATCGCTACGTGGACACGGGTCACAAGCAAGGCAATGTCGTCATCACGTCGTAGCGTGTGGTGATCTGATCGCACGGGCGTTGTATAATGCGAGCATGTCTGCGCCCGTCTTAGCCACCAAACTTTACATCCCTCCGCCCCGGCCTGACACGGTGCCTCGGCCACGCTTGATTGATCGACTCAATGAAGGTCGGCATCGCACGCTGCGCGTGGCGCTCATCTCCGCGCCCGCCGGTTTTGGCAAGACCACGCTGGTGAGTGAGTGGATTGCGACCCTCACCCCTGGCCCCTCTCCCGCAGAGAGAGGGGAAGGGGTAAGGGTCGCGTGGTTGTCGCTGGACGAAGGCGATAGCGATGTGACCCGCTTTCTGCGGTACTTCGTATCGGCAGTGCAGACTATTGCGCCGAAGTGTGGCGAGAACGTGTTGAGCATGTTGCACGCTTCGCAGACGCAGCCGACCGATGTTGTGCTGACGACGCTGCTCAACGAACTGGCCGCCATCCCCGATCGGTTCATCTTCGTCCTCGACGATTATCACACGCTCGATTGCAAGCCGATCGATGACACACTGACGTTTTTGATCGATCATTTACCGCCACACATGCAGTTGGTCGTCACCACCCGAGAGGATCTTCAACTCCCATTAGCCCGGCTTCGCGCGCGGGGCCAATTGACTGAACTGCGCGCCGGCGATTTGCGATTCACGCCTGATGAAGCCGCGGAGTTCCTCAACCACTCGATGAGCCTGCGCCTTTCGATAGACGACATCACCGGGCAGAATCCGCTCAGCGGCCCGTTGCGGAACAACGACGGCTTGACACGGACGCACGCCCTGCTGTTCGGCAGTCCCGTGATCGACGCGGGCTATCCCTTTTCAACGCGGCCTGGATCGGCCCATCGGAGGACGCTGTGACAGCGGGGCGTATGAGTACGGCGCGACGATGAACGTCTATCTGCACTGATCGAACGCTAAAGGCTTTTCAGGAGGATATCATGAAAAAGTTGCTTTTGGTTCTGGCACTGACCGCTATGTTCCTCGTATTAGTCGTTCCTCGCCGCAGTTCCTGGGCCACTTCGCCCGCGCAACCACACACTACCTCAAGCGTCAACCCGGCCTACACCTGGGCCAAAACCTGGGGCGGCAGTTTGGATGATCGAGCCAATAATGTCGTCGTGGACAAAGCGGGCAATATGTACGTGGTTGGAGAATTTGCCGGGACAGTTGACTTTGATCCGGCGGGGTCCAATCCCGGCGCAACCAAAACATCCTACATCAGCACCACCGATGCGTTTGTCAGCAAGTTTGATGCCAGTGGAAATTTCCACTGGGTCAAAACTTTTGGCGGCGGACCGACAAACCCCGATCTAATCTGTCATGGCTTCCCAACTGGAGATGGTCGAGATTCCGCCAATAGTGTTGCGCTGGATTCGGCCGGCAATGTCTACATTTCCGGGCTATTTCAATATACCACCGACTTTGGCTCAGGCTTCACCGCCACGTCGCATGTAACGAATACGACGGACATGTGCGGGGTCACCCATCGCAGTGGCAATAACATTTACGTTGCCCGGTTATCGCCCAGCGATGGCACGACGATCTGGGTGCGAACCTGGGGCGGCACAGCGGGAAGCGAAAGTTACAGTTTGGTGGTGGACAAATTCGACAATGTGTACGTGCAAGGCGATTGGTCAACAGGAGCCAATCCGGTTAACTTCAATCCCATTATCACCGACACTCCCGACCTGCACTACAATCAAGGCGCTTATGATGCCTTCCTCAGCAAGTTTGACACGAGTGGCAATTTCCTCTGGGCCAAGACCTGGGGCGGCGAAGGGTACGATGATGGCCCCGGCGTCACAACGGATAGTTCGGGAAATGTATATGTAGCGGGCATGTATGCGAGCAAGACGATCACTTATAATCCGGCGAACGATTATCAAGCCGTCCCACTCCCGCCCGCAAATGACAGTGGCGCTAAAGTTGATGTGTTCCTCGTCAAGTTTGATGCGGCCGGAAATTCTCTGCGGGTGCGCACGTGGGGCGGGCAAGGCACCGACGAGGCGGCACAGGTGGTGACTGTGGATAGCGCAGACAATGTTTATGTGGGCGGTCGCTTTGGTTGCACCACTTGCACCTTCAATCCGCCAGTCACGGCAACCGTACATACCAACGGCCTGACAGGCACAGCGGATGCATTTGTCAGCAAATATGATTCCGCCGGGAATTTCCAATGGATTCAAACCTGGGGTGGCGTGGGCGATGATATGGTAGACGGGTTGGTGGCGGACAAGTTGAACAATCTCTATGTGAGCGGGATATACTCCGCAACCGTCAATTTCGATCCCAATAGCACGGGCTATACGCGCACGACCAGTGGTTTGTGGGATCCTTTCTTAAGCAAATATGACACGAATGGGAATTATCAATGGGCACAGACCTGGGGCGGCCCCGGCAATGATATAGGGGGCAACCTGGCCACGGATGGCGGGCAGAATATCTATATGGTCGGCGAATTTAGCGCCATGGTCGATTTCGATCCCGGCAACGGGGTTGATAAGCACGTCTCGCAAGGCCAGTCCGACGCCTTCCTCAGCAAATTCCTGGCGCCACCCGCCACCCCGATCGAGATTACCCCACCCGATGGCACGATCACGACGACACACGCTGTCACCCTGACGTGGCAAGCCGGAGTCGGCAACACCCCGATCGGCTACAACCTCAATCTCGATGGGAGCGTGATCACGACGAGTACTACCACATCCGGCACATTGCTCGCAACGGGCGTCCATACGTGGACGGTGCGCGCCTACAACAGTGCAGGCTATTCTGAGTGGGCGATACCCTGGATGATTGAGATTCGTCACTATAACGTCTATCTGCCGCTGGCAATGCATAGTCCATAGCTCGTCAGTTGTGTGTAAAGGTAACGCGGTCATCATGCATAATACAGCGCGCGCAGGCGTTGTATAATGTCGGCATGCCCGCACCCATTCTTACCACCAAACTGTACATTCCTCCGCCTCGGCCTAACATCGTCCTCCGCCCGCGCTTGATCGATCGCTTGAACATTGGTCTGTCGCATACGCCGAGCGTGACGCTCATCTCCGCACCCGCTGGCTTTGGTAAAACCACGCTGGTCAGCGAATGGATTGATGATAGCCGAGTGCTGAGTGCTGATTGGAAAAATGAGCAGACCAAACTCAATCCGCAATCCAAAATCGGCAATCGAAAATTCGCGTGGTTGTCGCTGGACGAAGGCGATAATGATCTCACTCGATTTCTGGCCTACCTCATCGCCGCTTTGCAGACCATTGCGCCCAAGATCGGAGAGGCCACGCTGGGTGCGCTTCAATCATCGCAGCCGCCGCCCATCGATGTGCTGCTGACGGCGCTGCTGAACGATCTCACCACGCTAGGCGATGTCGTACTCGTGCTGGATGATTATCATGTGATCGAGTCACAGCCGATCGATGAGGCGCTCACCTTCTTCGTCGATCATCTGCCACCAAATCTGCGGATGGTTATTGCCAGCCGAGAGGATCCCCAACTCCCATTGGCCCGGCTGCGTGTCCGCGGTCAATTGACCGAACTGCGCGCCGCTGATTTGCGCTTCACGCCTGCCGAAGCCGCCGACTTTCTCAATCGCGTGATGGGCCTCAGCCTCTCACCAGATGACATCGCCGCGCTGGAAAATCGCACCGAAGGCTGGATTGCGGGCTTGCAGTTAGCCGCGATCTCAATGCAGGGACGTCAAGACACGGTCGGCTTTATCCAATCCTTTAGTGGCAGCCACCGTTTTGTGCTAGACTATCTGGTCGAAGAGGTCTTGCAGCGCCAACCCGAACGGGTGCGCAGTTTCCTGCTGCAAACGTCTATCCTCGATCGCTTGAGCGGCCCGTTATGCAATGCCATGACTGACCAGGCTGATGGCAAGGCGATGATCGAGGCTCTGGAGCGCGCCAACCTTTTCGTCATTCCACTTGACGATCAGCGCCAGTGGTGGCGCTATCACCATCTCTTCGCCGAGGTGCTGCAAACACACTTACGGGAGGCGCAACCCGATCGGGTGTCTGCGCTCCATCGGCGGGCCAGCGTCTGGTACGAGCAAAACGATCTACTGGCCGAGGCCATCCGCCATGCGTTGGCCGCCAAAGATTTCGATCGAGCGGCGGAACTGATCGAGCGGGTGTGGCTTTCCATGGATCTCAGTTACCAATCCGCTACGTGGCTTGGTTGGGCGAAGGCCCTACCCGACGATCTGATCCGCGTCCACCCGGTGATCTGCCTCGGCTATGCCTGGGCCTTACTGAACAGTGGTGAATTGGAAGCGAGCGAGGTTTGGTTGCGTGAGGCCGAACGCTGGCTGGAACCGCGCGAGAATTCGTCGACGCAAACTTGTCCTGAGTCCTTCGACTCCGCTCAGGATAAACTACGCCGAAGGATGGTCGTGGTGGATGAAGCCGAGTTTCGATCGTTGCCAGCCTCGATCGCGGGCGCTCGAGCCTATCGCGCTTTGGCTTTGGGTGACATATCCAACACCAAAGTTTATGCGCGTCAAACGCTCGCGCTTGTCCCCAAGACTGATCGCGTCCGTCGCACTCAAGCCACCGCGCTGCTGGGGATGGCCGAGTATGCCAGCGGCGATCTGCAATCTGCCGAGCAATACCTGCTCGATTTTCAGGCGATGATGTGGCAGGCCAACGATCTCGCTAACGCCATCGGCATCACCTTTGTCCTGGCAAACATCCAGCTGGCACAAGGCCGTCTCCGTGAAGTCGTCAGTGCCTATCAGCATTCACTGCAACTGGCGCTGAATCGGGGGATGCCGTTCTTTCTTGGCGTGTCGGATCTGTATCGGGGTCTCAGTGAGGTGCTCTGCGAACAAGGCCAGCTCGAAGCCGCGGCACAGTACTTGCAGACCGCTCAGCAGTTGGGCGAGCGAGGCTCGCTAACGGGTTGGCCGCAGCGCCTGAGTGTTGCTCAAGCGCGGATGAAGGAAGCTCAGGGAGACCTGGCTGGTGCGTTCGCTTTGTTGGATGAAGCGGAGCGGCAGTACGTGCGCAATCCACTACCCGATCGGCCCATCGCGGCGTTGAAGGCGCGGTTGTGGATCAGGCAAGGCCAGTTGACCGAAGCCCGGTCATGGGTGCGCGAACAGCACCTGTCTCCCGATGACGACCTGAGCTACTTGCGCGAGTTCGATCATCTCACGTTAGCCCGCGTGCTCATCGCCGAGTATCAAACCGATCGAGTCGATGACGCCCTGCGAGCCGCGCTGAGCCTACTGCAACGGCTCTTGCAAGCGGCTGAAGCAGGCGGACGAAACGGGAGCGTGATCGAAATCTTGATGTTGCAGGCATTCGCCCATCACGCGCAAGGCAATACCCCGTCGGCCATCACCTCGCTGGAACGCGCTTTGTCGCTGGCCGAGCCGGAAGGCTACGTGCAGTTGTTTGTGGACGAAGGCGAACTGGTGCGATTGCTGATTATGGATTGTAGAATGCTGATTGAAAAGCGAAAGCGCGGCCAAGATCATAAACTGATCAGCTACGCAGATAAACTCCTGGCTGCCTTTACGCCAACGTCGCCGCTGCCATCAGAAATCAGAAATCAACAATCAGCAATGGTGGAGCCGTTGAGCGAGCGCGAACTCGAAGTGTTGAAGTTGCTCGGCACCGACTTGAGCGGCCCGGACATCGCCCGCAAACTCAGCGTATCGCTGAACACGGTGCGGACTCACACCAAAAACATCTACAGCAAACTCGGGGCGAATAACCGTCGGGCGGCCATCCGCCGCGCTGAAGAACTCGGCTTGTTGTAACGGAACAGGTGCTCCAAGCCCGCGTCCCCGCGAGCGTAACACCATCGGGCAACCGACCGCGAGGACGCGGTCGGTGAGCAACCCGGCACAGTCTATCAATCCTCAAACAAACGGCAACACACTAAGCGCTCCCATAAGTGATTTTTTCAGGCTTGGCGCGACCCAGAGGAAAGGGCAATTCTAGCTCAATATTAAGCTGTAGAAAGTGTGAATTACTGGATGCTCATCATGACTGCGAAAGGATATCAATAAGATGAGAAAGTGGCTCCTCCTGTCTTTGCTTATCATCGTTCTCGTGGGCTTAGGAGGTTATTTGGTCTACCAAACTATCTGGAGAACGGAGATTACGACTTCGCCGGTGACGGCTCAAGTCTTTCTCGATGGAAAGTATGTTGGTAATACGCCCTACGTACTTCAAACTTTTGGGAAACAACCATTTTTAATCGAGCTAAAGGCTGATGGCTTTTTCCCGGTCAGCTATCAATTTAAAACTCAGAACCATTTGGCACAGAAGGACCTGGCTATCAAATTAGTTCCCATCTATTACAGATGCAGTAGTATTTCAGAGGACTGGAGTGTTAGCCTGTGCGACAATACACTTTTCAAGTTGCAAGATCCAAGCAAGCCTTTGGAAGTCAGTCGCCTCAGCCACGATCAGAGCGTTTATTACACGGTCTTATCACCTGATGGCAAGCTGATTGCTTATGCAACACAAGGACCGCAGTATAACAAATTCTGGTTGTTTAGTTTGGATCACCCAGAGGATGTGACTCAACTTTTTGCTGATATCACAACAGATACTGCTTTAATACGGGCAATGCCGCTGCAATTTTCACCCAATTCACAATGGATAGTTTATACCGGTCAGAGTGGACCTTGGATTGTTGCTCCCGTCACACACCCGCAGGACGCGGCGTTAAAGGTTGAGAATGCCCACTTGATTAAGTGGTCCAAAGATGGACAATGGTTAGCGATCTTTCTCTCTCAAGAGAAGGGGACAGAAATTTATCATTATACTGACAACCGGTGGACACTGTATACAAGCACATCTCTACCCGACCAGCCAGTTGCGTTCTCATTCGATAACCGTTACTTGTTCACAGAAGATTGGTATGGCTCCAATTGGTTGAATGTATTCGATATAGCTCATCAAATGCAATTAGTTCAGCACTATAGCCTGGAGGGAGATAGCGACCAATTATTCAATCCCATAGAGTCACTTGATGGCCGAGCCTTCGCGATTGCGCCCAATATCTACGACTCCAAGACCAGAATCCAAACAGGCATTTTGTTGTTTGGCCGTTTCGATAACGATTTGAAAGTTGAATTAAAGGATGACAACTATGCAGAAGTCCTTTACTGGCTGGAAGGCGACAAACAAGTCGCAACTCTGGTCGAGAGCAAAAGTGCTGTGATACCTGATTTGATGAAGATTGTGGACGTACCAGCAGATTTATTACGGTGATGATCCCGATAGCATGGCCAACAATAGAAAACGGAAGAACACAACTGGTAAGGGTTGCATCCTTCCGCCTCTTTGGGGTAGGCTCAGTTTACTCGCGCTGCCAGTCAGTGTCAAGACGCTGATCCGCGTTCAGCCAGGGCCGCAATTCCGGCGCGCAGGGCGCGCACCGTTTCCTGTTGCGCTTCGTTGAGTGTGCCGTTGCGCAGCGCATCGACCAGTGCCAGGAGTTGGCCACTGTTGGGCGGCTCAGCCTGTGCGTCTTCAGGCAAAGCCATTTGATGCTCGATCTGGATCATCGCGCGGTAATAGTCAGCCGCCACTGTGCCATCATACAAGCGCGCATAGCCCAGCGTCGTATCGACGCGCTGATGACCGAGGATCGTCTGCACCGTCAAGATCGGCGCACCGGCATTGAGCAACAGCGTTGCACAACTGTGACGCAGTTGATGCGGTGTGATGGAGACGCCACAGCGCTTGCCGTAGGTGCGCAAACGAATTTGGCAATACTTGAATCCCAGCGGCAAATGCCGGTAAATGAAGACGTGTTCGGTGCCGGCCGGACCGCGCACCTCCAGATAGGTCTTCAACGCTTCGAGAGTCACATCGCTCATACAGACCAGCCGATCCTTCAAGCCTTTGGATTGTTCGATGCGCACGCGACGATTCTCCCAATCGATGTCGGCCAACTGCATGTGGCGCACCTCACTGGTGCGCAAGCCGCTGTGCAACATTAACAAGAACCAGGCGCGATCGAGTACGGCCATGCGCTGCACCCTGACACGCGACGCGGTGATCTCTTTCTCGATCTCCGCCAGCAAGCGGCGCAGTTGCTCCAACGGCGCATCGCGTGGCAGGCGTGGCCCGATGTCCAGCGGCTCGACGCGCAACATCCGGGCACAAATATTGCGCTCTTGATCAGCCAGGAAGCGCAACCAGTTTTGCAACGTCTGCAATTCGTGGTTCAGCGTCACCGGTTGAATCTCATTCGCTAGACGCGCATCGACATAGGCAAACCAGATCGTCGGCGTGATGTCTTCAGCGCTGTTCAACGTCACCTGCGTCGCCATCCAGCGCAGTGAACGAGTTAGCACTCCGAGCAAATTGTACGTGGAGCGATAGACTTGATCGGGCCGCCAGTTGCGGCGGCAATGTTGCACATAGGCGCGTAAATCGGCAGCCAGGCTGTCCGGCAAAGGGCCGAGATAATATTCCCAGTTAATCGCTGGTTCCGAAGTCGGTCGGCGACACCGCATGTTCAGATAGGCTGCGAACTTGTCCAAGCCCCGACCATACATGCGACGCGTGGCCGCGCTGGCGTAATGCGTCGCGATGAAGTCGCGCACCCGATCGAGATCGGCAGGCACTTCGATCTGCCAATACAACTTATCGAGCAAGCCCAACGCCAGGCGCGCGGCGACACAGTACGCCGTGCGTGCCGCGACGGCATAGCCACCCTCGTACAGCCACACACGGAAGGCCAGGTAGAGCTTCCGATTGGGTTCCACCCAATCGATGATGCGTTTGACCTCGGGATGTGTAGGCGTCGTGTTCTTGATGTG
Source organism: Anaerolineae bacterium (assembly GCA_003154115.1). Taxonomy (GTDB): domain Bacteria; phylum Chloroflexota; class Anaerolineae; order Fen-1058; family Fen-1058; genus Fen-1058. The sequence continues at coordinate 9,595 of PMCF01000062.1, forward strand.
CGGTGGACGTTTGCCGGTGCTGATGGTCATGGCATACCACCTTCCAGCCGCAAACGCGACGTGATCTGCTGCATGGTGGCTTCGTAATCAGCCTGCACTTGACTGTCCGAGATGTGTAGATAGACCTGCGTCGTGCGCAAGCGCGCGTGACCGAACAAGCGCTGAATCGACGTGATCGGCACACGAGCTTCGGCCAGATGCCGCCCGAAGGTGTGGCGGAATTGATGGCAGGTGATCCACACGTCCGCTTCATGACAGTATTCGGCTAGACGCAGTTGAATGCCCGTGACGGTGAAGCGTTTACCGAAACGATTGAGAAACACGGCCTGCTCCTCTACCTTTGGGCGAATCGCTAACCACGCCTTTAATGCGGTCAGTGGTTGTGTCGATAGATACGCCACCCGTTGCGAGCCACCCTTGCCCTGTATCCAAAGGCGGGGCAACGAACCGGGCGTTGGCTGCAAATACAGATCGTTCAGTGAGAGCGCGCGGACTTCACCGACGCGCAGTCCGCAGCGCAGCATCAACAAGAACATCGCGCGATCGCGCTCGGAGGCGATGACGGCAAACAACTTTTCGATCTCGGCATCTTGCACATCACGCGGCAGGCGGCGACCTTGCCGGATGAAGTGGCGCTTCGGCAACACGGGATTAGGTTTAGCGTTGTCGTTCTCGATTTCGAGAAAGTGATAGAACGAGCGCAGTGCCGCCAAACGCCGATTGACGGTGGCGATGCTGTGCCCTTGCTGTTGACTGTGCTCGATGAAGGCATCGACATCACGTAGCGTGATTTGATCGGGCGGCTTGTCGATCCAGGCGAAGAACAACTCTAAATCGTTGGTGTAGTGAACGACGGTGCTGGTGTGTGGACTCTTGCGCCGCAACCACTTGTGGAACTGCTCGACTTCGACTAACATGCAACAACCTCCTGNNACCACGGGCTTGATCTACCTGCGGGCACGCTACATGAATCCGAGGTTGGGGATCTTCCTCGCGCGCGATCCGTGGAGCGGGGATGTGATGAGGCCGGGATCGATGAATGGGTTTAACTATGGGTTAAGTAACCCCCTTAAATATGTGGATCCTAGTGGGCTTCAAGTGCAATGCCCAATAAACGGATGGGATTGTGACGCAGTTAATAATATCGCAGCGCTGAAGGATGCTTTTCTTGACAGTGCATCGCGCCACAATCGAATTCCGACAATGGATAACAACGGCTTCGCGGCGCTTGTAGCTTCCGTGATTGTCAGTGAAAGGAGAATTGGTAATACCGAAAAAAATGTCTTACCTTGGATTTTGGATAAACTTCAAGGTGCGGCAGCTAGTGCTGGATGCATTGTGTCAGGCTATGCATTTCTGCAAGCATTGGAAGAGGGTAGAATAGGCGATGCTTTCATTCGATACCCAATCAATCACGTAAACTTTGAAGGAAAGACTCCTCAGCGTGCGACCGTAGGCATTGGGAACGTCTCAATAGATAAAGCAGCCGATTTGTGGATGGGGCAAGCGTGCGATTCATCCGACACTGATTCATCCGACACTTGTGTACCTGTACGTGTCAATAGACTACAAACACTTGACGCTTCGGGACAGCTAACAGATCTTGCTGATCCGTTTCGGCCTTATGTGCATTGCACATCAGCTGCTGGAATGGGACTCTGCCAAGAGGAAAAGCCGACCGATGAACGAGTTGCCATTCGAATCGAATCTCAGCTTCTTGATAACAAGGCCAACATTGAATACGTCGCCGCCAACTTAGAGGCCGGAGCATTGCGGGCCATGTCAGCCAAAGTTAATTTGCAGCCATCAGCGTTCAACTCTGCCTCATGGCATTTGAAGAGCTTGCAGACAGACGACGAAATTAAGAATTCAGGATGGTCGCCATGTCCCGCCGGTGCGTGCCTCATCGTAGAATGCATCCCTACAGCTCTAGGAGTCCTAGGGCTAACGAGCAGTTGGAATGACACAATGGAGCCGCAATATGCTAACTGGTCATCGGCATTTCCTCATGTTCGCGCCTGCAAGTAGGCGACTTACAATCCGAGTCTTAATAGTAATGATAGGCCTTACCGTAATGGCGACGATTTCTTCTTGTACCACAAGATCGAATGCGATTACAGGTATGACAGCTAGCCAAGCCACCGCGCAAGCAGAGCAATTTCTGATCGAGACTCACAGAGCAGACGTTCAATCCGTTATCGAGAATTACCAGACGAGGTGGCTGAGCCTTGATGCCCATAAAGATCCAAGCATTCAAGCGCAGCTAGCGACTGGACCATACCTTGAATCTTGGGGTTACGCGCGTATGGGCAAGACAATCAACGACGAACCATTCTGGTTAATCACTAAGTCAGCTGTTGCTAAGAGTCTGCACATACTGGAGTACGGCCCTGAACGTTTTGTGGCTGTTGCGCGCGTCATTAAACTTAACGATAAGATAAAGCCTAGTGGTGAGTTCATAGAATCAATGCCTGCATATGAATCTTGTGGCGTATATGTTTTTATACGTGAAGAGGCCGTTTGGAAATTGGCAACGTATTTTGACATGAGCGTACCACAGGATATTGATCGAGACTGGCGCGATGCACCAGCTTGGTCAAAACAACTTATAGGCGATCTACCTCGCAATATGTGTGATGAATGACTGTGTAAAGACCAATGAGCACATGAACTAAAGTAAGGCAATGAAGGGAAGGGCTGAATGAGAGCTCTTCCTTTCATTATCTACTGTCCTTACCATTGCAGCTGCTTGCACCTACTTTGCAAGCCAAGACGGGAACCGCCACGACGCAGTACCTCTACGCCCTCGGCACGCGTCCACTGGCCCAAAACGGCGGAGCGTGGGAATATCTCTTACCGGATGCGCTGGAATCAGTCCGCCAGATCGTCGATGCGAACGGCAACATCACGCTGGCGAAGTCCTATGAGCCCTACGGCACCGTGCTGACGAGCACCGGCACCGCCAGTTCGATCTTTGGCTACACGGGCCAGCAACTCGACAGTTATGCGCACGCGTTTTGAACAACGCCCGCAGGACATTCGAATGGCAGAATAACCGTGAAGTTGCTCCCGTGCTGCTCTTCACTGGTCATCTGAATTTCGCCGCTCATCAAATCGACGAGGTGCTTGACAATGCTCAGCCCTAATCCAGCGCCGGCAGACGCACCCGCCGATCCCCCGCGGCGAAACGGCTCAAAGATATGCGGCTGTTCGGCTACGGGAATACCGCGGCCGGTATCACGAACCCGTATTACCCATCGCCTCTCATCGTAGTAGGATATTTCAACGCGCACCCAACCCGCATCCGTGAACTTGATAGCGTTAGCAGTCAAATTGATCAGAATTTGCAGCAAGCGCTGCGGATCACCCCAGAGACTCGGCGGCATGTCGCCGCTCAGATGCGTCGTCAGTTCCAGGCCTTTGGCCTGCGCCAGATCACCAATTGCCGACACCGTTTCAGCCAGCAGATCCGCCGGCGAAAATCTGCTCGGATGCAAAGTGAGCAACTGTCCCGCTTCAATTTGCGTCTGATCAAGCAGATCGTTGACCAGCCGCAGCAGCGAACGGGTATTGTGCGCCATGCGCTTGACCGCGCCGCGCTGCTTGTCGGACATCTCGCCATAGACATTCAGGCCCAGCATTTCGGTGTTGCTCAAAATCCCCACGAGCGGCGAGCGCAGATCGTGGGACACCATCGACACAAACGCGCGGCGCAAGCGATCGTGCGCGATCAAACGTTCATTGGCCACCTGCAATTGCTGGTTAGCCGTGGTCAACTCGCGCGTCCGCACGGCGACCCGTTGCTCGAGATCATGATTAAGCCCTTGAACGGTTTCCAACGCATGCTCCAGTCGCCGCGTGGTCAACCAGCTCACCAGCGCCATGATGAAAAAGACAGAGGTCGTAACCGGGATCGATAAGGCGAGCGGGTGCCAAACTAAACCGGTGCCCCAGGCCAGTCCATACAGGACGATCCCGGACAGAGCCGCCAGGAGAAATGAGGCTGGCGGAACCGCGACGGCGCTCGCGATGACAATCGGGACGCTGAACAGGATCGTGCTCCGCCCTTCGATCAGGTGAGCGGGAGTATCACTGAACGCCACGAGCGCAAGCAATCCTAAGAGAAACAGCCAGGCCGCGACCCGCGAAAACCCGCGACGATTCAAAACGAGAATGACGCCCAGCAGTCCCAGGCTGATCGCTGCCGCCACCCCGGCCCGCAGGATGTTTTCCGGTTCAGCCACGCTGCCCATCAAGATAATGTAGACTAGGCCTGGCGGTAGGATGATGAGGAAGGCCAGCGCGATGATATTCAATAACTTGCCACGCAACGCTACGACTGCATCAGGATGTTTGATCCGCACGGCCGCCTGCCAGCGGGCCGCCGTTCTCGCTGAAAAATGGGTCACGCTGCAGTCACTCCGCTCCGTGAGGCTTGCAGCAAATATCCCACCCCCTGTTGGCGTAGGATATATTGTGGCTGTTCGACCTGCGGCTCCAGCCGTTGTCGCAGTCGGGCAATCGCCTGACGCAAAATCACCCGATCGTCACGATAGCCTTCGCCCCACACCTTGACGAGCAGCTGCCGATCGGTACACGCGCGGCCCGGCGTGCGCGATAGCTCGAGCAACAGACTGAACTCGGTGCGAGACAGATGCACCGGCCGGCCGGCGAGCCAGACCTGCTGGGTGTCGAGATCGATTTTGAGATCACCTACCTGCCGCAGCGCTGGCCCGGAGGTTGACAGGCGTGCACCACGTCGCAACACCGCCTGGACGCGCGCCACTAACTCGCGCGTACTAAACGGCTTCGTCAAATAGTCGTCGGCGCCCAACGTAAACGCCCGGACTTTGTCGTCTTCGGCATCCCGCGTCGTCAGCATAATGATCGGCGTGTCGGCCACGCGCCGAACTTGCTCCAATAACTGGAAGCCATCCTGGCCCGGCAACCCAATGTCCAGGATGATGAGCTGGGGCACGTTCTGTTGAAACACCTGCCAACTCGCCAGCCCGTCGGCCGCGCTCGAAGGGAGATAACCTTCCAGATGCAGTGCGCTCTCGACAAAGGTGCGCACATGTGGGTCATCGTCTACAATGAGGATTCTGGCTGGCGCTTCCATCCTAATTCTCCAGCTGTACTTGTTGCACCAGACCAACCAGATCGCGCGCTGAAATCGGCTTGATGAAATAGGTGGTGGGCACGGCCTGCAAGCGCGCGCGCACCGCATCGTCGGTCAGCGAGGTCATCACAATGACCCGCACTGCGTGCGACTCAGGCCGCTCAAAAAAATCCAGCCCGCTACCGTCCGGCAGGCTCAGATCAAGCAACACCAGTTCGAACCGCTCGTTCTGAATCAGGTCGAGACCGGCGCCCAAACGCATGACTCGCCGCACCTGATGGCCTTCCAATTCCAGCACCGCGCTGACAAACGCGGCGAAGTCAAGATTGTCTTCGATCACAAGAATGCGCATTATTACTCGACCTCGACGAATTCAACACACGGTAACGAAACATAGGCGGAGACCGAGGTGGGTTGATCTTCAAACCACAACTGTCCGCCGTGCAGTTCCAACACCGCCCGACTGAGCAGCAGACGCAGCACGGCCTGCGCCGAACGGCGCAAGACGGGATCGTCCAGATACTCAGTCTGTTCCAGTAGGTGAGCCGATTGATCCAGCACCGCTAATGCGCCCGCCTCGGGCAGCCGAACCACCACGCGCTGACTGCTCGCGGAGACCAACACCTGCACGCGGATCTCCGCCGGCCTGTTCTCCCGCACCTGCTGGACGAGAAAGGTCAAGGCGCGCTGCACACGCCGCACATCGACATCGATCCAGACCTCAGGCAGCTCAGCGCCAACCAACGGACCGGACACCTGGCAGGCCTGCTCCGTCACCAGCGGGGCCAGCACCTCCGCCAGCGGAAGGGTGGCCCGCTGGAGCCGCAGCACCCCGATCTGGCTGCGGGCCAAGGCAATCAGATCGTCCAGCATCTCGCTCAGCCGATCGGTTTCACGATCGATGGCGTCGAGAAACGCGGCGACTTTCTCCGGTTCCAACCGGCTCTGATAATCCAGGAGCGTGGTCGTCGAACCTTTAATCGCAGCCAACGGAGAGCGTAGCTCGTGGGAAATCGCGGCTAACACCTGCGCGAGGGGCAGAGGTGAATTCAAGACAACACCTGGCTCGCGAGATAATTTCTGCAAACACAGAACACGGCCGCCGGGCCAACGCAAAAAGCGTCAGCCGAGCTGCCCGATGACCTGGGCGAGACCGCGAAACGGATCAGAGTGGGCAGCGTGCTGTTCCCGATCGCCGACCAGATGCGTCGGCCGTCACAGTCGGTAAGGTGGTGTTTCTGGAAAAACCGGGGAGTGAAATCGTTACGCCACTGCGATTTAGTCATGCTGCGACCTTTTCAGCGGCCACCGCCGCCACGGCGATCACCACGCCATAGCGCGGATTCCACAAGCGGGCTGCAATGCGCGGCGGCAGCATCTTGCGCGTGCAATTGGTGGTGACCAGCGTCGGCAGCTGGTGCACGAGGCGCGTGTTGATAATCCGGTACAACTTATCCTGAGTCCACGTCACCGCATACGGATCGCCGGATCCGCTGTCGCTTTGCGCGCCCAGATCATCCAACAGCAGCACGGGCGCGGTTTTCGCCTGGTCAAACGTCCGCCAGAAGCGCGCGTCGTCAAGTCCGGCCCGGAGATCATCCAACAGATCGGGCACATTGCGGATGTAGGCCGGCTCGCCCTGGCACAACACCTGATTGATGATCGCTGCCGCCAGATGCGTTTTGCCGGTTTGATTGGAGCCAACCACCGTCAACAACGGAGTTCCCGCCCAGGGATCTGCTGCACAGTGACGCGCGGCCTCGACGGCTTTGCGATTCTGATCGTTGACCTGATACGCCTCAAACGTCATGCGCCGCAGTTCGAGCGGCAAGGTGCGTTGGGCGATCTCGGCTTGTCTGCGCCGTTCACAGGCACACGGCAGCGACTGTCCATACTGCGGGTGTTCTTGCGGAATATTCGTCGGGATGTACAGGCCAGGACAATGGCCGGGCTGTGGACAGATTTTGATCCGCAAAGGTTTGAAACTCAGACTCATACACCCACCTCCTCTTGCGAGTAGTCAATCTCGTCGAAGCTGCCCAGTCCGCTGGGGCCGCGCGAGCGTGAACTGGCCGGCGTACCAGCCTTCTCGCGTTCCCGTTTATTGCGCAAGGCGGCCCGCAAGTAGTCCAACGGATCACCCTCGAACCCCTGCCCCGCGATCTCGCAGGCCTTCAGCCAAACGGATTCTGCACCATATTGCTTGAACAAGCCGCCGATGACGGTGTAGTCGTCACGATCAGCCAGGGCCCGCAAACTGCCGTCCCCGGTTAAACCCAGGCCTAGTGTGACGCCGATGTTTTGCGTGAGAATGCCGATCACGTTACGCTGCCGGGTGTGCGGTTTGAGTGCGGAGTTGCCTTGCATGCGCCGCAGATCGTCGAGCACACGCCGACGGCGATCAGGCAATGGCGCAAACGCCAGGCGCGCGGCCCGCAAGCCAATCTCAGTGAAACCCAACTTGGCCTCGATCTCGGCGAGCACAGGCTCACAAGCACGGGCGGCTTTTTCATCTTCCAGCGCTGTGTTCAATCTCTGCCAGATCGTCCTCTGGGGGCGATGCGCCCCAGAGGCAGTTTTGGCTGCGTCTTCGGCGCGATGCGCACCGGCCACGTTGCCAGACAGATCGAGCGTCGGGCGATCGCCCGTGTGTTCGTCGTCCGGAGTCAAAACCGTTTCATCGGCAAAGTCATCCGCGGCAGAGTCGCCGCGCGACTCACTTTCGTTTTTTGAAAGTGTAGAAGACAAAGTTATATTCTTTATGGGGGATAATCCCCCACGGCCAATCCCCTGACGTCCGTCCACCGTGGGGGATAATCCCCCACGGTCAATTTTCACCGTGGGGGATAACCCCCCACGGTGATTTGACTGCGAGACGACCGAGCCGAGCAGCAAATAGGCATGCCGCCCGCTGAACTGGCCGTAACTGTCACGAAAATCATCGGGCAAATTGAGCACTTTGAGCAAACGACTCTCAGCTAAGCGCTGCGTGCAGGCTGGAATGCCATCTTTCCGATCGATCCCTGTCGCTTCCGCTAATCCCAGATCGGTGAGACGCGCATAGAGCCGTCCTTCGTCGTCCGGCCCGACCAAACCCAGGTTACGCAGCAGCTCGTAGTCAGCCCCCAAGAGGGGACGCGCGTGCAAGCCCAGTCCGACCAAGGCACCGAGATCAGCCCAGCGGCGCTGAAAGCCGCGCAGCCACCGGGTTTCGACGGCGGCATAACCGATCTGAAAATAGATCTCAGGGCGAGTTTCGCTCAGGCGATTGGCTTCATCACCAATCAGCGTCTGGGTGTACACGATGCGGAAAACATCCGTCACAGTTGTTGCTCCTCTTGCCTCGTTAGCGAGTCCATAGACCGCGTCCAGTTGACCTGGGTTAAAATCTGTTCGTCCACTCGCCTCAAACGAGGTTCCTGCATATGCCCTACAGTTGCACTTCACGCCGCACGGCACTACAAAACTGGGTCAGGCTAGCCTTCCAATACAACTCGACTGTCCCGGTCGGGCCTTTGCGATGCTTGGCGATTATCAATTCCGTTAAATTCGGATTCTCACACGCGTCGTTATACGCGCCATCACGATAAATAAACATGATCACATCCCCGTCCTGCTCGATCGCGCCCGAGTCGCGGAGATCGCTCAACAGCGGTCGTTTGTCGGCGCGCTGTTCCACCGCGCGGCTCAGCTGTGAAGCGACGAGCACCGGCACGTT
>PMCF01000397.1 GCA_003154115.1 Anaerolineae bacterium
TGGTCAAATAGTCGTCGGCGCCCAGCGTAAACGCCCGGACTTTGTCGTCTTCGGCATCCCGCGTCGTCAGCATAATGATCGGCGTGTCGGCCACGCGCCGGACTTGCTCCAATAACTGGAAGCCATCCTGACCCGGCAACCCAATATCCAGGATGATGAGCTGGGGCACGTTCTGTTGAAACACCTGCCAACTCGTCAGCCCGTCGGCCGCGCTCGAAGGGAGATAGCCTTCCAGATGCAGTGCGCTCTCGACAAAGGTTCGCACGTGTGGGTCATCGTCTACAATGAGGATTCTGGCTGGCGCTTCCATCCTAATTCTCCAGCTGTACTTGTTGTACCAGACCAACCAGATCGCGCGCTGAAATCGGCTTGATGAAATAGGTGGTGGGCACGGCCTGCAAGCGCGCGCGCACCGCATCGTCGGTCAGCGAGGTCATCACAATGACCCGCACCGCGCGCGACTCAGGCCACTCAAAAAATTCTAAACCGCTGCCGTCCGGCAGGCTCAGATCAAGCAGTACCAGTTCGAACCGTTCGTTCTGAATCAGGTCGAGACCGGCGCCCAAACGCATGACCCGCCGCACCTGGTGGCCTTCCAATTCCAGCACCGCGCTGACAAACGCGGCGAAGTCAAGATTGTCTTCGATCACAAGAATGCGCATCATTACTCGACCTCGACGAGTTCAACACACGGTAACGAAACACAGGCGGAGACCGAGGTGGGTTGATCTTCAAACCACAACTGTCCGCCGTGCAGTTCCAACACCGCCCGGCTGAGCAGCAGACGCAGCACGGCCTGCCCCGAACGGCGCAAGACGGGGTCGTCCAGATACTCAGTCTGTTCCAGCAGGTGAGTCGATTGATCCAGTACCGCTAAAGCGCCCGCCTCGGGCAGCCGAACCACCACGCGCTGACTGCTCGCTGAGATCAACATCTGTACGCCGGTCTCCACCGGCCCGTTCGCCCGCACCTGCTGGACGAGAAAGGTCAAGGCGCGCTGCACGCGCCGCACATCGACATCGACCCAGACCTCAGGAATCTCAGCGCCAACCAACGGACCGGACACCTGGCAGGCCTGCTCCGTCACCAGCGGGGCCAGCACTTCCGCCAGCGGAAGAGTGGCTCGCTGGAGCCGCAGCACCCCGATCTGGCTGCGGGCCAGGGCAATCAGATCATCCAGCATCTCGCTCAGCCGGTCGGTTTCACGATCGATGGCGTCGAGAAACGCGGCGACTTTCTCCGGTTCCAACCGGCTCTGATAATCCAGGAGCGTGGTCGTCGAACCTTTGATCGCGGCCAACGGGGAGCGCAGCTCGTGTGAAATCGCGGCTAACACCTGCGCGAGGGGAAGAATAGAATTCAAGACAACACCTGGCTCGCTCGCTGATTTCTGCAGACACAGAATACGACCGCCGGCCACCTGCGTCGGCCGTCACAGTCGGTAAGGAGGTGTTTCTGAAAAAACCGGGGAGTGAAAGCGTTACGCCACTGCGATTCAGTCATGCTGCGACCTTTTCACCGGCCACCGCCGCCATGGCGATCACCACGCCATAGCGCGGATTCCACAAGCGGGCCGCAATGCGCGGCGGCAGCATCTTGCGCGTGCAATTAGTGGTGACCAGCGTCGGCAGCTGGTGCACGAGGCGCGTGTTGATAATCCGGTACAACTTATCCTGGGTCCACGTCACCGCATACGGATCGCCGGATCCACTGTCGCTTTGTGCGCCCAGATCATCCAGCAACAGCACCGGCGCCGTCTTAGCCTGATCAAACGTCTTCCAGAAACGCGCGTCGTCAAAGCCCGCCCGGAGATCATCGAGTAGATCCGGCACGTTGCGGATGTAGGCCGGCTCGCCCTGGCACAACACCTGGTTGATGATCGCTGCCGCCAGATGCGTCTTGCCGGTTTGATTGGAGCCAACCACCGTCAACAACGGAGTTCCCGCCCAGGGATCTGCCGCACAGCGACGCGCGGCCTCGACGGCCTTGCGATTCTGATCGTTGACCTGATACGCCTCAAACGTCATACGCCGCAGTTCGAGCGGCAAGGCGTGTTGAGCGATCTCGGCCTGTCTGCGCCGTTCACAGGCACACGGCAGCGACTGTCCATACTGCGGGTGTTCTTGCGGAATGTTCGTCGGGATGTACAAGCCAGGACAATGGCCGGGCTGTGGACAGACTTTGATCCGCAAAGGTTTGAAACTCAGACTCATACACCCACCTCCTCTTTCGAGTAGTCAATCTCATCGAAGCTGCCCAGTCCGCTGGGGCCGCGCGAGCGTGAACCGGCTGGCGGACCAGCCTTCTCGCGTTCACGTTTATTGCGCAAGGCGGCCCGCAAGTAGTCCAACGGATCACCCTCGAACCCCTGCCCCGCGATCTCGCAGGCCTTCAACCAAACCGCTTCTGCACCATATTGCTTGAGCAAGCCCCCGATGACGGTGTAGTCATCGCGATCAGCCAGGGCGCGCAAACTGCCGTCCTCGGTGAGACCCAGGCCCAGTGTGACGCCGATGTTTTGCGTGAGAATGCCGATCACGTTACGCTGCCGGGTATGCGGTTTGAGTGCGGAGTTGCCTTGCATGCGCCGCAGATCGTCGAGCACACGCCGGCGGCGATCAGGCAACGGCGCAAACGCCAGGCGCGCGGCCCGCAAGCCAATCTCGGTGAAACCCAACTTGGCCTCGATCTCGGCGAGCACAGGCTCACAAGCACGGGCGGCTTTTTCATCTTCCAGCGCTGTGTTCAATCTCTGCCAGATCGTCCCCTGTTGGCGATGCACCCCAGAGGCAGTTTTGGTTGCGTCTTCAGTGCGATGCGCACCGGCCACGTTGCCAGACGGGTCGAGCGTCGGGCGATCGCCCGCGTGTTCGTCGTCCGGAGTCAAAACCGTTTCATCGGCAAAGTCATCCGCGGCAGAGTCGCCGCGCGACTCACTTTCGTTTTTTGAAAGTGTAGAAGACAAAGTTATATTCTTTATGGGGGATAATCCCCCACGGCCAATCCCCTGACGTCCGTCCACCGTGGGGGATAATCCCCCACGGTCAATTTTCACCGTGGGGGATAACCCCCCACGGTGATTTGACTGCGAGACGACCGAGCCGAGCAGCAAATAGGCATGCCGCCCACTGAACTGGCCGTAGCTGTCACGAAAATCATCGGGCAAATTGAGCACTTTGAGCAAACGACTCTCAGCTAAACGCTGCGTGCAGGCTGGAATGCCATCCTTCCGATCGATCCCTGTCGCTTCTGCTAATCCCAGATCAGTGAGACGCGCATAGAGCCGTCCTTCGTCGTCCGGCCCGACCAAACCCAGGTTACGCAGCAGCTCGTAGTCAGCCCCCAGGAGGGGGCGCGCGTGCAAGCCCAGTCCGACCAAGGCACCGAGATCAGCCCAGCGGCGCTGAAAGCCGCGCAGCCACCGGGTTTCGATGGCGGCATAACCGATCTGAAAATAGATCTCAGGGCGAGTTTCGCTCAGGCGGTTGGCTTCATCGCCAATCAGCGTCTGGGTGTACACGATGCGGAAAACATCCGTCACAGTCGTTGCTCCTCTTGCCTCGTTAGCGAGTCCATAGACCGCGTCCAGTTGACCTGGGTTAAAATCTGTTCGTCCACTCGCCTCAAACGAGGTTCCTTCATAAGCTCTACAGTTGCACTTCACGCCGCACGGCACTACAAAACTGGGTCAGGCTAGCCTTCCAATACAACTCGACTGTCCCGGTCGGGCCTTTGCGATGTTTGGCGATAATCAGTTCCGTTAAATTCGGATTCTCACACGCGTCGTTATACGCGCCATCACGATAGATGAACATGATCACATCCCCGTCCTGCTCGATCGCGCCCGAGTCGCGGAGATCGCTCAACAGCGGTCGTTTGTCGGCGCGCTGTTCTACCGCGCGGCTCAGCTGCGAAGCGACGAGCACCGGCACGTTCAA
>PMCF01000006.1 GCA_003154115.1 Anaerolineae bacterium
ATGCTGGCATTGAGTTTGCGCACGCCATCCAGTGTGACCGAGGGTGGAAGAGAAGGTTGAATGATTGACATGCTGTGCCACCTTGCCAGTCAGTCTGCCTGAATCACGGATGATGAACTGTCTGGCATCCACTATAACGATTATACCAAAGTTTCAGGCTGGCCGTTTAGTAGAGGGGCCATGCGAGTATAACGCAAAAGTGTTGGTGACTTGTGGGATATGCTCCTGCTGGATGGCACATCCAGCGCGAGCGTGGCCGGGCAGTATGCCCACCCAACAGTTTTGCTGTATACCCGGTTATGCCCAATCTTGAGGAATTGACGGTCAGGCGGTTATGATGAACCAATCTGCAAATATCTCCCAATCACATCCGATCACTGTTCACGGCCTTGTCGTGGAGGTGGTCCGTAAGAACATCAAGCACCTGCATCTGGCCGTCTATCCGCCCAATGGCCGAGTGCGTGTCGCCGCGCCGCTGCGCGTCAACGACGAAGCCGTGCGCCTCGCCGTGATTTCCAAACTAGGCTGGATCAAACGGCAGCAGGCAAAATTTGCAGGACAAGAACGCCAATCCGCACGCGAATACGTCTCTGGGGAAAGCCACTACTTTCAAGGTCGCCGCTATCGTCTCAACGTCATCTATCAGGCTGGCCCGCCCAAAGTCTCGATCCGCAACAACACGCGCCTCGATCTGATCGTGCGTCCCGGCAGCGACACATGGCCACGCGAGCGTGTGCTCCTCGCGTGGTATCGTCAGCAACTCAAAGCGCTGATTCCGCCCCTCATCGTCAAGTGGGAGGCCATCCTTGGCGTCACCGTCGCCGAGTGGGGCGTCAAGCAGATGAAGACCCGCTGGGGTACGTGCAACATCCAGGCCCGGCGCATCTGGCTGAATCTGGAACTGATCAAGAAGCCGGAACTGTGCCTCGAATACGTCGTCGTGCATGAGCTGGTGCACCTGCTCGAACGCCATCACAACGATCGCTTCGCGGCGCTGATGGATCAGGCCATGCCACAGTGGCGGCTGCATCGAGAAGAGCTGAATCGAGAGCCGCTCGGGCATGTGATGTGGGAGTATTGAGCGTAGTCAGGCGTTTATCATGCAGTCAAATGTGCAGGAAAAATGCATGAAGTGTTATCGATAGCAAAGGAGGGAAGCTATGGCACTCGATGAAGCATATAGAAGAGCAGAAAACAAGATTGAAGCTGCACATCTCGTCAAAGACAAGTATCTTAACCTTAGTAATTTAGGCGCTGTCTTCCAGCTCACCGAGCTGCCAAAGTCTCTGGGCACGCTTACTGAATTACAAGAGCTCAACCTCGATTCCAACCAACTTGCGAGGCGACCAGAGTCGTTAGAGGTGTTAGGAGAGCTTAAAAAATTGAGGTCACTAAACCTATCCGATAACGGATTTTCGACATTGCCGGAGTCATTAGGTGCGTGCACTGGTTTACAGATATTGAACCTAAGCGCGAACTCTCTGAAGACGTTACCGGAATCCATAAGTACTTTTACACAGTTGCAAATATTAAACCTAAGTAACAATCAGCTGACGTCATTACCGGAATCTATAGGCACACTCACCAACTTACAATCATTATATCTAAGTGCTAATGACCTGACAACGTTGCCGGAATCCATAAGGACACTCACCCAATTACAGGGGTTATACCTAAATGTTAACCATTTAGCTGCGTTACCAGAATCAACGGGCGCACTTACCCATTTGAGGTCTTTGAACGTGAACGGAAATAATCTGAGGAAAATACCCGGCTCGTTAGGTGCACTCACGTTGCTGGAGAGATTGAGCTTAACAGGAAACCAGCTTACAGACCTACCTGGCTATTTGGCTCAGCTTCCACGCTTACGAGATTTAGCCGTTGATAATAACCCTTTTGGTCCCGAGCTGGATGCAGCTCGAAGTGAAGGCATCACAGCAATTAGGCGTTACTTGATTGCCAAAACTGGAGAACAAGTAATGCTAACAGAAGCCAAACTGATCCTAGTTGGCGAAGGAGAAGTGGGCAAGAGTTGCCTTCTAGGCGCGCTGCGCAACGATCCATGGGAAGAGGGGCGTCCCACTACACATGGTATTGAAATCAAGCCTGTTAAGATAGTCTATCCTCGAACCACGCAGGAAATTACACTTAATGGTTGGGATTTTGGCGGACAACGAGTTTATCGGCCCACACACCAGCTGTTCTTCAGTGCACCAGCGGTATACCTTGTAGTATGGAAACCGCGTGAGGGCTCACAACAGAACCTAGTCAAAGAATGGATCAAGCTAGTTGAACATCGCGAGCCGGATGCTAAAATTCTTGTTGTAGCCACACACGGTGGTCCGCAGGAGCGTCAGCCAGATATTGATCGACAAGAGATCTGGGATCTGTTCGGCAAAGAGTCAGTCGTAGACTTCTTTCATATAAATAGCAAGCCTGACAGTAGAGGTGTACGGGAAGGCATTAGCCAGTTGAAGGAGGCAATTGCACGTGTAGCGGCCCTGTTACCAGAGATGGGACGCAAGGTTCCGAAGCGCTGGCAAGAAACACGTGACGCATTGAAACAGCTTGATGCGGCTTATTTGCCTTACAAGCTGGTCCTAGATGTATGCCGGAAATTCCAAATGGAAGACGATGAAGCACGTTTGTTTGTTACCATCTCTCATCGTCTTGGCCACTTGATCCATTACGAACACGATCTAGTGTTGCGGGATATTGTCGTTCTCAAGCCAAATTGGCTCGCGACGGCTATCAGCTTTGTGCTCGATGATAGACAAACGCGTGCCATGCATGGCCTTGTAAGTATGACTCGGCTTAGTCAGCTATGGAATGACCCCAACAGGGCGAAAGAAGATCGTTATCCAATTGATTTGCATCCAGTATTCGTGCGCTTAATGGAGCGTTTCGATCTGTCATATCGCGTAGCAGGGTTGCGCGACGGCGAATTGAATCCCACCAGCCTGATCGCACAGTTAGTGCCCGACGTTCGCCCATCGGAGATCGAGCTGGCGCGTGTCTGGCAACCAAAAGCCGCCAACGGCGAAGAGCAACAAGTACAGATCTGCCGCATTGTAGATGCGCATAATGGCCAATCGGCCACTGCAGAAGGATTATTTTATCAGTTGATCGTCCGTCTGCACAAGTTCTCGCTGGGGCGTGTGAACTATTTAGATAGTGTCCACTGGCAGCGCGGTCTGGTACTCGATGATGGCTATAACGGGCGAGCTCTGGTCGAAAATATTGGAAACGACGTGCGCATCACAGTGCGCGCACCTTATCCGCAAGCGTTCCTATCGGTATTGACACATGAAGTGAAATGGCTGGTTGAGAATTTCTGGAAGGGTATGCAGTGTGACGTGATGGTTCCATGCGTTGAGCCGTGTGGAAGAAATTCACCTGGTACTGGTCTGTATGAAGTAGAGAAATTGATTGAGAGCAAGAAACGCGGACGTTCGGAATATCCATGCCCTGTCTGCAATGATTGGCAGAGCATCGATAGCCTGCTCCTGAATTCGCCAGCGATTCGGCCAGCGCCATTGGATCAAATCATTGCTCTAGGCCTCGATCAGGTGCTCGTAAGGCTTGAAGCAGTACGTGTGCAGTTGAGTCGGCACGAGCGTGACGAACTGAAGCGTTTCAGAACACTAGATCAAAACGATCGCCGCCTCTTGAGCCAAATCGAAGATGCATTCGCTGACTTAATGCATACATTGACCGACGAGGCCAAAGATGGTCCGCGCCTGTTCAGTTTGGTGCCTGTCAATCGCAAGGCGTTCAATCCCAAACAATGGACCAGCGAGAAATTCCGGCTGACCTTGTGGTGTGAACACTCACGCTTGCCATTGCCAGTGCTGAACAAGGGCTCAGACAATGAGCAACGCGGCGTGTATGAATTGGAGATCAAACGAGACTGGGTCATCAAGGCTGCGCCGTTTTTGAAGGTCATCGCTGGTACGCTGAGTCTGGTGCTACCGGTTGCGTCATCCACCGTGAAACTGGCTCTGGACGATGCTTCCTACAAGACAATCGAAGAACAACTCGACTTCGGGCAGAAGTGCATCGAAGCGACGGTGGGCGGCAGCGTGAAAGTCGGTGGCTGGCTCAGCAGCGGCGAAACGTCTGACCTCGAACATGGCGCGGGAGTTCGGGCAGAAGGCTCAGTTTTGCGTGAATTGCACGCACTGCTCAAGGAGAAAGATCCCGGCTTTGGCGGTCTCGTCCGCGTGCAGAATAAGCGTCAGGAGTTCCTGTGGGTGCATGAGCGGTATGCGAGTGAATACTAAAGTCGGTGAGTTCGCAGATGGGCATTGCTTGGAGACAGTATGACGGATCCAACTCAACGCTTTTCCAGCCGCGTGACCAACTACGTGAAGTACCGGCCTTCGTATCCGGCGGCGATCATCGACTTGCTCACCGCGGAATGCGGTCTGACGCCGAACTCGATCGTAGCGGATGTCGGTTCGGGCACGGGTCTGCTGGCTGAGTTGTTTCTCAAGGCGGGCAATCGCGTTTTGGGCGTCGAGCCTAATCGCGAGATGCGCGAAGCGGGCGAGCAACTGCTGCGCGGCTATGAGCGCTTTGTCAGCATCGACGCCACGGCGGAAACGACTATGTTACCCGATCACAGCGTCGATTTCATCATGGCGGGTCAGGCTTTTCACTGGTTCGATCGCGAACGAGTCAGCGTGGAGTTTGCCCGCATCCTCCAATCGCCGGGCTGGGTGGTGCTGATCTGGAACGAACGCCGCGTCGATTCCACGCCGTTTCTGCGGGCCTACGAGCAACTGCTGCGCACCTATTCGCCCGATTACGCGCAAGTGGATCATCGGTTGATCGATCAGGATGTAATCCGTGCAACCTTCCCGACGGTATCGTTCAAACTCCAATCATTCGACAATCAACAGCATTTTGACTTCGAGGGCGTGCAGGGCCGTTTGATGTCTTCGTCGTATGCGCCGGAAGCCGATCAGCCCAATCACGCGCCGCTGATGGCGGAGTTGGCCGACATCTTTCAATGGTATCAGACGAATGGCGAGATCGTCTTCGAGTACGACACAAGGGTCAACTACGGGCGATTGTAGATGTGGCCGGGTAAACGTCAGCGGCGGACGATTGGGCCGTTTGATCGTGATAGAGTATAGATAGTAGGAGGCCGTGATGACGTTTCAGGAACTGGAAAAACAACTGCTGGCGTTGACGCTCGGCGCGAAGGCGCAAGCGCTGCGTGTGCTGGTGCTTGATCTGGCGGCGTGGCCCGGCATCGAGAAGACCCCCAGCATCGTCGGCGGCGAGGCTCGCATTGTACGGACGCGCATTCCGATCTGGGTGCTGGACGGCTATCGACGGGCAGGTTGGACCGAGGCTCAACTGTTGGAGAATTACTGCGCTGCACGCCGTCGATCTGGTGAATGCCTGGGCGTATGCCGAGGCCCATCTCGATGAGATCGAGCGGGTGCAGTGCGAGAACGTCTAGGCTTGAGCCGTGGCGCGCTTATACTGCCCACGGGCATAAATTGCGGTTTTGCCTTTCGACCTTTTCTGATAAAATCGGGA
>PMCF01000108.1 GCA_003154115.1 Anaerolineae bacterium
ATGAAGTTCGATCTGGCGTGGCTGACCGATCGGATCGTGAGTAAGGACGCCGCACTTGGACAAAAGGCCAGAGCCGTCACGGCGCAGATGGATGCGATGATTAAGACGGTACGCCGCATTGCGACCGAATTGCGGCCGGGCATGTTGGACGACCTTGGTCTGGCGGCCTCGATCGAATGGTTGGCGCGTGACTTTGAGAAACGCATGGGCATCGTATGCGCCGTGAGTGTATCCTCGCCCGACTTGCCCCTGGCGCGCGCCCCGTCCCTGGCGCTATTCCGCATTTTTCAGGAAACGTTGACGAACGTCGCACGTCACGCCGGCGCGCAGCTCATCGAAGTTAGACTTAACGTCACGCCTGCGACCGTGACGCTTCAGGTTCACGATGATGGGCGAGGGATTCAAGCGGATGAAATCGCCGGCTTGCACTCGCTGGGCTTGCTGGGGATGCGCGAGCGCGCGCAGCGACTGGGCGGCACCTTCGACATTCACGGCGTGCCGGGCGACGGCACGATCGTCACGGTGTCCATTCCCTTGAAACCGAATGAATGATGTGAGTTGAATTGGAGAATTACCATGCTCAGAATTTTATTGGCCGATGATCACGCTGTCGTGCGCCAGGGCGTCAAGCAAATTCTAGCCGAGGCATTTGCCCAGGCTACGTTTGGCGAGGCGCAAAATGCCCGCGAACTGCTGGAGCTGGTCACCAAAGAGCACTGGGATATCGCGGTGTTGGATCTAACCATGCCCGGTGGCAATGGCCTGGAAGCGTTGAAGCAGATCAAACATGACCGTCCGCAGCTACCGGTGTTGATTCTCAGCATGTATCCAGAAGATCAATATGCGGTGCGGACGATCCGGGCCGGGGCGGCGGGCTATCTGAACAAAGAAAGTGCGCCGGAAGAACTGGTGCAGGCCATCCGCAAAGTCTTGCACGGCGGAGAATATATCAGCGCGTCGGTTGCCGATGAGCTGGTGCTGCACGCGCGGCATGAGGACGATCAACCACTTTATAAACACCTGTCGGATCGCGAGTATCAGGTGCTGTGTCTGATCGCGGCCGGCAAGGAAGTCAAAGAGATTTCCACCGAATTATCTCTCAGCGCTAAAACGATCAGCACCTACCGCGCGCGGGTGCTGGAAAAGATGAACATGAAGACGAATGCCGAACTCACCCATTATGCGATTCAGAATGCGTTGGTTTAGCGCGATTTCCCTGGCGACGTATCCTCGCCGCTGAGTTTGATCCATAGCTGCTTCGTTTGCGCTGTGACCTGAGGGCGCCTGTCTGCGCGAACAACGTGCGCAGATCGTACTCCGAGGTCGTGTACGGCAAATTACTTGCGTATAGGATTAACGATGTCACTCAGACTGAAATCCGACCTCATAAAAGCCCCAGAAATACGTTACCAGCGGCTGGTCCGACCTGTCACTGCGTTTCTTTCTCTGCCGCTGCGTTTCAAAATCGCGCTTCCCTACTTTGTAGTGGCTATTCTATTGGCCGGCCTGGCCACGTGGGTTATTACCCAGTCCTTTGTCGCCGGTCAGCAGGAGCGGTTTAACGTTCAGTTGGTGGACGGCTTTGAAACGGCTAGCACCCAAGTGTTTCAGTCCGAATCCAAGGCGCTCATCACGGAACGCGCCATCGCGCGCACCGCGGGCGTGGCCGAGGCGGTAGCCGCTAGAGATGCAGCCAGCCTCAATGCGCTGGTCCGCCCCCTGGTGGTCAACGCGCATGTTCCATTGGTGCATGTGCTGGATAACTCCGGCACACTCATCTACGGGCTGCACCTCACCTCCGAAGGATACATGCTGGACGAAGCCGCCGATTTTGCTGCGTGGACTCCGGTGTGCCATGTACTGGCCGGCGAGAGTGACAATCTCGGCGACAAATTCTCCGGTGTGGTGGATGGTCCCGGGGGATCCGCATTATACGTTGCCGGTCCACTTGTCCTGAACGATCAACAATTAGGCGTGGTGCTGGTCGGTTTTCCGCTGAGCACTCTGTTGCCACAGATGATCGCTGACTCTGCTGCCCAGGTCACCCTCTACCAGTCAGATGGGCAGGCCGCGTTAAGCACGTTTTCAAAAGGATCGCCCATACCGGCGTTGACTCCTGAGATACTGGCGGTGGTCAACGCCGAAGGGTCCCACTCCCTGCAAAACCGCCTTTGGACTCTGGGCGCGAACGAATATAATGAAGCGGTCGGCCCCCTGCTGGTGCGTGGTCAGCCCAGCGGTTGGGCGCTAGCAGTGACACTGCCGCGTGCGCTCATCACTAGCAGCGCGCGTGTAAGCCCGGCGCAATTGGCGGTTGCCTTTATCCTGGCGGTTCTGGCGGTGATTGCACTGGGCGTCGTGATCGCAAAAATCATTGCCATCCCGGTGTTCGAATTGGTGGCCGCTTCAACCCGGGTGGCCAAGGGCGATCTGGATGCCAGAGTGCGGGAGCAGGCCCAGGATGAACTCGGCCTGTTGAGCCGCCAGTTCAATCAGATGGTCTTTCAACTGCGCCAGCGCGATATCATGCGTGATTTGTTTGGCCACATGGTCTCCGTAGAAGTGCGTGAGGCGCTGCTGCTGGGTCATCAGCTGCAATTGGGCGGCGAACTAAAGGTCGTCAGCGTGCTCTTCACCGACATCCGCCAGTTTACAAATTTTTCTGAAAGTCACAGCCCGCAGGAAGTGGTGGGCATGCTCAACACTTACTTCAGCATCGTCAATGTCGCCGTCCGCGAGGCCGGCGGGATGATCAACAAGTTTGGCGGCGACAGCACCATGGCCATCTTTGGAGCGCCAGTGAATCTGCCCCCCAGCGAGACGGCGCACCGGGCGCTCCGCGCTGCGCTTTCGATCCGCCTCCGCATCACCGAGTCCAGCGCGCACCGCGTGCAGGCCGGCCTGGAGCCGATCAACATCGGCATCGGCATCAATACGGGCGAGGTCATCACGGGGAACGTCGGCGCGGAGGATCGCTTCGAATATACGGTGATCGGGGATGCGGTCAATGTGGCGTCGCGCGTGCAGAGCCTCGCCAGCCAACTCTCGGACAGTAATATTTTTATTACCGAGGGAACCTACCAGGCCTTCGCCGAACGCGAACGGTTGCTGGTGACCGACCAGGGCGCCGTCGCGCTCAAAGGGAGGACCGAATCGGTACATGTCTACAATGTCATTGGCATGCACTTGACCAAAACTTCGCCCAACCCGTCGGCGGGCAGCCCCTCCCAGAGCACCGAGGTGCCCCGCCTCGCTGCGCTCGAAGCCGTGTACCTGTATTGCCGCGGGTTTGAGCCAACGACGATTGCCACCACCAAGAACCTGCCGCTCGAATCCGTGCAGGCGTGGATCAAGGCCGCGGCCTCCCAGTTCGCGCAGTCCAAAAAAGAGTTGGGCCTGGAGTTCAACTTGACCGATATAGAATTGCAGCGTCTGTACGACGCAAGCCCTGATAGTTTGCCGGCCGCGCAGAACACGGAAGGGGATGCCCAGACTTTATGAACAAGCAGCATGAAGCAATATTGTGGAGCATAGCGATTGCTGCGGCCATTGCCCTGGGATTGGCAGTGATCTGGGCCGCGCTTGCGCTGGCTTTTAGCCAGCCGAACCTCGCGCCGCTCTATTTTGCCGCAGCCCCTTACCGCCAGGACGATTACAGCGCCGAGGGCGTGGCTGTTGCGCGCCTCAACCCGCTCGACCCGGGTTTGGTGCAGGAGGCTATCCTCGAAGACCAGGCGCGTGGCGGCCTCGTGCTCAATGTCAAATACGATCTAGGAGCGGCAGATCAGGTTACCCCGACAGTTGCTCCGCCAGCGCCAACAAACACGCCGCTACCCATGCCGACGAACACATCAGTGCCAGCGCCAGCAAACACACCGCTACCCATGCCAACGAACACATCAGTGCCAGCGCCAGCAAACACACCGTTACCCATGCTGACGAACACATCAGCGCCAGCGTCAACAAACACGCCTCTACCCATGCCGACGAACATATCAGCGCCAGCACCGACGAATACGTCTATAGCACCCAACCCGACTAAAGTTCCCAACCCGACTCACATTCCCAACCCGACTCACGTTCCCAAGCCGACCCACGTTTCCGAACCAACTCACGTTCCCAAACCAACTCACGTTCCCAAACCAACTAAAGTGCCCAAACTGTCTGAACCTTGCCGACGCCCGTCTTGCGGCAGGCCAAGTGCTTGGCCGATTACGTGATCTTCATGTATCTCGGCGAGTTGATCGAGCTTGGCCCCGCGAATGAAATATTTAACGTTACTGCTCAGCCGTCATGCCCGAGTGCTTCAATCG
>PMCF01000428.1 GCA_003154115.1 Anaerolineae bacterium
TGGTGGTCGGCACGCTGGCGCTGGCGGCTCGCGTAACGCGCGGGCTGGGATCCCTGCCGCGCGCGGCCTGGGGCATCGTCCTGGTTATGACGCCGCTCTTCTTTGCGGCATATTATCTTACCAAGGAATCGACCGCGATCTTCGAGACCGCACTCAAGGCATTGGGAGTCTGAATGACTGTTCGTTGCAGCGTAGGCATTACCGCGTATAACGAGGAAAAGAACATCGGCCAACTGCTCGACGCGATGCTCGCGCAAAAATTGCAGGTGGTCGACATCACGGAAATCATCGTGGTCGCGAGCGGCTGTACCGACCGCACCATNNCGCGAGGGCAAGACTTCGGCGATCAACCAGTTCCTGCAAAACGCCGTGGAAGACATTTGCGTTCTGGAGAGCGGCGACACGCTGCCGCGCGCGGACAGCATCGAGAATCTGGTCAGGCCCTTTGAAGATCCCAAGATCGGCATGACGGGAGCGCAGAAGATCCCGGTGAACGTGCCGGAGCATGTGGTCGGCTACATGTCTCACCTGCGGCTGCAGATGGAGCACCAGCTCTGCCTCGAAATCCCGCGCCTCGGAGAACTGATCGCGTTCCGCAAAGTGTTCACCCATTTGCCGCCGGACGTCGCGATGGACGAAGCGTTCGTCGAGGCGTTGGTGATTCGCCGCGGGCTGGAGGTGCATTACGCGCCCGACGCGGTGGTGTACAACATGGGGCCGGAGACGCTCGGCGAGTTTATCATGCAGCGCCGCCGCAACTACGCCGGCCACCTGCACCTCACGCGCAAGTACGGCTACAAGGTTTCCAGCCTGGACAACACGCGCGTCATGCGGATCGCGGTCGACGAGATGGTCAAAGCGGCTCGCCTGATCGTTACGCTGACCTGGCTCGCGCTGGTCGAAGCGCTGGCGCGGGCCCTGGGGACGTATGATTACTACGTCCGCGGCAGAAAGCACGTCGTGTGGGACATGGCGTGGACGACCAAGCGCGTGGAGAATGGGACCGTGCCGCAGACGCACCCTCCTTCAGACATTACCACCGAGCCGAAATAACTGATGCCGCAGAGTCATGTAGAGCAGGCAGCGTGCCTGCGGCGGGCTGGCAGCCCGCACTACCGCTAACCCACGTGATGAAGAACCTCGTCTTCAATCTCATCAAAATTGGCGTAACGCTCGCGATCATCGTCTTCCTTTTCTCGCGTGTCGATCTCGCCGTGCTGGCGCAGCACGTCGCGCGCGCGAATATCGCCATGCTCCTCGTCGCGCTCGCGCTCTATTTCTTCGCCATCTTGCTCGGCGCGGTCAAATGGCAGGTGCTCGTGCACGCCCAGGACCTNNCCCAGCAACGTGGGCGGTGACGTGGTCCGCGCCTACGGGCTGGCCCGCGTCAGCGCGCGCGCGGAGGCCGCGGCGGTTTCGGTCCTGGTCGACCGGCTCATGGGGCTGGTCGCGTTTCTGGGCGCGGCGGTCGTGATGGCGTCACTGGCGGCGGTCACGCTGACCCGCGGCGCCGAACTCGAGCAGATCGAGATCGCAACGGTCGTCGCCGCCGCGCTCTTCCTCTGTGCGACCGCCTTGCTCTTCAGCCGCCGCGTGTCGCAGCGGGTGAAAGGCGTCTTTGACCGCGGGCCGCTCCAGCGCATTCAGCCAATCGCCGGGCGCGTCTACCACGCGCTCCAGGTCTATCGGCACAGCTACCGCGCTCTGGCNNGTGGCGCTGGCGCTCGGGATCGACGTGTCGCTCTTTTATTTCTTCCTGTTCAATCCCCTCATTGCGTTCGTCCTGTTGATCCCGTTATCCTTCAACGGTCTGGGACCTAAAGAAGCCACCGCCGTTTTCTTCTTCGGGCTGATCGGCGTATCGAGCGAACTGTCCTTGTCCATGTCGCTGATCTTCCACCTGCTGGTTGTGTTGACGAGCCTGCCGGGCGGCCTGCTGTGGTGGCGCGAGCGCGCGCTGGCGCCGCCGATGAAACCGGGTCAATCCGGACAGGAATTTAGCCCACCGGCGCGATAGGAACCCACTCCTCCGCAAAAACCGACCTCCCCAGGTGAAAAACACCCATAGGACTTTGGTTCATTGACTTGTACCTAGAGTCAGGTTATAATGCTCGCAGTCTTTCCCAGGTTAACCAAATGGCGCTTAAAGGCAACCTCCGCGACGTTGGCTTGAACCAACTCCTCAACCTCATATACCTCGCCCACAAAACCGGGGCGCTGACCGTCCAACACGACGGCGAGCGCGGCAAAGCACGCCTCTATTTCAAGGAAGGCCGGCTGATCCACTCCACCGTCGACGGCCAGGATGCGCGCCTCACCGACATCATGGTCAAGGTAGGCAAGCTGACGCCCGACCAGGCCAAAGCCGTGCGGGCGCGTTCCAGAGTTGACACGGACAAGGAGCTGGGGCTTTTAATGATTCAGAACGGCATGTTGAATCAGACCGACATCGTGCAAGGCGTCAAGAACTATCTGTTGGAAACGGTCTACCAATTGTTCACCTGGAACACCGGCGAATTCCGCTTCGAGGCGAACGAGCTGCCGCCGGAAGAACGCATTACGGTCGCGGTGAGCCTCGACCACCTGATCCTCGAAGGCAAGCGGCGCGTGCAGGAATGGGAGCAGTTGCGCGACGAATTGCCCGACCTTGACGTGCCGCTGCGCTTTGCCGACAAACCCGACGCCACCATGCACAATATCAACCTCAACGTCGAGCAGTGGAAAGTGATCTCTTTCATCAACGCGCGGAACACGATCCGCCAGATCGCCAATTTCCTGAGAATGGACGAATTCCAGATCCGCCGCATCGTCTACGGCCTGCAATCGGCCGGCCTGGTGGACGTTTTGGCTGGCGCTGGCGTCGGCGCGGGAGCGCCCGTCCGTCCGCCCACGCCTATCGTTCCGGCGGCGCCCGTGGGCCGCGGCGTGCTCTTGCGCGTGATCGATCGATTGCGCCGCATCTAAACCCCGGCAAATCCTGAGCATTCGGATAAAGCATGCAGACAGTCAAGATGGTGGTGACCGGCCCATTCAATTCCGGCAAGACGTCGTTCATNNGGGTCGGTCAGCGAGATCCCCGTCGTTCATACCGAACGCAAAATAACGGACAGCACCCGCAGCGTCAAAGCGCAGACGACGGTCGCGATGGATTTTGGCCGGATCAGCATCGACAAAGACCTGGCGCTCTACCTCTTCGGCACGCCCGGCCAGAAGCGTTTCGACTTTATGTGGGAGATCCTGTCCGAAGGGATGCTGGGGTTCGTCGTCCTCGTGGACAGCGCGCGGCCGGAGACCTTTCGTGAAGCGCGCCGGATCCTGGACACGTTTCGCGGCTACAGCCCCACGCCGTTCGTTATCGCGGCGAACAAACAAGACGACGAAGACGCCTGGCCCGCCGAAGACCTCAAGATCGCCCTGGGGCTGGGACAGGAAGTGCGCGTGCTGCCCTGCACGGCGACGAAGAAGGATAGCGTCAAGAACATCCTGCTCGAACTGCTCTACGTGATCCTGGAAAACGCCCCCGAAGAAAAATCGCCGGCCCGCAAAAACTAGCCAAGGAGACCCAGATGCCGGACGATCGAATGATGCCGAACGACGCGCTGCGGATTTTGTTTCTCGCGATCGAAGAAGTGATGGGGAAGGATGGAATGCGGGCGGCGCTGCGCGGCGCCAAATTGGACCGCTACCTCGACAACTATCCGCCCAGAAACCTGAATCTGGAAGTCAAATTCAGCGAGTACGGTGCGGTGGAACAAGCCGTTGAAGATTTCTACGGCACGCGCGGCGCGCGAGCCATGCTGCTGCGCGTCGGGCGCACGACGTTCAACTACGGGATCAAAGAACAGTCCGCCGTCCTGGGACTGGCCGGCCAGGCGCTCAAGGCGCTGCCGCTTCCGACCAGCGCCAAAATGAAACTGCTGCTCGACCAGATGGTGGCGGCGGTGAACAAGACCGTCAATCAACCCGCCGTCCTGGAAGACAGTCCCGACCATTTTACGTGGGTCGTCAGCCACTGCATGTGCCTGGAACGCCCCAAACACTCGTCGCCCTGCTGCTTTGTCACGATGGGCGGGTTGACCGAAGCAGCCAAATGGCTGACAGACAAGCAATTCCCGGTCCAGGAAGTGACGTGCATGAATATGGGCGCGGACGCCTGTCGCTTTAAGATTTCAAAAACGCCGGAATAAACATGAAATCCAACGAGCGGCGCACNNGGCGCGACGACGTAATGTTCGATGTCATCTAAAATCTCCGGCGCGCGCACATAGCCGTTCAGCAGCCCCTGCGTCTCGCGCTGCACCATCGGCAGCAAGTGGGGCTGTTCCATAACACCGCCGCCAATCACGACGCGCTGTGGCGAAAGCGCGCAAATCAAGTCCGCCAGCGCGAGCGCGAGATAATGCGCTTCCAGCTTCCACGCCGGATGATCCGGGGGCAGTGTCTCCGCCTTTTGCCCCCAGCGGAATTCGATGGCCGGCCCCGCAGCTAACCCTTCCCAACAGTCTCCATGATATGGACAAAACCCCGCGTACGGATCGGCTTTCCAATCGTGCGGAATGCGAATGTGCCCCATCTCCGGATGGATCAGGCCATGCATCAGCTCGCCGTTCACCAGCGCGCCGCCCCCGATGCCTGTGCCAATCGTCAGATAAATAAAGTTGTCGATTCCCTGAGCCGCCCCCCACCTGTTCTCGCCGAGCGCGGCCGCGTTGACGTCGGTATCGAAACCGACGGGCAGGTCGAGTGCTCGTTGGATCGCGCCGGCGAAATCGGTGTGCGCCCAGCCGGGCTTGGGTGTCGTGGTGATAAAGCCGAAGGTCTCTGACGCTGGATTTGGATCGACCGGACCGAACGAGCCGATGCCGACCGCGGCGAGATGATCCCGCGAGGTGTGCGCTTCGAAGAAAGCGCTCGCGCGTCCGATCGTTTCGGCGGGTGACGTGGTGGGAAACTGTGTCGTGGCGCGCAAATCGTCAGGGCCGCTGCCCACCGCGCAGATGAATTTAGTGCCCCCGGCTTCGATGCCTCCGAAAAGAATGCCCATCCAATGCCTCGATGAGCCAGAGATCTGCCAATGACCTGGGGTAACTGTACAGCCAGCCATTCGCGGCGCTCTGGCCAATTCCTCCTACGCGTTGCAATATTTCAGCGCGAGTATATCACGATTCCAATAGCATTGCCATATTGGGTTACGTCTTCGCCAGAATGACTTCGATCCCCAGTTTGCTCATATCCAGGCGAACGCTGGCCGGGAGCGCGTTATCCGTGATCAACTTGTTGACGACCGTCACGGGCGCAATTTGCATAACGGATTCTTGTCCAAATTTAGTGTGGTCTGCCAGAAGAATGACCTCGCGCGCCGCGCGCATCATGGCTTGCTTCACCGCGACCTCGGCTACGTTGGTGTGCGACAGACCAAAGTCCAGACTGATTCCTGTGACGGCCAGGAACAGCTTGTCCGCTCGCAATTCGCGGAGCGCGGCTTCCGTCGTGGGTCCGATCAGAATCCCGCTGGCGCGTCTCAGTGAGCCGCCGGTTGAGATCAGCGTAATGTTAGGGCAGGCGCGCAGGACCTGAAACACGAGAACCGAATTGGTGATCACCGTAAAGTCTCCGCGCTTCGACAACTCTTCGGCCAGGTAGGTGGTGACCTCGCTGCCATCGATCAAGATAACATCTCCCGATTGAACCAGGCTGGCGGCTGTTTGCGCAATGGCGCGCTGCCTGAGCGCGACATCGTCCCGGCTTGTCTGCGCCGCATCGATCGCCTCGAACTCAATTCCCAGAGACGTGGCATACTCCTTCATCAAGCTGTTGAGGTTCTTATACCATTCATGCTCGCTGAAAGGCACAACAAAACCGATTCGCTTGGGCAGGGTTGTTCCTTTGGGAACATCCCGGTCGATCGTGAGCGGCACGCTGAGATTGTTTTTGACTGCACCCCATAGAATCTGCCATTCGTTGTCGTTCCGCGCGTAGAATTGCGACAAGGTCTCGGGGGTGAGGATCGCGTACGGAGTAGTCAACTGCATCGGCAGCGGCTTGTCGTTGCACGCCGCAATCGCGGCTTGGATACAAACCGGGGCTACAATTTCCGGGAACATCGCCAGGCCGGCTCGGCAAAAACCGGACATTCCGGTCATCAAGGCGTTCTTGAGGGTGTCCCCTTCCAAACCAAAAGTCACTACCAATACAGACTCTGGGTTCAGCCCCAGATCCAGACACGCGCGGATCGCACCCGAGGCAGTCGCATCGTTAATGGCGAAGATGACGTTGATATCACCGTGAACATTCAATGCATCGGCAGCTAATTGATAAGCGGTTTCAGTGCGTGACTGGGCATTGATCGAGAGGATAACCTGGGCGGCTGGCACAACGTCGCGCAGCCCAGCGATAAAGCCCTCGCTGCGGGCTACGGTATTGCTCAATTGAAACGTCAGGTCTAGTACATTTACCTTTCCATCAAAATGCCGTAGGGCATAGTCGCCCGTCCACTTGCCGAGAGCCATCGCCGCCTGATAATTGTCAACGGCGACCAAGGTTCTCATGCCATCGATGTTGGTGGATTCGGCAATCACCGGTATATTCCTCCGATTAACGCGGTCGATCAACGCGCGGTCGAATTGAGGATCCACCGAAGTTGTAATCAAGACATCGACACGATCTAGTTGAGATCCCTCTAACGGAGACGCGAGAATCTGGGTCTGTTGAACCTCGGTTGAAGTCGACCGCAGAGAGACGCCACCTCCGTATGTTCGTCGAATACGCTTCTCCCCGTCGAGTTGCTGCAGGTCGCGGCGAATGGTCACTTCAGAAACTTCCAGGAATTTGCTCAGCTCTTTGACTGAAACAAAACCGTGTTCCTCAACTACCGAGACGATTTGATCTAATCGCACCGCTTGAGACATACGATTCTCTCCAGGATCGCAGGTTTGCCAATAGCGAGATTGGTCCATGAGATTGTTTGAAGTCGAAAGCAAAACAGCATCCAAATGACATTATACTGCATTTTTGTGTAAAAAGTCAATCTTTTTCGTCACGAATTTGCGAATTCGGTCAATAAAGTATTGACAAACAGTCTCAAATGTGCTAGTATTTGGTCAACGCGTGAGCAAAGTCGAAGACTGAAATTGGCAAGTGCATTCAATGCAGCTTGCTCTGCACGTTTCTTCTTGATACAGGGTGATGAATGCCTCTCTCGGGTCGCCGAGGCTGGCATTTACTTCCATACGATCGATTGCTCCAGCCATCCCACCATTTGATTGAATTGACGAAAACAGAAGGAGGTGATCAACAAGACCCAGTGGTCTATTTCTCTCTCAGTTTTAGGCAGACAACCAACAGTCCTCAGAACGTCCTTCGAAGGAGAAGAAGAACAATGAAAACGAAAACTCTTCTGGTGCTAGCTACACTCGTGCTCGGGAGCATCATTGTGGTTGCTTGTGCTCCCGCTCCAGCGCCCACTCAGCCGCCGGCCCCAACTGCAATTCCAGCACAACCCACTGCAGTGCCAGCACAACCGACTGCCGCACCAGCGCAACCGACCGCTGCACCAGCACAACCGACTGCCGCACCAAAGCCAACTGTCGCCCCCACTGTTGCTCCCACTGCAGCTCCTGCTGCAGTAGGTAAGAAGTACAAAATCGGCATGTTGGCGGGAGTGACAGACCCATTCTACTTTACGATGCAGCGCGGCGCAATGCAGGCGGCCGCCGATTTGGGCGTTGAACTCGTCGTCCAAGTCCCAAAGAACTGGAACGTGACCGATCAGACTCCCATGCTCGACGCTATGGTCGCTCGCGGCGACCTGAACTTCCTCTTCCTCGCCCCAGTGGACAAGGATGCCATGGTCGCTCCGCTGAAAAAAGCCAACGACGCCGGCTTGCCGCTCATCACCGTTGACACGTTCATTGGCGATGGCGACTACGCCAATGGCCCCGTCAAGTTCCCGCTGTCTTTCATTGCCTCCGACAACGAAAATGGCGGCGAGATTGCCTGTGCGGCTTTGGCGGACTCGATTGGCAAAAAGGGCAAGATCTATATCCAAAACGTCAAGCGCGGCATCAGCAGCACGGATGCGCGCGAGGATGGCTGCAAGGCTGTCATCAAAGCGAAGTATCCTGATGTCACGATCGCCGGAGTAGACTACAACGACGACGATCCGTCCAAGGCGCAGGCGCAAGTGCAAGCCATGCTGCAGAAGACGCCCGATCTGGGCGGTATCTTCGGCACGAACGTGTTCAGCGCACAAGGCGCAGGCACGGTGGTGAAGAACCAGGGTTTGAGCGGGAAGGTGAAGGTCGTGGCGTTTGACGCGACGGCGGATGCAATCGCCAACTTAAAGGCCGGCACGGCCGACCTCGTCATCGCGCAAAAGCCATCGGATATGGGCTATTTCGCAGTTGAACTTGCGATGGCCTACCTCAATGGCGTAACCAGCTATCCGCAGCATATCGCGACCGGCTACGCAGTCATCACCCGCGACAACATGAACGATCCCAACATCTCCAGATTCTTCTACCAGTAACTCCGTTTCTTCCGCGTGGCACGGTAGTGAACGGTCAGGGAGGCGAAAGCCTCCCTGACTCTTAAGTATCACAACCCGCGCGGGTCTCGCCTGATCGTCCGGCAGCCCTTGGGGATTCCGGGTCCGCAACCGACGCATTTAAAGAAAGAGCTGGGCATGACAATCTGACGCATTATTGGCAGTTTTCCTAATTTCGCAAGTTGTCCCTATCCATTGGATTGATCCTTGGTTTGGAATCGTGGGAGATTTAGAATATAATCAGTGCGTGACCTGATTTCAGGTTGGGTGGAACAGCGCATCGATTGTGGGACGAGGAGGTTCACATGGTCATAGCGTCCAAAGACAGGGTGCCCAAGGGGGAAGAAGACTCAGAGATCCCAAAGCGAAAGAAAAGTCGCGCGGAAACTTTGGGCACGCTTCGCAAGGCTTATCCATGGGCCTTTCTCATTGCGATGTTGGCATTCTTCACCGTTGCCTCCCAGGCAATGAACAACGTGAACTTTCTATCGCCCCGCGCTTTGCAAGGGATCGCACTCTATGCAACCCAGATTTTGCTCCTTGCCTTGGGTGAAACGCTGATTATTATCACCGCTGGTATCGATTTGTCGGTCGGCTGGACGCTCGGTTTCTCGTCCGTAATTGGCGCCGACATAATGAAATACCTCTATGCGAGCGGTGCAGGGCCGATTGAGACGATTGGCCTGGGTATGCTGGGTGGAATAAGCGTGGCGGTTCTTCCCGGCTTGTTGAGCGGTCTCTTGCTTACAAGGTGGAACGTGCCATCGTTCATCAGCACCCTAGCGGTTGGTTTTATCGTCGAAGGGGTGGCGCTCTTGCGCAGCCACGGCTACCCGATTGCCGAGCAGCCTCCCTATCTGGGGGACTTAGGGAATGGGTCGATTCTCAATTGGTCGCCTGGAAACTGGTTCACTTGGTTCCAAGTCCCCGAAACGGCAACGTCAATTCAACTGCAAGCCAATATTCCGCTGATGCCCAATGTCGTGTTGGTCACCATTATCGTCACCGCGATTTGCTGGTTCATTCTGGCCAAGACACAGTTTGGACAGCATCTGTATGCCATCGGCGGCAACCTTGAAGCTGCCAAGCGCGCCGGTATTCCGGTGGCGCGAACTCTCATCAAAGTGTACATCCTCTCGTCGATACTGGCCGGCGTCGCCGGCGTGCTCTGGGCAGCCCGGTTTACCAGCGGCGCGTACAACGGCGGAGAGACCACCCAGATGACGTCCATCGCCGCCGTGGTGATCGGAGGCGCCAGTCTGTTTGGCGGTGAAGGCACGATTGTCGGCACTGTCGTCGGTGCGTTGGTAATCGCGACCATCCAGTATGGACTGGTTGTGATCGGTGTAGAAAACTTTTATCAGTACGTCGTTGTCGGCGCCGTCCTCATTCTAGCAGTCGTGGTCGATCAATTGGGCCGCGCGCTGAACAAGTAAAAGGAATCCGACCATGAAAACACTCCTAAAAGCGTCAGGCCTGACCAAGCGATTTGGCGGCTTGACGGCAGTTGACAATGTAAGTGTGGACGTTAATATTGGCGAGGTGGTCGGCCTGGTGGGCGACAATGGTGCCGGCAAGTCAACCTTGATCAAAATGGTCTCCGGCGTATACCAGCCGGATGACGGCGAGATTGTCTTCGACGACAAGAAGGTCACCTTCAACGGACCCCGCGAAGCACGCGATCTGGGCATCGAAACGATCTATCAAGACCTGGCGCTCGCGGAAAATCTGGATGTTAGTTCCAACATCTTTCTTGGGCGCGAGATCAAGAATCGTTACTTCGGTGGAGTCATCAATACACTGAATCGCAACCGGATGCGAGAAGAGTCATCCAAAGTGCTGGACCGGCTGGACATTCACATTCCTTCTCTGGCACAGCAAATTCGCAATCTTTCCGGTGGTCAGCGACAGACCGTGGCGGTCGCTCGCACGATTTACTGGAACGCCAAATTGGTGATCATGGACGAGCCGACGGCGGCCTTGGGTGTTTCAGAGCAGCGCAAAGTGTTGACGTTGGTGCGCACGCTTTGCGAGCAGGGTGTGCCGGTCATCATCATCAGCCACAATATGCAGGACGTGTTCGCTGTGGCAGATCGCATCGTCGTGCTGCGGCGCGGCAAAAAAGTGGGCGAGCTGCTCGCCGCCAAAGCCACGCCGGACGAAGTAGTAAGTCTGATGGTTGGCGCAGAAGCCGTCCACGAAATGGGAGTCATTCCAAAAGCGTTGAATGGCACTGTAGAACCGGCTTAAGCCAACTGTCTCTTCCTGGGAAGGCCCCGCCACTATCGGCGGGGCTTTTGTATGCTTACGCTCAAGCAATCTGGCTTTTGAATCTGATTCACCGGCTGTTCGTCTCTCTTTGTGAGCCTTCTTCCTCCCAGACGCGCAACCCAAATCGGCTCAGGTAGATCGGAATGTTTTTGAACAGCCTGCTTTCCTGCTCGATCTCGCGAATCATCGTGCGTTTGACCTGGCTGGACGATGGCCCCAAGAGCGTGATCGAGCCGCCTTCACCGCCAGCGCCATTGACTTTCCAGCCAATCGCACCGTGCGCGTTAGCAATTTCGATCACGCGCCGCGCATCCTGGCTGAGCAGCGCGGGATTAAGGCGTACTTGCCCTTCCGTGTTGTCTATCATCGCAACCCCTAGCGCCGCAAAATCGCCAGCATACACCGCATCGCGCGACTCGGCGGCGGTGTGGCGCAAGTCGACGAGCTGTTTACAATCGGGTCCGGCGTTTTCCAATTCGCGGATCACTTTGAGGTGAACCTGCGACGAATCGTGCGATTTGCCCAGGTAGATGAGCGCCAGCCGTCGTTCCAGCTCCCACCAAATGGCATCCGGGATTTGGATTTGAGATACCGATGCATAGGGGTACTTGAACATCTCGATGAAATTGATTCCGCCAAACGCCGAGCAAAGTTGATCTTGGATACCGCTCTGCCGCTTGAGCATATCTACTTCGATCGAGTGTGCCGTGTAGGCGACCTGATGAGGTGAGAGCCGCCCAGGCGTCAATCGATCCAACGCGCCGACCAACGCGACAGAAACAGCAGCCGATGTGCCCGTGGATGCGCCAGCCGGCGCTTCGGAATAAATGGTCACCTGAACCGCCATGTTTTCCGGCACGTTCATTCGCTGGAAGGCGGCTTCGAGCAAAGGGTGCCGGTCCCAAACGTCTCTTTCCGGGTAGACGATATAACGATCTCCAAAGTTTTCGGCATAGAGCTCGATGCGTCCATCCTGACCATCGTAGGGGTACACCTCGATTTGTACTTCGGCATAAGGGTATACGCCGATGTTGAAGATCTGACCATGCCCTGAAAACCACGTATCAGTCCAGCCTCCATTATCACAGATCCGGATCGGAGCCACGCTATTGATAGTACGGAGGGGCAGTTTCTGTTTCTCCATGGTCTTCGTCATTCCGCCATAACCTCCTCCAGCACGCGCTGATGCACGGCCAGCGCCGATGCTCCATAGAGCACGTAGCGGACGAGTTTGATTTCGGGATGCNNCCGTAGACGCCGGTAGAGATCGCGGGGAACGCGAGGGTGGCGCATTCGTGCTGCGACGCCAACTCAAGACAGGTGCGATACACGCTGGCCAGCAAAGCCGGCTCGTCGTGCTTGCCATCGCGATAGACGGGACCGACCGCGTGGATGACGTGCCGCGCTTGCAGTTTGTATCCGCGCGTGATTTTCGCGCTTCCGGTCTTGCATCCGCCGAGCGTGCGGCATTCTTCCAGCAACTGCGGACCAGCCGCGCGGTGGATCGCTCCATCCACCCC